>JALSNC010000286.1 GCA_026987195.1 Desulfobulbaceae bacterium | reverse complement strand
GGCCCCTGTCCCCTGGAACCTGGCCCCTGTCCCCTGACACCGCACCGTGGTACATTATTTCTCCCCGGCAGCATCTTTTTCATTGACAGGTTTTCCTAGATCAGATAACGTGACTTTTAATAATAATTCTCGTCACAAAAAAACCATTCAACCAACCCCCATCCCTCAAGGAGTACGAGTCAATGAAGCTCAAGCGTTATGGTGTATCGCTGCTGGCAGTCGCCGTCCTTGCCTCATGGGCGGTGGCACAGGAAGCTACCCTCCCACTGGGGCTGCCATCAGTGCCGGTGCCGGTGGACAACCTTCAGGATGAGGTCAAGATTCAGCTCGGCGACAAGCTGTTCCATGACAAGCGTTTCAGCTCCGACGGCACGGTGAGCTGCGCCACCTGCCATGCCCGGGAAAAGGCCTTCACCGACAGCCCGCTTTCGGTGTCCGAGGGTGTCGGCAAACAGAAGGGCACCCGGAACGCGCCCACGGTCATCAATGCCGCCTACAACCATTCCCAGTTCTGGGACGGCCGGGAGCCGGACCTGGAATCACAGTCTGGCCAGCCCTTTCTCAACCCTGTCGAGCACGGCCTCAAGGACTACGGGCCGATCCTGAAGATCGTCCGCTCTGATCCGCAATACAAAAAACTGTTTCGCCAGGTCTTTGGCAAAAGCGGTGACGAGATCACCATCAGGGACGTTGAAAAGGCCATTGCCAGCTTCGAGCGGACCATCATCTCCGGCGACTCCCCCTTTGACCGCTACTATTACGGCGGTGACAAGAAGGCCATGAGCGAGGCCGCCATCCGCGGCCTGCAGGTCTTTGTCGGCCAGGGACGCTGCGTCTCCTGCCACACCATCACTGACACCCATGCCCTGTTCACCGACAACCGCTTCCACAACCTGGGCGTGGGCTTCAGCCTGGTGGACAAGGATCTCAAGGAGATGGCCACCGCCTTCACCAGGGCCCGGCAGGAGGGGGCCAGCGTGGACATCGCGGTACTGACCAACAAGAACTCCTCCGAGCTGGGACGGTTCGCCATCACCGGCCAGTGGCGGGATATCGGCGCCTTCAAGACACCGGGTCTGCGCAATGTCGCGGTCACTGACCCCTACATGCACGACGGCAGCCTGGAGACCCTCGATGACGTGGTGGAGTTCTACAACCTCGGCGGCCGTCTGGATGAGAGCGAGCCCATCAACAGCTTCCAGAGCGGCGGCATCCGCCCCCTGAACCTGAGCGATGCGCAGAAAGACGACCTGGTGGAATTCATGCGGGCCCTGACCAGCCCGGAATTCAGGAAGTAACATGGGAACGACCACCGTTACCGCTCACGACCACAACCATATCATGACAACCGGAACCACCATGGCGCGGCAGCGGCTCCTGCGGTCCACCGCAATATTCCTCCGGTTGCCGGTTTCCGACTTCTGACAAGGAGCGCACAATGAACAGTCTCAACCGACGTGATCTTCTCAAGGGTGCCGGCGCACTGCTTGCAGGAGCGACCCTGCCCGTCAGCCTCATCGAGATGGCGTTTGCCGACTCGAGCAGGAATTTCACCTTTGCCTATATCTCCGACTCCCACATCCAGCAGATCAAGGGCAACAAGTTTGTCCGCAACTGGGACCGGGGCCTGATCCGGGCCGTTGCCGAGGCCAACCTGCTCAACCCGCGGCCCGACTTCATCTTCTACGGCGGCGACATCGCCCAGCTCGGCAAGAAGGCCGAGATCGACCACGGCCTGGAGATCCTCTCCGGCCTGCGCGACAAGGTCCACTACGTCATGGGCGAACACGACTACTATCTCGACCTGGGCGAATACTGGCGCAGCCAGCTCGGACCGGACCACTACAGCTTTGACCACAAGGGCATGCACTTCGTGGTCCTCAACTCCATCCTCACTTACGACGACTGGACCCACAACCGCTGGGCCAGCGGCGAGGAACGTATGGGAGTGATGGCCGGCCTGGACGACCACCGCGGTTCCCCCTTCATGGTGGGAGCCAGGCAGCGCGAGTGGCTGAAAAAGGACCTGGCCAGGGTGGACGTCAATACGCCGGTGACCATCTTTTCCCACTCGCCCCTGCAGAAGATCTTCCGCAACTGGAACTTCTGGACCGAGGATGCCGAGCAGATCCAGGCACTCCTCAAACCCTTCAGAAAGGTCAATGTCTTCTACGGCCACGTGCACCAGATCCAGTACAACCAGATCGGCAACATCAGCTTCCATGCCGCCATGGCCACGGCCTGGCCCTGGCCCTACCCGCAGAGCAACGCCCGCGCGGAGAGTTACCTGCCAAAGCTGACCGTCCCCATGAACCGGGCCGACCCCTTCTTCGAGCGGGATGCCACCGGCTGGCAGTACATCGACATCAACTCGGGCAACGCCACCATGCACTTCAGCCTGCCCGACAACGCGCCCCGGACCGTGGCCTTCAACCCGGCCACCGGCCGGCCCGAGGATGTCACCTACCAGGAGCACCGCATCCCGCCCCAGTTCCACTACTGAGAAGAGATGCCGGCACAGCGGCAAAAATCCATGGCCCCGGCCCCCGGCCGGGGCCTGCTGAACAGACAAGGAGACCTATGATGGGGATCAAGAAAGCGACAATGATGGCAGTGGCGATGGCGGCCCTCGTCCTGACCGGCATGCAGCCGGCCCGGGCCGACGAATTCACGCAAAAGGACCTGGAACTCTGGCAGGGGCAGTACGAGGCAGCGGTGAAAAAAGGCCGCCAGGTCTTCACCGATCCGGGCCTGGGCACCAACGGCGTTGTCTGCGCCCAGTGCCATCCCAACGCCGCCAACACCCACCCGGAGACCTATCCCAAGTTCCAGAAACAGCTTGGCAAGGTGGCCACCATGGCCGAGATGATCAACTTCTGCATCATGAATCCGCTGGAGGGCAAGCCCCTGGCCCTGGACGACCCGCGGATGATCGCCATCCAGGCCTATATCACCGAGGAACGGCGCGGCGTACCGCTGGCGCCGGGCAAGCACTGACACCGGCCCGCAGCCTCACCGGCCTTGCACAAACTTCGCCGCCCCGGTCATGAACCGCGGGCGGCGTTTTTCGTCCGAGCGACCGTGAGACTCCTGTCCCCAGCTCCCGGGACCTGGCCGGATTTTCTCAGAACGCTAAAAGGGAACATCGTCACCGGTGGGAGGAGGCTCGGAGCCGGAGAAATCGTCACCGCCGAAGCCGCCCTGCTGGCCGCCGTCGGCAAAGCCACCGCCGCCGTAGCCGCCGCCACCGCCGCCTCCGGTGCCACGCGGCGAGAGGAACTGGATGTCCTGGGCCACCACCTCGGTGGTGTAGCGGTCGTTGCCGTTCTGGTCCTGCCACTTTCTGGTCTGCAGCCGGCCCTCGACATACACCTTGGACCCCTTGGACAGGTACTCGTTGCACAGCTCGGCCAGCCTGCTCCAGGCAACAACGCTGTGCCACTCGGTCTGTTCCTGCATCTGGCCATCCTGGCCCTTCCACTTCCTGGAGGTCGCCACCCGCAGCGACGCCACCGGTGTGCCGTTCTGGGTGTAGCGGAGTTCCGGGTCCCTGCCCAGATTGCCGATAAGTATCACCTTGTTGACCATGGTTCACCTGCCTGTTGAAAAAATTCATGAAATCAGAAGGCCGAAAACCGACCTCCGGCCTGTCCCGAACCTGGTAATAATACCGGGCAGCCAGGAAAAAGAAAGTACTTTTCCTGCATCCGGCCCCGCCCCTTCCACCGGTTCTGTTCAGGAATAGCCGTTCACCGCCGGTGGAAACCACCTTGAAATAGCGCCATTTTTACGTTCAGGACACACTCCGGTCCAGCATGGCCGGCAGGCCGCCCCGCTCCTCGGGGATGAAGCCAAAGACCTGACGCCAGACGGTATCGCTCTCCATGCAGAAATAGATGCAGGTCGACTCTGCCGCCCGCGCCGCAAGCTCTCCGGCAATGAACCGGTACATCTCCACCCGCAGATCGCGGAAATATCGGCATTTTCCATCCAGTCCGTCGATGAACTCCTCGTAGAAGAAACGGGAACCGGGAAAACGGGAGGTGGCAATGGACTTGAGCGACGGCAGATAGCGCAGCGCCCCCAGGGAGATCCAGGCGATCTGCTCCCGGGGAACGGTGGCAAACAGCCGCTCAATGGCCTGCCGGTAGCCCTCCTGCCAGCCCTGGTGCCAGATGATGGGATCGAAGTGAAAGGCCAGCCGGTAGCCCCAGCCGGCGCAGCGGGCAGCGGCACGGAGCCGCTGCTCCAGGGAGGCGGTGCGCAGCTCCTCCCGGGCCATGATCGGGGGGCTGTTCAGCGACCAGGCCACAATGGTCCTGCCGCCGTGGTCCAGGCCCCGCAGATTGTCGATGGCAACGCTCTTGGTCTTCAGCTCCAGGACACCGCGCGACCTGGTACGCATCCAGCGGACCAGGTGGGGACTGAGCCCGGTCAGGGAATCCAGGGCCAGGCTGTCGGTGAACTCTCCGGTGCCGATGCGGAAAAACTGGTCCGGGAAACCGTCGTAGACATGGTCAAGCTCGGCAAAGAGATCCTCGATATTGACGAAGAAACTGAGCCAGGGATTGTTGAGATAGGCCTGGAGAATGCAGTAGACACAGTCCATGGGACAGTTCATGCCGATATTGAGGACCTGGTAGCCGCAGCAGCGGTACTCGCGGGTGGCGGGACAGGGCTTGAGGAATCTTCCCCGGTTCCGGCAGAGCAGCAGGTGGCGCTTGCCCCTGTCCAGGCTGGCCGGGTAGCTGCCGGCAATATCCGGGGTCCCGCCCGGAGGCAGAACCGTGACCGGCAGGCCGCTGCGGCCGATGATCTCCCGCGTATAGGGCAGATCCAGGCAGTCCTCGGTCACATGCAGTTGAACGACATGGCGGGATGGATCGGTATAGGGCATGACAGTCTCAGGTCTCTGAAGTCAGGACAGGGTGGTGTCCGTGATGGTAGCGTTCGGGGAGTGCCAGGTAGGAGGCCCCCTCCCTGCTGCGGCCATGCCGGATGCAGCCCCTGCCGTAGATCCTGCACTTCCGTTCCAGCTCGGCCAGGGCGAGCCGCCGCTGCTCCGGGCTGAGCGATGCCTGCTCCAGCAGGCGGCAGATCGACCGGATGCGGAAGGTGTCCATGCCCACGCGGTGCAGGCTGGAGAGCTGGTCCGGCCGGCCGCCGTCCTTGATGGTCAGGGCCTGCGGGACCAGGAGAAACTCCTCGTGCACCGAGGCCCGCAGCCAGAGGTCATAGTCCTCGCAGCAGACCAGGGATTCATCGAACAGGCCATGGCGGCGGAAGAACTCCGGCCGCACCATGACCGTCGACATGCCGACCACGCACATGGCAAGACAGCGGGCAAAGATCTCGCCCCCGGGCGGATCGTGTTTCTTCTTCTGGTTGACCCGCCTGCCGCGGCGGAACCAGATCTCCCGGGTATGGGAGATGAGCAGGTGGGGATGGCCGGCCATGGCCCGCTCCTGCAGTTCCAGCTTTGCCGGGTCCCAGCGGTCGTCGGAATCGAGGAAACAGAGCAGGTCGCCCGTGGCAGCGGCAATGCCCCGGTTCCTGGCCGCGGCCGCGCCCCGGTTCTCCTGGCGGATGTAGCGGATACAGCCGCCGCCGGCAGCGGCCATGGTCGCCACCAGGTCGGCGGTGGCGTCGGTGGAACCGTCATCGACCACGATCAGCTCGTCGCAGCGCCTGGTCTGCTCGAGCACCGAGCCGATGGCCCTGGCCAGGAAATCCGCCCGGTTCCAGGTCGGTATGATAACGGAAATTCGCGTTCTCTTCACGGGTGGTCGGTTTCCGCCGCCATGCGGGCAGTGGCGAGCGCGTGCAGATGGCGTGCTGCTGAACGTTTACAGGTAAGCCTGGACTCCGGATCGCGTGCTGCTGAACGTTTACTGCGGACAGCGGCCCCAGTTTGTTATGGCGCAGAGTATGTCATGTATAGTATAATGGATAGTTTTAACTTCAACCTTAATTCTACGATCGGGGGTCGTTGCGGATCGCTGGTCACCCTGACACCATGAATACAGACATCCTCATCAATGCGGCGCCCTATGAAAACCGGATCGCCCTGGTGGAAAACGGGGACCTGCTGGAATTCTACCTGGAGCGGCCCACGGAAAAGGGACTGGTCGGCAATATCTACTACGGCCGGGTGGTCCGGGTGCTGCCGGGCATGCAGGCCGCCTTTGTCGACATAGGGCTGGAACGGACCGGTTTCCTTTACGTGGACGACATCCACGCCTCGGCCACCGGCATGGAACAGATCGTCAGCGGCCAGGAGCAGATCTGCTCCCGGGCCAATGTCATGCCCCGGGAGGTCTGTTCCGGCCACAAGGAACCCACCGGTTCCACGCCCTGCATCTCCAAGCTCCTCAGGGAGGGCGAGGAGATCCTGGTCCAGATCTCCAAGGAACCCATCGGCACCAAGGGGGCGCGGCTGACCTGCCACATCACCCTGCCCTGCCGCAACCTGGTCTTCATGCCGCTCACCGACCACATCGGTATCTCGCGCAAGATCGCCGACGAGGAGGTCCGCGCCCGGCTGCGGGAAAAGATCGAGAAACTCAGGCCGCCGGGGACCGGTTTCATCGTCCGCACCGTGGCCGAAAACGTGAGCGAGGGCGAACTGGAGGCGGACATGGAGTTCCTGCTGCTCCTCTGGGACGACATCAGGACCCGCTGCAGTGATGTCAGCGCGCCCAGCCTTGTCTACAAGGACCTCGATATCGTGCTCCGCTCGGTGCGGGACCTGTTCACCGACGATGTCCGCGAGCTGATCATCGACTCGCCCGAGGCCCACAGGCGGCTGCTCACCTTTGTCCGCGCCTTTGCGCCGGACCTGGAGCAGAAGATCAGCCTCCACCGGGGCGACCTGCCGTTGTTCGAGTCGCGCGGCATCGAGGTGGAGATCAACCGCGCCCTGGACAAGAAGGTCTGGCTGCGCTCGGGCGGCTACATCGTCATCGAGAGCACCGAGGCCCTGACAGTGATCGATGTCAACACCGGCCGCTACGTGGGTAAGAACGATCTTGGCGAGACCATCTTCAAGACCAACATGGAGGCGGTCAAGGAGATCGCCTACCAGCTCCGGCTGCGCAACATCGGCGGCATCATCATCATCGACTTCATCGACATGGACTCGCCCCGGCACCGCGAGGAGCTGTTTGCCGCCTTCCAGGAGGCCATGAGCAAGGACAAGAGCCGGGTCAACATCCTCAAGCTCTCCGAGTTCGGCCTGGTGCAGATGACGCGCAAACGCTCCTGCGACAGCCTGTCGCAGATGCTGTGCGAGCCCTGCTTCTACTGCGGCGGCGACGGCGTGATCAAGTCACAGCGGACCATCTGCTACGAGATCTTCCGCAAGATCACCCGCAACGCCGGCAAGGTGGGCGGCTCCAATGTCACCATCAAGGTCCATCCGCGGGTGGCGGACATGCTGCTCAGCGAGGAGGCCGACAACATCGAACAACTGGAAAAGGAGACCGGCAAGCGGATCGTCATCATTCCGGTCCCCGATATCCACATCAAACGCTACGAAATCATCTGGAACGAGTGAGTGGCCGGCGCGGACCGGCGCGCCACCGGACATCACTGCACCGCAGACACCACAGGACAGATCATGGCACGACGCAACAGACTCAGACGTTCACCCCGCGGCAGAAAGGGCGGGGCCGGACGTACCATTCTTTTCATCCTCCTGGCCGTCATCCTCATTGTCATTGGTGCCGGCGCCTTTATCCTCTTTGAGACCGAAAAGCCCTACGTGGCCCTGGAAAAGGAGACCCGTTTCCTGGGCACCAGCGCCACCCTGCCCCTGCTGGCCAGTGACCGGCGCAGCGGCATCAGCGGGATAACCATCACCCTGGTCCAGGGGGGGCGGGAGAACGTCATCTATTCCCGTACCTTTCCGCGCAAGGCCTGGCTGTCCGCCGCCGGCCCGCAGGAGGTCCGCCAGAAGGTGCTCTTCGATGCCAAGAAGGCCGGGCTCAAAAACGGCAAGGCCGAGCTGGTGCTCTCGGTACGCGACTTCTCCCTCAACGGCTTTTTCCGCGGCAACGAGACCGTGACCCGGATCCCGGTGGTCATCGACACCACCCCGCCACGGGTCTCCATCGAGCACGCGCAGCGTTATATCCGGCCCGGCGGCTCGGGCATCGTCATCTACCGGCTGTCGGAGCCGGCCAGAAAACACGGGGTCCGGATCGACGACATGTTCTTTGCCGGCTATCCCCTGAAGAATTTCAAGGATGTCTTCATCGCCTACATCGCCCTGCCCTGGAATGCCAAGGCCCCGGAGCAGACCAGGGTCACGGCCACTGACGAGGCCGGCAACCAGGGCAAGGCCATCTTTGCCGTGACCTTCAGAAAGGTGCCGGAAAAGAAGGACCGCATCAATGTGAGCGACACCTTTCTCAAACGCAAGATCCCGGAGTTCGAGGAATACTACCCCGAGATGCAGGGCACCCTGCTGGAGCAGTACCTGTTCGCCAACAACGAAATCCGCAGGCGCAACGCGGAAAAGATCCGCCAGGTCTGCAGCGACCCGGTACCGGAACAGTTGTGGCAGGACCGGTTCCTGCGGATGCCCGGCGCCGGCCGCGCCGGGTTCGCCGACCAGCGGACCTACTATTACCAGGGCAGGCCCATCGACCACCAGACCCACCTGGGCATGGATATCGCCTCCACAGCGCATGTGCCCATCAAGGCCGCCAACCGCGGCAAAGTCGTCTTTGCCGACTATCTCGGCATCTATGGCAACACCGTGATCCTGGACCACGGCCAGGGAGTCTACTCCCTCTATGCCCACCTGAACCGGATCGACACCAGCCTGGATACCATGGTGGACAAGGGTGAACTGATCGGCCATTCCGGCGCCACCGGCATGGCCGGAGGTGACCATCTCCACTTTTCCATGCTGGTGCACGGCATCTTCGTCACTCCCATGGAGTGGTGGGACCAGCACTGGATCGATGTCAACATCACCGACGTGATCAACAGCATCAAGCCGTAACCGGCACCCGTCCCCGTGTCCGCCAAAGGGCACGGGGACGGCTGCCGGTACGATCCTCCCGGTCCCCCATGGCACTGAACCGACTTCCGCTGCTGCTCTACAGCTACATCGCCACCGAGCTGCTCGCGCCGTTTTTCGCGAGTTTTCTCATTCTCTATGGCGTTTTCTTCCTGGTACGGCTGATCCCGCTCCTGGAAGTGGTGCTCGAGCTCAGGATCAGCTTTGGCGACTTTGTCCGCCTTTTTGCCTACATCTTCCCCCACATGCTGCTCTACGTGATCCCCATGGCCAGCATGGCCGGGGTGATCATCGGCTTCACCAGGCTGACCAATGACCGCGAGATCCTGGCCCTGAAGGCGTGCGGCATCAGCCTGCGCCGGATGATGCCGCCGGTGCTCCTGGTGGCGGCCTCCATCGCCGCCCTGACCGGCTTCTTCTCCATCCGCCTGATCCCGGCCGGCGAGGTGGCCATGCGCAAGCTCATGTTCCAGCTCGCCAAGGAGAAGATCGACAAGGGCCTGGAGGAACGGGTCTTCACCGAGGCCCTGGGCGACCTGGTGGTCTACGTGGACCACATCGACAGGCAGAAACAGTGGCACGGGGTCTATGTCTCTGACATGCGCAACCGCAAGCAGCCCATTATCACCATGGCCAGGGCCGGCCACATGGAGGCGGATATCGACAGGATGCAGGTCACCATCGTCCTCAACGAAGGCACCCTGCACAGCACCGACGGCCTGGACAACCAGATCGTCCGCTTTCATCGCTACCAGTTGCAGATCCCGCTCAAGCCGCCCACCCGTATCGGCGGCGACGACCTCACCAGCCTGAGCAAGGGCGCCATGTCACAGCACCAGTTGCTGCAGATGGCCAGGAAAATGGGCCCCGATACCAGGCGCGGCATCGTCTTTCTCACCGAGTACCATCACCGGCTGGTCCTGCCGGTGGGCTGCCTGATCCTCAGCCTGCTCGGGGTGCCGCTCGGCCTGCAGGCCGGACCGGGACGACGGGCCATCGGCCTGCCGCTGGGCCTGGGTTTTTTTGTCCTCTACTACATCCTCTTCACCACCGGCCGGGTGCTGGTGGAAGACCTGGTGGTGCCATTGGTCATCGGCATGTGGGCCCCCAATATCATCTTCCTGGCCCTTGCCCTGTTCATCTTCTGGCGCACGGACCAGGAACTGCCCCTGCTGCCCGAACGGCTGCAGAATCTCTTTATTCTCCTCTACGAGCATACCCTGCAGCCGGTCTTCGCCAGGGTGGCCGGCCTGGTGCGCCGGCTGCTCAGCCGCAGGAGGGCGACATCCCCGGACGCCGGAACCGATGCCGCCGGGGCCGCTGGCCTGGTCATCCATGCCGACCCCATGACCAGGGTCTACCACTACCCGGGCTGCACCCTGTACAACTGCACACACTGCACTCTCAGGTTCAAGGACGCCCGGGTGGCCGGGAAAGCGGGATTCAAGCCATGCCGGCTGTGCGCAAAGACAGAAAAGTGAACCGGCCGGTCAGCTACGCGGTCAAGCTCGGGATCAGCACTGCCCTGCTGCTCCTGATCTTCCGCCAGGTCGATCCGGCCAGGGCCTGGCAGGCCATGCGGCAGGTACCGCCGGCCAGCATCCTGGTGGCCATCCTGCTCCAGCTTGCCAGCAACACCGTGGCCACCTACCGCTGGTCCCTGATCATGGCCCGCATCGGCTTCCGCCATCCCTTTACTTTTTACCTGAAGAGCTTCTTCAAGGGCGCCTTCTTCAACCAGGGCCTGCCCACCAGTATCGGCGGCGACGGCATCCGCATCCTCGACTGCTCACGGATAAAGGGCACCGCGGAAGATGCCTTCTACGGCGTCTTCATCGACCGGATCGTCGGCCTGGCCGGCCTGCTCCTGCTCAACATCTGCGCCCTGCTCTTCAACCGCACCCTGCTGCCGGGCCCCATCTACTGCGCCCTGCTGCTCGTGCTCGGCTCCCTGTTCAGCGGCCTGATCCTGCTCTTTTTCCTGCGCAGGTTCCGGTTCATCACCACCTCACGCATCCTGGGATATCTCGGCAGGCTGTCGGAGCGCTATTTCCAGGTCTATTCCACGGCCGGCGCCATCGCCCTGCAGACCGGACTGTCGGTCCTGACCCACCTGCTGGCCATGACCGCCTTCTATGTGCTCGGGGTCTCCATCGGCCTGGACTACCCCCTCCAGGTCTACCTCTCCCTGGTGCCGCCGGTGATCCTTCTCACCATCCTGCCGCTTTCCCTGGCCGGCTGGGGTATCCGGGAGGGGGCGATGGTGGGATTTTTTCTTCTCATCGGTGCCGACAGGTCACGGGTCCTGTCGTTCTCCATCCTCTACGGCCTGCTGTCCCTGGCCTGTTCCCTGCCGGGGCTGGCCGTCTATCTCGGCGAACGAAGAGGCCCGCAGCAGGCATAGGAGACCATTGTCATGAACGTTGACACCATGCGGACCATCGACCGGTGGGCGGGCATCCCGCTCACCTTTCTCCTCACCTGCTGGCTGCGGCTCTGCCGGCTGGTGCGGCGGCCCGATGTCCGACGTCCAAAAAAGATCCTGTTCATCGAGCTCTCGGAAATGGGCTCCACCATCCTGGTCGATCCTGCCCTGCGCAAGGCGCGGCAGCAGCTCGAGGCAGAGCTCTTTTTCGTGATCTTCAGAAAAAACCGGCCCAGCCTGGACCTGGTCGGCACCATTGCTGCCGCCAACATCTTCACCCTGCGCGAAGACAACCTGCTCCACCTGGTGACCGACACCCTCCGCTTTCTCCGCTGGACCCGGCGCAACCGGATCGACACCGTGGTGGATCTCGAGCTCTTCTCCCGGTTCACCGCCCTGCTCACCGGCCTCAGCGGCGCGGTCAACCGGGTGGGCTTTTATGCCTTTCACAACGAGGGACTCTACCGGGGCGAACTCCTCACCCACCGGGTGGCCTATAATCCGCACATCCATATCGCGAAAAACTTCGTGGCCCTGGTCAACAGCCTGCTGGCCGAAACCGTGGAGGTTCCCTACTCCAAGCAGGTAGTGACCGACGCGGAGATCCGGCTGACCACGGTCCGCTACAGCGACAACGAGCTGGACAACATGCACGAACTGGTGCGCCGGCACTGCCCCGACTATGAGCGCGGCCGCCAGCGGCTGGTGCTCATCAATCCCAATGCCAGCGAACTGCTGCCCCAGCGCCGCTGGATGCGGGACCGCTACGAGACGCTGATCAACAGAATCCTGGCCGCGGCCCCCGATGTCCTGGTCCTGATCACCGGCGCGCCCTCGGAAAAGGCCGAGGCCGGCGAGATGTGCGAACGTATCGGCAGCAGACGCTGCATCAACTTTGCCGGCGCCCTGCCCCTGGGACGCCTGCCCGTGCTCTACTCCATCAGCACCCTGATGGTGACCAACGACTCGGGCCCGGGCCACTTTTCCGCCATCACGCCCCTGCCCACCTTTGTCCTCTTCGGCCCCGAGACCCCCACCCTCTACGGCTCCCTGGGCAACTCCACGCCCATCTACGCCGGCCTGGCCTGTTCCCCCTGTGTCAGCGCCGCCAACCACCGCAAGACGCCCTGTACCGACAACAGGTGCCTGCAGGCGATCACAGTGGACCAGGTCTTCTCGGCCATCCGGCCGGTGCTGCTGCCGGGAACAGGAACACCTTGACAGTGCAACTTGCCTGCGTTTAGGTTGGCGGGATACCGGAGGTCAGAGGACAGAAGTCTTCCGGCCTGTTCCTGATTTTCATAATCTGTCGCGGCTGCGGGCAAATAACATGGTCCAGCCGTGCCGGCTTTTTCAGCAGTCTTTCAAAGGAGGTTCAAATGGCCGAGAATGTAGTGATTGTCCTGTCCTGTGGCACCGACAACCCCAACCGTTCCACCCGGGGTATTCATCTTGCCACCATTGCCCACAAGGAGGGAAAGAATGTCTCTGTCTTCCTGCTCGACGAGGCGGTCTACCTGGTGAAAAAGGGAGTGATCGATCACCTGCAGGCCGCCACCGGCGATATTGCCGATGACCTGATGACCTACCTGCAGGCGCACAATGTGCCGCTCCTGGCCTGTACCCCATGCGCCAAGGCGCGCCAGATCACCGAAGACGACCTGATCGACGGCGCCCGCATGGCCACGGCCATGGAGCTGATCCAGCTCAGTTGCGACGACGCGGCAGTGATCAGCCTGTAGCGGCCGGGGGGCCGGGATCATCGAGGTAAGCGCTCACAGCATTGTGGTCGAAAAACCGATGGTTGGTTATCCCGTGAGGGGTTACTCATCGAGGCGCATGAGCATGGCCAGGAGGGCGCCGGTCAGGTAGACCAGGCCGCCCGCCCAGAGAACATCGCTCAGGAAGTGGCCGCCCTGCAGGATCCTGGCCCAGCCGACCGCGCATCCGAACAGGATGCCGCCGGCCAGGAAGGCACGGGCCAGGGTCCTGTTGCGTCGCCGGAAGACGAACCAGGGGGCGATGAGGAAAAAGGCCACCGAGGCGTGGCCCGAGGGAAAGGAACTGTTGCGGCCGGTGGTGCCGGGCTGCCAGATCTCGGTGAAGCGGTGGCTGCCGCCGAACTGCACCACCTCCCGCGGCCTGGCGCGGCCGACGTGATCCTTGAGAATGACGTTTACCAGCAGGCCCGGCCCCAGGGCGAGCAGAAGGAGGATAAAGAGGGCGTCCCTGCGTCGGCGCCGCCAGCGGACCGAGCGGAATCCGGCGGCCAGGACTGCCAGGGCGGCCCCGGCCAGGACAAAGGCGGGCAGCGGCGCCCAGCGATAGAGCAGATTCCAGGGCATCCTGCCGATCCCGGGCCAGGTATTGTCCGGTCCCGCCACCAGGGCCGCAAGCCGAAGATCGAGGCCGGTCCGCCAGACCACCAGGGTCAGGCCGGCCAGGATCACCAGCGGTAATGTTATTTCCACAACACGCTTCTTCAAGGTCACCTTCCCGCCATAATTTACCAAAAGTATCGGTATGTTCCTGTAGTTGCCGATAGCAGTGAACTATTACATTACATCATTTGATGGACTCGTAAAAAGTCCATCACACTCTAAAGATGGCTAAGCATAAAAGTTCGATATACAAGGCGTAGCGGTGTCGGCCAAGCGGAGGCGTACATGTGGTACGTCGAGCATTGGCCGTACCCGATACAACGCAGTAGATCGGACTTTTTGCGACGCCATCATCATTTGCAGGTTCACAATCCCACCATGACCACGACAAGCGAAGCACGCCTGCTCAGGCAGACCTGGCTGGTCCTGGGGCTGGCCCTGCTGGCCCGCCTGCTGCTGGGCAACAGCTACCTCCTGGTTCCCGACGAGGCCAACTACTGGCAGTGGAGCCGCTACCTGGACCTGGGCTACCACGATCACCCGCCCATGATCGCCTGGACCATCTGGCTGGCCACCAGGCTCCTGGGCCAGCATGAACTGGCGGTCCGCCTGCCCACCATCCTCGGGATCACCCTCTGCTCGGCCTACATGTGCCTGCTGGCCGGGCGTATCTTCTCCGGCCGCGCCGCCCTGCAGACCGCCCTCCTTTCCCAGGGCGTGCTCCTCTTCAACGGCGCCGCCCTGGTCGCCACGCCGGACGGCCTGCTGCTGCCCTGCTGGGCCGCGGCCTGCTACCACGGCCATCGCGCCCTGGAGGAAGATACCTCCGGCCAGTGGCTGCTCACCGGCCTCTGGTTCGGCCTCGGCCTGCTCTCCAAGTACACCATGCTCCTGTTTCTGCCCTCGCTCTTCTTTGCCATGGTCTTCAGCCGGACCTGGCGGAGCCGGCTGGCCTCGCCCCGGCCCTGGATCGGCCTGGGCCTGGGCCTGCTGCTCTTTACCCCGGTCATCATCTGGAACGCCCGTAACGAGTGGGCCACCTTCCGGCATGTCCTCTACCAGGGGGGTATCGACAAAAGCAGCCTGGTCACCTTCCGTTTCATCGGCGATTTCCTCGCCACCCAGGCCGCCCTGCTCTCGCCTCTTGCCTTTCTGCTCCTCATCGGCGCCTGGCTGCGGCCCGCCGAAAGAACGCCGTCCGTCCGCCCTGCCACATCCTACCTGAACTGGATGTCGCTGACCACCTTTGCCGTCTTCCTGCTGCTCTCCCTCCATGTCCGGATCTACGGCAACTGGGCCGCCACGGCCTACATTGCCGGCCTGGTGCTGGTGGCCGGCCGCTTCGGCGCCGACCATGCGGCCCCGCCCGGCAGGCGCCGCCTCTGGCGGGCCACCCTGGTCACGGCCTGGGCCATGACCCTGCCGGTCCTGGTGCAGACCGTCTATCCGGCCCTGCCCCTGCCCATGTCCATGGACCGGGTGGCCCGGGAGACCATCGGCTGGGACGAGCTGGGCAGACTGGTCGACCTGGCCCGCAAAGGCATGCCGCGGCCGGAGGAGACCTTCATCTTCGGGCTTCGCTACCAGTATGCCAGCGAGCTGGCCTTCTACGTCCCTGGTCAGCCCCGGACCGTGTCCATCAACCACTGGACCCGGCCCAATGTCTACGACTTCTGGGTCAACGATGCCATGCTCAGGGGAAAGGACGGGGTGGGAATCTACGAATACCGGGGAATGGAAAAGCGGATCAGCCGCCTGTTCCAGCGGGTGGACCCGCCCGAAACCATCAGGATCTACCGCACATCGCCGTGGCTCGGCCGTCAGCTCGTCCGCACCCTCTACCTGATCCGCGGCTACGGCTTCAAAGGCGGCCAGCGCTGGCACCCGCGCAACGGTGGCGACATCCGGGCCACGGCCCGGCAGACCGATGGTTAGCCATCCCGTGAGGGGTTACGAAACTCCTCTTACTTGGTGTCGGCGTCTGGTTCCGCGCCAAGGACCTCGCCGAGCACGTCGCGCAGGGTGTCGATCTGGTAGGGCTTCTGGATAAAACCGGCCAGCCCCTTGCCCACCACCTGCCGCGTCACCTCCTGCTCGTTGTAGCCGCTGGACATGACCACGCGCACGTTACGGTCCAGGCGCCGCAGCTCGCGGAACGCCTGTACCCCGTCCATGTGCGGCATGGAGAGATCAAGCAGGACCAGGTCGATCTCTTCCTGGCGCTCGCCATAGATGGCCACGGCCTGGCGCCCGTTCTCGGCCACGGTCACCTGCAGACCCAGCAGCTCGAGCATCTGCCGGCCCACTGAACGAACGGTCTCCTCGTCGTCCACCAGCAGGACCACGGCGCCGGCCAGGCGGTCCGCGTTCCCGTCGCTGTCCAGGCTGCCGGCCATGGGAATGGCCTCCTCGGTCACGGGGAAGAGGACCTTGATGGTGGTGCCGCGGCCCGGCTCACTGTAGATCTTGATCGCGCCCCTGTGGCCGCGGACAATGCCGAGCACCGCCGACATGCCCAGGCCGCGGCCGGTGAACTTGGTGGTGAAGAAGGGATCAAAAAGCCGGTTCCTGGTCTCGCCGTCCATGCCGCAGCCGGTGTCGGCCACCTCGACATAGGTGTAGAGCCCGGGCTGCAGGTTCTCGTCCAGGTAGGTATCCACCAGGTAGTCCCGGTCGCAGTCCATGGCGCCGGTGGCGATGGAGATGATACCGGACCGGTCGCCGATGGCCTCGGAGGCATTGATGATCAGATTCATGATCACCTGGCGGATCTGGGTGGCGTCCCCCTCGATGGGCGGCACCATGTCGCTGAGGCTGAACTTGAGCACCGCCTTCTTGGAGATGGAGATCTGCAGCATGTTGGTCATCTCCTGGACCAGGGCGTTGAGGTCCAGGGCCTCGATGAGGAAACGGCCCTTGCCGGAGTAGGCCAGCATCTGCCGGCAGAGGTCCGCCGCCCTCCGCGAGGCCTCCTCGATGGCGAGCAGATTGGGCCTGGCCGGCGAGGCCGGCGACATCCTGACCAGGGCCAGGTCGGCATTGCCGAGGATGGCCATGAGCAGGTTGTTGAAGTCATGGGCAATGCCGCCGGCCAGCACGCCCAGGCTCTCCAGTTTCTGCACGTGCTGCATCTGCTGCTGCAGCCGCTGGTGGGCCTCCTCGGCCTTCTTGCGCTCGGTGATGTCGCGGACCACGCCCAGGTAGCCGATGATCTTCCCCTCCTCGTCACGCACCTGGCCGCCCATGGTCTCGGCGGGAAAGACCTCGCCGTTCTTGCGGCGGTAGAGCATCTCGTAGACCATGCTCTCGGGCCTGGCACCGGGACTGTACCGCACCTTGCCCTGCTGGTGATACTCCTCGGGATTGGCGTAGAATATCTGCGTGGTCCTGCCGGCGATCTCGTCCAGGTTGTAGCCGAACATGGCGCGGAAGGCCGGGTTGACGGCAATGATGCGGCGCTCCAGGTCCACAAAGACGATGGCGTCCTGGATGGCATTGAAGATGGCCTCGAGCTCCGCCTTGCGCCGGGCCAGCCGCTTTTCGGCCATGCGCAGTTCGGTGATGTCGAGCATGGTGCCCACCACCCCGCCGGGCCGGTCGCTGCCGGCCTCGCAGTAGACCGCCTTGGAGAAGATCACCTCGCGCAGGGTGCCGTCGGCGTAGCGGACCCGGGTCTCGTAGCTCTGCTGGCGCACCCGGCCTCCGAGCAACTGCCGGTCCGCCTCCTGGTAGATGTCGGCCAGGTCGGACGGCGCGATATCATGGGCCGTGGCGCCGATGATCTCCTCCTTTTCCAGGCCGAGAAACTCGGCAAAGGCCCGGTTGCAGTCCAGGTAGACGCCATCGGCCCCCTTATGGAAAACAGGATGGGGAATGGTCTCGATGATGGTTTCGAGCAGGATCTCCCGGTTGCGGGTGGCCTCCACCTGCATGCTGTTGCGGATCGCCACGGCCGCCTGGTTGGCAAAGCTCTGCAGCAGGCAGGTCTCCTCGTCACTGAACCGGCGTTTCCTGATGCTGTGGCCGATGAGAACCCCGAAGACATCGTCGCCGAGCATCATCGGCGCGCAGATGGCCGAGGTGATGTTGTGGCGGAAGACAACATCGGGCACCTCGAAACGGTCCTCCTCGGCAAAATCGAGCACCGTGGCGGCCGCCTTGCGGTCGACCACCCAGGTGGAGAGCCCCTGGCCCCGGCACAGACCGTAGGTGCCGACCATGGACTCGGGAAAACCGACAGCGTCGCGGATCACCAGGATGTTCCCGTCCTCCTCCAGGGTCATGAGCGAGAAGAAATCCAGGTCAAACAGGTCCCGGCCGACAGCCGTGCACTCCCTGTACAGGGCACCGGTGTCGCGGACCCTGATCAGCCGGTCGGAGAAGGCAAAGACCTGCTCCAGGGCCCGGTGCAGGTGGGCCTGGCTCTGCTCCAGTTCGTGGATCCGCTCCTGCAGCCCGGCGTTCTCCCTGCGCAGGGCCTCCATATTCGCACTCTGCTCCATAGCTCACCCCTTGAGGGTCAGGGTAAAGGTCGCCCCCCTGCCCGGCCCCGGGCTCTCGGCCTGCAGTTCGCCGTCATGGGCGTCGACGATGATCCTGGCCTGGGGTAGATTGAGACCGAAACCGTCCGGGTTGCGTTTCTCCGGCGGCAGGACAAAGGGCTTGAAGAGCAGGTCCCGGTCTCCCGGATCAAATCCCCGCCCCGTATCGCTGACCATGATACTCACCCGGTCCTCGTCCCTCCTGGCGTCGATGGTCACAGTACCGCCCCGGTCGGAGAAAACCAGGGCATTGTCGATCAGGGTGGCGAGCAGGAACTCCAGGTAATCGGGATCGGCCTGCATCCTTACCTCCTCCCCCACCCGGTTGTCCACCTGCAGCTCCTTTGCCGCCACCTGTTCCCCCCGTTCCGCCAGGATCTTCCGCACCAGCCTGCCAGCCGCCACCGGCTGCAGGGCGGGTGACAGGTCACTGCCGGCCAGGCCGAAGTAGGTGATCAGGACCTCGGCCAGTTTCTTGAGCCGGTCCAGCGGCGAGCTGATCTCGTTGGAGAGATAGATGAGAAAGGCCATCTTGTTGTCATCGAGCTGCTCCAGCCGCCTGTAGGCCTTGACGAGCTGGGCGGTCCGTTCCCTGACCTTCTCTTCCAGGTTTTCGTTGAGGTCCTTGAGCTGGCGGTTCTGCTCCTCGAGGAGCAGCTTCATCATCCGGTTTTCCAGGCCGTTCTCGATGACGTTGAGCAACTGCTCCCGGTTGACCGGCTTGAAGAGAAAGCTGTAGATATGGCCCTCGTTGATGGCCTTGACGATGTCGTTCTTCTCGGCCTGGCCGGAAAGCACGATCTTGCAGATGTCGGGATGCTTTTTGTGCAGACGTTCCAGCAGCTCGCTGCCCCGCATCTCGGGCATCATCTCGTCGCAGACGATCAGATCCACGTGATGGCTGTCCACGAACGGTTCCACCTCCTCGGGATTGAGGAAGGTGTGGACCTCGTAGTTGCGGCAGAGCAGGATCTCCAGCTCGGTGAGGATGGTCTGCTCGTCGTCGACGATGACCAGGGTCGCCTTGTCCTTTTGCAGTGTCTTCATGTTGTCTGGTTCTCCCCCGCCTTCAGGGTCAGGATGAATGTTGTGCCCTCGCCGACAACCGACTCGACCCGGATCTCGCCGCCGTGGGCCTCCACGATCCGGTGGCAGAGGTTGAGGCCGAGCCCCATGCCCTTGCCCACGCCCTTGGTGGTGAAGAACGGATCAAAGATATTGTCCAGGATATCCTGGGAGATGCCGATACCGTTGTCCTCGAAGCGGATCTCGATCTCCTGCTGCTCCGGATGGTAGGCGGTGGAGATCCTGATCAGGGCCTCCTTCTTGGAGAGCCCCCTGGCCTGTACGGCGTCGCGGGCGTTGATGATCATGTTGATGAAGACCTGGCCCAGCTCCTGGGCCAGTCCCTTGATCCTTGGCAGGTCAGGGGCCAGGTCCGTCTCCAGGTTCATGCAGTACTTGATCTGGTTGCGGGTCAGGGTGATGGCGTCGTTGACAATGGTGTTGATGTCGCAGGGCGCGAACTCCTCGTCGCTGTGCGCCATCCGCTTGGTGGAGTTGATGATGTGCTCGATGCGCTCGATGGACTCGATGTTGCGCTCGGCAATATCACTGATGCCGCGCAGGACCAGGTCGAGCCGCAGCTCGGCCACCTTTTCCTTGAGACGCCGGAACTCGGGCGTCAGCCTGTCGTCGTCGACCTCCAGGCAGGGCTGCAGGGTGTCCAGCAGCTCACGGACAAAGCCGATATTCATCTTCAGCCCTTCCATGGAAAAGCTGATGGCCTGGGCCGGGTTGTTGATCTCGTGGGCAATACCGGCCACCATGGTGCCCAGCGAGACCAGCTTCTCCTGCTTGATGATCTGCTTCTGGCTGTTGAGCAGGGCGTTTTCCGCCTTCTTGCGCTGGGTGTTGTCGCGGACCATGACGATATAGACCTTCTTGCGGCCAAAGGACATCTCGCTGACACTGATCTCCAGCGGAAAGGAGGAGCCGTCCTTGCGCTTGCCGGTCAGTTCGCGCAGGCTGCCGCGGGCAAGGGAAAGGGCATCACCGTCCCAGCGGGCCTCGCCGCCCTGCCCACCCTGCCCGCTCTGGAGCAGGCTGTCCAGGCGCAGGCCGACCACGTCGGCGGGCTCGTAGCCGAACATCCTGGAGGCCGCCGAGTTGAGGGATTCGATCCTGCCCTCCTCGTTGAGGGTGATGACGCCGTCGAGCATGTTCTCGATCACCATCCTGGTCCTGGCCTCGGCCATCTCCACCCGGCGGATGGAACGGGACATGGAATTGGTGCCGAAGAAGATGGCCACGATCCCCAGCAGCCAGAGCAGCCCGTGGACCATGACATAGGTGGCGATGTTCTTCTGGGAGATGGCCAGCAGCGGGGTGAGGGGAATGGAAACGCTGACCCCGCCGCGGATATCGCCGATCTCGTAGCCCTGCTGGGCATGGCAGCGCAGGCAGCCCACCTCGGTGATCAGGGGCCGCATCAGGCGCAGGTAGGGCTCGCCGTCGATCTCTTCCACCGAGCTCACCTCGGCAACCCCGTTTTCAAAGGCCTTGAGCGCCCTGGTCTCCCACGGATCGGCCGCATTCTCCGGGCGAATGGGGTCCAGGCTGGTGATATGCCCCAGCGCGCCGTGGCTGCGGGTCTGCATCTCGTAGACCTGGCGGATCATGTACTCCGGATTGACCAGGGTCAGCGCCACCCCGTCCGTGGTCATGATCTTGTATTCCGGCAGGTGCCGGAGGTAGGGATTGGGCCTGGTCTTGCTGGTGATGGGGACAAAGACGCCGTGGTGCCCGGTGGCCCAGCGGTAGTAGAGATGATCCTTCTCGTAGACGGTCTTGGCCTCGTTGAGGGCGATCTGGTGGGTCTGGGTCTGCTGGAGCCTGATGTTCCAGAACAGGGAACTGGCGATCACCGCGGTCCAGATCAGGCCGGTGATGACACCATACTTGGCCATGCCCTCGGACGAGGTCAGCTCCATGCCGAGGTCGTCGCAGCGGCGGCTCTCGAACAGGCCGATGAGGCCGATGGTGAACAGGGCCATGAAGCCGCCGATGATCAGGTGCTCGGTGTCAAAGTAGGGGATATGGGGATGCAGCAGGATATCGACAAGGGGGTTGATATTGGCCGCAGCCAGGACAATGATGATGTAGATGGGAATCTTGAACTTCTTGGCAGGGCAGTCCATGTGGTGTGTCTCGTCTGTGGGCCCTTTCAGGGCCTTTTTCCGTCCACGCCGTAGGCCTTGAGCTTGCGGCGCAGGGTATCCTTGGAGATCCCGAGTTCACGGCAGGTCTTCATCTTCTTGTACTCGTTTCGTTTCAGTGCCTCGAGTATGGCCTGTTTCTCCACCTCGGCCAGGGTCATGGGCTGGTTCAGGGCCGGGGCCTTGCCGCTGCCGCCCCGGTCGAGGAAATCCTCGGGCAGGTGCCGGGGCAGGATGGTCGCGTCGTGGCACATGATGAAGGCATATTCGATGATGTTTTCCAGTTCGCGGATATTGCCGGGGAAGTCGTAGTTCTTGAGAATGGCCAGGGCATCGTCGGAGATGCCGCGGATCTTCTTGTTGCGCTGGCGGTTGAACCGCTGGATGAAATGATCGATGAGGATGGGCAGGTCCTCCATCCGTTCCCGCAGCGGCGGCAGCTCGATCTTGACCACGTTGAGCCGGTAGTAGAGGTCTTCGCGGAACTCCTTGTTCTTCACCATCTCGTGGAGCTTGCGGTTGGTGGCGGTGATGATGCGGACATCGGTCTTCACCGGGGTGTTGGAGCCCAGCGGCTCATAGGTCCGGCTCTGGATGACCCGCAGCAGCTTGACCTGCATGGCCTGGGAGATGTCGCCGATCTCGTCCAGGAAGAGCGAACCACCCTCGGCGGCCGCAAAACGGCCCTTGCGGTCCTTGCGGGCATCGGTGAAGGCGCCGGCCTTGTAGCCGAACAGCTCGGATTCCAGCAGGGTATCGGGCAGGGCGCCGGAGTTGACCGCCACAAACGGCTTGTCCTTGCGCGGGCTCAGCTTGTGGATCACCTGGGCGACCAGCTCCTTGCCGGTGCCGCTCTCGCCCAGGATGAGAATGGTGGACTCGCTTCTCGCGAATTCGGGCAGCACCGACAGGATCTTCCGCATCCTGGGGCTGCGGCTGATTATGCCGGTCTTCCTGCTCTCCTCGGAAAGCCGGCGCCGCAGCCGGGTGACCTCGGTGAGGTCCTTGAAGGTCTCCACCCCGCCGATGACATTGCCGGCATCGTCGATCAGGGCGGTGGCGCTGACCTGGACCGGGATCTCCCGGCCGTCACTCCCGTGGATCACCTGCTGGTCCACGGTCACCCGGGACCTGCTCTCGATGGCGCGGGCGAGCGGGCAGCCCGAGGTGCAGATGCCGGTGTCAAAGATCTCGCGGCAGGGTTTTCCCAGGACATGGTCGCTGGTATAGCCGGTGATCTTTTCCGCGGACCGGTTGAAGGAGGTGATGATATAATCACGGTCCACGGTGAAGACGCCGTCGGCCACCGAATCGAGGATATACTGCTGCTCGATCTGGTTGGTGATGTCGCGGAAGGTCTGCACCATGCCCAGGAGCTGCCGGTCGCGGCCGGTCATGGGCACGCTGGACATGGCCACCGGCACGATACGTTCGTTCTTGCCGCGGATGTAGATGGTCCGGTCGATCCACTGCTCGACATCGGCGCCCGGGGCCAGCAGCTCCTTTTCCCGCCGCGCGCACTCGCTGCTGGCAAAGAGATGGGCACAGGGCCGGCCCAGGACCTCGTCCGGGTCATAGCCGGTGATCCGGGCGGCGGCCCGGTTGAAGGAGGTGATCTTGCCCAGCGGATCCACGGTGAATACCCCGTCCACCACATGATCGAGGATCAGGTCGGTCTGGATACGGTCGGTATTGTCCCTGAAACTCTCCACGCCGCCGAAGAAATGGCCGCGGGCGTCGATAAGCGGCGCGGCGCTGACGCTGACCGGCAGGATCCTGCCTTCGCCGACCTCGAGATAGACATTCTCCTGGCTGGCCGGGCGGCCAGTCTCCATGGCGCGAATCAGGGCCGACTCGGCCAGGGGCTCACTGCCCGCCATCTTCAGGACCTCGGCAAAATGACGGCCCAGGACCTCGTCGGGCTGCAGGCCGGTGAGCGCCACCGCGGCCTGGTTGAAGAAGGTGATGCGGTGGTCGAGATCAACGGTGAAAACGCCGTCGAATATCGAATCCAGGATCAACTGGCGGTGAAAGATCTCGGTGATCTCCTGAAAGGACTGGATGCCACCGATGAGCTTGCCGGAGGAATCCACCAGGGGCGAGGCGGAAACCAGCAGGGGGATGGCATGATCGTCCACCTGCAGGTGACGGGTGACCTGCTGCACCGGAACCCGCTGCTCCAGCACCTGGCCCAGGAGACAGAAATCGTCGCCGTCGCCGGATGCAAAGATCTCGGCACAGGTCTTCCCCACCGCGTCCTGCTCGGCAATGGAGGTGATCTTTTCCGCGGCCTTGTTGAAGGTGACAATCCTGAGGTCGGTATCCACCGTGATCACACCTTCACTGAGGTTGTCCAGAATCAGCTTGCGCTGGATGGCATCGGAAAAGACACCCGAGGTCAGCTTGTGGAGGGTGTCGAGGACCTGGATCAGCTTTTCGTCTTTAATCATCTCTCGTTACGCCGGAAGGCGGACAGGTCGGCATGGCGGGATCGGTTCCGGGCGTATCCTGCGTCCTGGAAACGGGAATGGAAATGTTTATCTGTCTCACTGACTTGCCGTTTTTTTTACCACATTGCACCTCTCACTGTCAAGAAAGATGACAAGATCTGCTTCCACTCTATGGAATAGTTCACCGCTATCAGCAACTACCTGAAAAGCAGCGATACTTCCGGTAAAAGTTCAGGAGTGCGTCCGCTGTGCGTGATCGCGGCTGG
>JALSNC010000285.1 GCA_026987195.1 Desulfobulbaceae bacterium | reverse complement strand
ATCCTCTACCTGGCCCTGGTGCTCACCATCTGGTCCGGGCTGGACTATTTCTACAAGCTGCGCCGCGTCTTCCTGGAGGCGGATGCCGACTGACCATAACCGTATACCGCTGTCGTAACCCCTCACGGGGTAACCAACCACCGGTTTTTTCGACCACAATGCTGTAAGCGCTCTCAGGGGCCGTAGATTTGTGCAGGCGTGCCTGACCGCTATAGCCTATCTATGCGGGCAGGCACGCCCGTGCAAAGATGCGGTGCCTGTGAGCGCTTACCCGCTGTCGGCAACGACTTGGCAACGCCGGTGCTTTTATGATGAGATCAGCATCATGGCGCCCATGGCGATCAGGAAGAGATGCACCACCCGCAGATAGGCACTGCGGTTGATCCTGCCGGTGAGACGGGAGCCCAGCATGGTCCCGGCAAGAACGAAGAAGAAGGTGCATGCGAAGTAGGCGAGGGTGGTGCCGGTGGTGACACCGGTCAGGGCATGGACCAGGGCGATGAGGGTGGAGTTGGCGGCAAAGAATCCGGTCAGGGTGGCCCTGATCTCGTCCTTGCTCCAGTCGGTGAGGGCGGTGTAGATGATGGCCGGCGGGCCGCCGGCGCTGAATGCCGTGCCGATGGCGCCGGTGCAGAAACCGGCCAGGTAGCCCCAGGCACGGCCGGGGCAGAGTGGCCTGGGGCGGACCAGGAGGTTGAAGAGGCTGTAGCTGATCAGGAGGATGCCGATCCCGGCACGGATACATCCTGAATCGACCCTGGCGAGCAGGGTGGCGCCGACCAGGATACCGGGAAACGAGCCGATCAGCAGGGGCAGGATCCTGCGGTGATCCAGGTCCTGCCGCAGCCGGTACATCAGGTAGCCGGTGATGACCAGCCCGTTGAGAATACAGAGGGGTACGGCCGCCTTCACATCCATGAGCAGGCTGAGCAGGGGTATGGCCACCAGGGCGGAGCCGAATCCGGTGAGCCCCTGGACGAATCCGGCGGCAAGAAAGATCACTCCGGCCAGCAGAAAGGTTGTCATGGCAGAGAGAAAGGGACACAGTGGGTTGGACGGTTGCACAGGTCGGCTACTCTACCGCTCCCCGGCATCGCTGTCAAATGCTCTCCCTGCTTCCTGCCGGCCTGCAGACCGACAGGTATCTGGCTGCTGGTGCTGCATTTCTGTTGACCAGGGTCACTGCAACGGAGGACGCCCCTGATCCCGGGAAAAAGATCGCTTCCCGTGCCGTTTCCCGGCTTTCTCCTTGACATGAAAAAGGATGGTAATGTATTAGAGGAGGCACCGGATTGTACGCCGGAGTGGTGAAACTGGTAGACGCACTGGACTCAAAATCCAGCGGGGGCAACCCCGTGTCGGTTCGACTCCGACCTCCGGCACCATACTTTCATTCTGGACAGTATATTTTGATCCAGCAGGATTACTGAAGTGGCCGTCTTGGTTTAT
>JALSNC010000284.1 GCA_026987195.1 Desulfobulbaceae bacterium | reverse complement strand
GGCAGAAGAAGAGCGAGAAGATGAAGGAACTGCTGCCGCCGCCCCTGGTCGGCTGGCAGGCGGGAGAGGCCACGGCCCAGGTCATGGGCACTGCGGTTTTCGGTGGTGCGCTCACGGTCAGCCGGGAGTATAAAAAGGGATCATCTTCGGTGTCCATAGAAATCGTCTCGGATTCGCCTGTTCTGCAGCAGGTAATGATGATGATCAGGAATCCCATGTTTGCCGGTGCCGGCGGCGGACACCTGGAGACGATCAAGGGGCAGCGGGCCATTGTCAAGTATGACCCCAAGAGCCGTAACGGCGATGTCAATATCGTGGTGGCCGGCCGTTTCATGGTCACGGTCAAGGGCCGCCAGGTGAGCCGCGACGATCTGCTCGCCTATACCAGGGCCGTGGATTTCACATCCCTGGCCGGCGGTTGATACAACAGCTCGTCTGTGTTGTCAAGTGTTTGAAATTGCCTGAGTTTTTGCCGGTCGATCGCCGCCGCGGGGAAGCACGCCGTGCGGCCGGAAACAGAAGCGGATTCTCCCGGGGAGTGCTGCGAGGTTTTTCCCGTGCGAGAACGCGAACCCCTGTTACATCTGGTATAGAATTGGCCTTCTTCCGGTAACAGGGGTTTTTTGTCAGATCAGAGAACAGCGGACAGAACAGATTGCTGCCCGGCGGCGGGCAAAGTATTGCAAAATCATCGGACAACGCCGCCTTGGCGGTACGTTGTGTTTCTAAGGAGAAGGACGTGGCAGCGGACAAGGCAAACGGCAGGCAGCAGTACAACCGGCCCATCACCGATGAGGCGATCTTCAAGGTCACAAAAGAGATCGTGGTCAAGTTCATCGAGGTCGGCCGTCTGACCCCGGCCAATTTCGAAGAGGCCTACGAGAAGATCTTCGCCACGGTGAAACGCTCGGTGCGCGGGGAATGAATCTGCCGGCGCAGCTTGATCCGGCCCTGAACCGGCTGCCGGAGCAGGTGGAGCATATCCATGTCATGGGGATCTGCGGCACCGGCATGGCGGCCCTGGCCGGTATGCTGCAGGAACAGGGCTTCCGGATCACCGGCTCGGACAGCAACGTCTATCCGCCCATGTCCGATTTCCTGGCCACGGCCGGTATCGAGGTCATGGACGGGTATGGCCCCGGCAATCTGGAGCCGCGGCCGGACCTGGTCGTCGTCGGCAACGTGATCCGGGCGGTCAACCCGGAGGCCGTGCGCCTGGCGGAACTGCGGATACCTTACCTTTCCATGCCCCAGGCCCTGGCCGCCTTTTTCCTGGAGGGCCGCAGCCCCCTGGTCGTTGCCGGCACCCACGGCAAGACCACAACCTCCTCTCTGCTTGCCACCACCCTCCATCGGGCCGGCGCCTCGCCGGGGTTCATGATCGGCGGTATCGTCGAGGCCTTTGGCCGCAACTCCAGTGTCGGGTCCGGCCCCTGGTTCGTGATCGAGGGCGACGAGTACGACACCGCCTTCTTCAACAAGGTCTCCAAGTTCCTTCATTACCGGCCCCATGGCGCCATCCTCACCTCCATCGAGTTTGACCATGCCGACATCTTCACCGATCTCGACATGATCCGGGAGTCGTTTGCCGCCTTTGTCCGTCTCATCCCCGCCGATGGTGTTCTAGTGGCCTGTTTCGACGATCCGGTGGTGGCGGAGACCGCGGCCCTTGCCGCCTGTCCGGTGATCTCCTACGGCACCGGTGAGCAGTGCCGCTGGCAGCTCAGGGACCTGGAGGTACGCGGCCTGAGCAGCCGTTTTGCCGTGTACCGGGACGGCCAACTCTTTGGCCGTTTCACCCTGGCCATGCCCGGCCTCCACAACGGTCTCAACGCTCTTGCGGTCATCGCCCTCATGGATCACCTCGGTTTTACCGCCAATGCCATCGGTATCGGCCTGGCCTCTTTCGAAGGCGTCAGGCGGCGGCAGCAGATCCGTGGCGTGGCCGGCGGTGTCACCGTGATCGACGATTTTGCCCATCATCCCACCGCGGTGCGCGAGACCGTGAATGCCCTGCGCCTGGCCTGGCCCGGCCGGCGGCTGATCGTGGTCTTCGAGCCCAGGACCAACTCCAGCCGCCGGGCCGTGTTTCAGCAGCAGTACAGCAGCGCCTTTGCCGGCGCCGACCTGGTCCTGGTCCGTGAACACCTGCCCCTGGACAGTGTGCCCCCTTCTGAGCAGTTTTCCTCCTCCCGTCTCGTTCGCGATCTGCAGGCCCGGGGTCTTGCGGCCCATTATTTTGCCGATACCGACGCGATCCTTGATTTTCTCGCCGGTCAGTGTTGTGAAGGGGACGTGGTCGCCATTCTCTCCAACGGCGGATTTGATAATATCCACCAGCGGTTACTGTCCCGGCTGCAGTGATTTGTCTTGACAGGCGGCCCCGCCTGGATGTATACAATTCTGAATAGCCATTCATTATCTGTGCGGGATCCGGCCATAAGGTGCTGCCGATATACGTTATCCAGGCTGCTGTTGTGGGGGCGGTATGCCGGCAGTCTCCGCATTCGGTTACCATGAGCGGCCCGGGCAACACCATATTCCCCCTCTTTTCGATGCCGCTGCGCCCGCCTGCTTCGTAACTGATAACAGGGTGTGCAAGGGCATGGTTTTTCAACCTCGTTTCTGTAAGCGGTCTCAGGTGCTGCAGGTTCGTACGGGCGCTCCTGGCCGCTATAGCCTACTATGCGGACAGGAGCGACCGCACGAAGATGCGGTACCTGTGACCGCTTACCCTGCTTCTGGTCTGTTACCATAAGGGAGTTGCTCTATGAAGATCGCGGTGATGAAAGAGATCCATCCGGGTGAAACCCGGGTGCCCATGATCCCGCCCACCGTCGCCAAGCTCGTCAAGCTCGGCGCCGAGATCGTTGTCGAGAGCGGGACCGGAGAGACATGCCGCTTCCAGGATGGCGACTATACCGCTGCCGGGGCCTCCATCGGCACATCGAGGGAAGAGATGCTCCAGGCCGCCGACATGGTGCTTCGGTTGCGCAAGCCGCCCATGGAGGAGATCGGCAAGATGAAACGCGGCTGCATCCATGTCAGCTACCTGGATCCCTTTAACGAGGAGGATCTGGTCAACAGCCTCATCGAGGCCGGCATCAGCGCGGTCAGCCTGGAGATGATTCCCAGGTCCACTGTCGCCCAGAAGATGGATGTGCTCAGTTCCCAGGCCAACCTGGGGGGGTATGTCTCGGTCATCATCGCCGCCGATCACCTTGACAAGGTCTTCCCCATGATGACCACCCCGGCCGGCACCATCAAGCCGGCGCGGGTCTTCATCATCGGCGTCGGCGTCGCCGGCCTGCAGGCCATTGCCACGGCCCGGCGCCTTGGCGCCCGGGTCGAGGCCTTCGATACCCGGCCGGTGGTGGAGGAACAGGTCAGATCCCTGGGCGCCAAGTTCGTCAAGGTGGACCTCGGCGAAACCGGCCAGACCAAGGACGGCTATGCAAAGGAACTGACCCCGGAACAGTTGCAGAAACAGAAGGAGGGCATGGCCAGGGCCTGCGCCCAGGCCGATGTGGTTATCACCACGGCCCAGCTCTTCGGCCGGCCCGCGCCCCGGATCATCGACCGGCCCATGATCGCCGGCATGCAGCCGGGCAGTGTCATCGTCGATATGGCGGTGGAGACCGGCGGCAACGTGGAAGGATCGGAGGTGGACAAGGTGGTGGAGATCGAGGGCGTCAAGGTGATCGGGCTGGGCAACCTGCCCGGCCGCGTGGCCCAGACCGCCAGCCAGATGTACTCCGCCAATCTGGGTAACTTTGTTGATCATTTCTGGGACAGGGAGGCCTCCACCTTCAGGCTGGACCTGGAGGACGAGATCATCAGGGGCGCGCTCATCACCCATGACGGCGCCCTGTTCAGTGAGACCTACAAGAGCATCATGAACAAGTGAGGAGCCCATGGAAGCGGTTTATCTGACCTTTGTCTTTGTCCTGGCGATTTTTCTCGGCTTCGAGCTGATCTCCAAGGTTCCGTCCATCCTGCATACACCGCTGATGTCCGGGTCCAATGCCATTTCCGGCATCACCCTCATCGGCGCCCTGGCGTCACTGCAGACGGATCACCACGGTTTCACCGCCTTCCTCGGCACCCTGGCGGTCATCTTTGCCACCATCAACGTGGTGGGCGGCTACGCGGTGACCAACCGGATGCTCGAGATGTTCAAGAAAAAGGATGAGGGAGGTGGCCAATGAATGTCTCCATGATCGGCATCAACTTCGCCTATGTCATTTCGGCGGCCCTGTTCATCTTCGGCCTGAAGATGCTCAGCTCGCCGGCCACGGCCCGCCGGGGCAACCTGGTCTCGGCCCTGGGCATGCTGCTGGCCATTGTCGTGACCCTGCTGGCCCAGGGTCTTGACTACAAGTGGATCATCCTCGGCATGGCCGTGGGCACGGCCATCGGCCTGGTCGCCGCCTACCGGGTGGAGATGACCGCCATGCCGGAGATGGTGGCACTGTTCAACGGGTTCGGCGGTATCGCCAGTCTGCTGCTGGCCTGGGGCGAGTACCACCAGTACCCGCAGATGTCCACCTTCATCGCCATTGTCGCCTTTCTCTCCGCCTTCATCGGCGGTGTCACCTTCACCGGCTCCATGGTGGCCTACGGCAAGCTGGCCGGCCGGATCAACACCAAGGCCATCCTCTTCAAGGGCCAGCACCTGATCAACGCGGGTATCCTCCTGCTTGCCATCGGCGCGGCCGTGCTCTTCAGCATGCACCCTGCCTCGGGTGGCGGGTATGCCCTGTTCCTGCTCATCATTGTCCTGGCGCTTTCCTTTGGTGTCACCTCCACCATCCCCATCGGTGGCGCCGACATGCCGGTGGTCATCTCCCTGCTCAACTCCTATTCCGGTCTTGCCGCCTGCGCGGCCGGATTCGTGATCTCCAACAATATCCTCATCGTTGCCGGTGCCCTGGTCGGGGCCAGCGGCATCATCCTCACCAATATCATGTGCAAGGCCATGAACCGGTCCTTGGCCAATGTTCTTTTTTCCGGCTTCGGGGCCGTCACCCAGGCCGGGGAAGGTGGCGGTGAACAGGGTGAGATCCGGCCGGCCACGGCCGAGGATGTCTACTATATCCTCGAGGCCGCCGATTCTGTGGTCTTCGTGCCCGGCTACGGCCTGGCCGTGGCCCAGGCCCAGCACGTGGTGCGCGAGCTGGGTGATCTGCTGGAGGCCAACGGCACCGAGGTCAGCTACGCCATCCACCCGGTGGCCGGCCGCATGCCGGGGCACATGAATGTGCTGCTGGCCGAGGCCAATGTCCCCTATGACCAGCTTGTGGAGATGGACGACATCAATCCGCGCATGGATTCGGTGGATGTCTGCGTGGTCATCGGTGCCAACGATGTCGTCAATCCGGCCGCCCTGGAGGACGAGTCCAGTCCCATCTACGGCATGCCGATCATCGAGACCTTCCGGGCCAAGACGGTCATTGTCCTGAAGCGCTCCATGAATCCCGGTTTTGCCGGTATCCAGAATGCGCTCTTCTTCCGTCCCAACACCAGGATGTTCTTCGGCGACGCCAAGGCCTCGATCCAGGCCCTGATTGCGGAATTCAAGGGGAGCGACTAAAACTGCGTCAGGAAAGGTATCCCGGGATGTGGATTTTTTCCGGCGAGCCTGGAAAGTTGAGGCGCGGGGATCTATACTCTAACTGAGGACGTGCCGCGATCCGACAGAAAAGGGTGCAGAGGGAGCGGTCGGTACAACCGCGGCGCAATCCAGAGAAACCAGGGCGTTCTTCCCGGCTGGCCGGGAGGTCCGAACCCGGAGGATGTGTGAATGAACATCGATCGATCAAACAGGGCCATTTTGTGGCTGCTTGGCGGAATTGTCTGGTTTGTCGTCAATATTCGAGTTGCCGCCGGCATCGGCTCCATGACCGAGCGGGCCTTTGACGGTCTGGTGGGGGGAGTGGTCCTGCTGGTCTCCATCTATTATGGCTGCAGGTTTTTCGGCCTGCTGAACGACGTCGACGACCGGGATCTCGACTCCAGGTAGGAGCCGGACCGGACAGTGCTGCATCGCCGGAACGTTCAGAGGAGCTTCGGCCTGTGTGGAGCAGGCGGTAACAGTTCACTGCTATCAGCAACTACCTGAACTTTTACAGCGTGCGGGCCGGGGATTCGTAACCCCTCACGGGATAACCAACCACCGGTTTTTTTGACCACAATGCTGTAAGTGCTCTCAGGGGCCGCAGATTTGTGGAGGCGTGCCTGACCGGTGCGTTGAGAGAACCGCCTGCAGCGTTCACCTGGGCACCTGCCGGGTGAAGGAGGCGATCTCCGCCTTGAGCCTGGCCACCCGCGATTCCAGCTCGGCGACCGCCGCCGGTGCCGTGCAACATCGCTCGATGGCGTGGGCCATCTCTGCCAGCTCGTGCAGGCCGAGATTGAGGAGCGCTCCCTTGAGGACATGTCCCGATTCGGCCAGCAGTTCCAGGTCGTTTTCCTCCAGGTTCTTTTCCAGGCGCCGCATGTGGGTCAGGAGCGTGTCCAGGAACGCAGGCAGGACGGTATCGATCTTTTCTTCTGTCAGCAGGTAGGCCGTGGCGAGATGGTTCCGTATGGTCTGGCGGTATGTTTGCCCCTTCATGGTGGTGCTCCCTGTTTTCGATTCGCCGGCTCTCTGTCGGCAATCATTGCTGAGAATGATAGCTCATTTTCTTCCGCCCTTCAACGTGTTCCCTGCCCACAGGCCGGGCGGCCATGCAGTAAAAGTTCAGCAGCACGTCATCTGCACGCGCTAGCGGCTGGCCGCATAGCGCGGACTATAGCCGGCCAGCCACGATCACGTACAG
>JALSNC010000283.1 GCA_026987195.1 Desulfobulbaceae bacterium | reverse complement strand
TCAGCATCGGTCAGTATTGTGGAGAAATTGCTTTCCCTGCGCATGCGAAAAAGCGTATGGGCGGCAAGAGAAGGCGGCAGCAGCAGGGGCGGGCCGCCGGCAAGCGCGGCCAGCAGGGCCGCTGCCAGGACTTGCCGCCGGTCGCTGCACAGGCAGACCGGGCCGTTGATCTCGCGGGTAGTCCTGTAAAGACCAGCAGCCATGGCCAGGACATCGTCATGGGTGGCGCCGCCGATGATAAATTCCCGGCCCGCATGTTGCGAGCCGGTGAGCAGCGCGTCCAGGCAGGCCCGATCCTGCCCGGGGATGCCGGGGTTCACCGCGTCGTCCTCCCGAAGGCCTGCCCTGCCAGCTTCCGGTCACGGGAGCGGTAGGTTCCGTCTTCCATCTCCTTGCGCACCACCTGCTGGAAGAGCCGCGCCATCTTGATGGGCTGGGGTTCATCCTGGTAAAAGGTGGCCCAGGCGTAGTCCAGCAGCTCCTGCAGTCGTTCAGGTGTCATGTTTTTGGGTTGATAGACCACCCGGTCGGCCGAGTATTTATTCCAGTCATGGGTCAGGATTCTTCCCTGGGCTTCCAGTTCGCTATAGGCCCTGGTGTGGGGAAAGGGGGTCAGCACCGTAAATTCGGCCAGATCCAGCTCGATTTCCAGGAGAAAATCGATCAGTTTTTTTATGCTGTCTTCGGTATGGTTGTCCAGGCCAAGCAGGATGGTGCCCTCCACGCCGATGCCGTGATCGTGGTAGCGTTTGATCCGTTCCCGGATATAGTCGGAGGTATCGAACACCGCCTGGTACACGTACCAGGCACCGGCCCGGGCCGCCAGATCGAGCACTTCGGGTTTGTCCTCAATGGGGTGGCAACACCACTTTTTTTTCAGCGGGATCATCTCGCGAAAGAGCGCCTTTTCCCACTTCGTGTTCTGGGCCAGGGAGTTGTCGACGAGAAAAAGCCGGTTGTTGTCGATCCCGGCCAGCTCCTCGATGGTACGGTCAATGGGCCGGGGCCGAAAGTCACGGCCGCCAAGATAGGAGACGGCGCAGGGATAGCAGTTGAAGCGGCAGCCGCGGGAGGCATGCACCAGGTCCACCATCTGCACACCCTTGTAGTTGTACAGTTTTCTGTTGAGGATGTCGCGCCGGGCCGGACCCACCAGGCCGATGTCCGGGCGATCATCAATATAGTTGTAGCAGGACTTAAGCCCGCCGTTACGGAAATCCTCCAGCACTTCTTCCATCCGGCTTTCGGCCTCGCCTAAAAAGACCGAGCCGTGCGCCATGGTTTCTTCGGCATGGAGCATGGTGGCAATGCCGCCAAAAAGGACCGGAATACCCCGCGCCCGATACAGGTCGGCGATCTGCCAGCCCCGTCTGACCTGCACAGTCAGCATCATGGAGATACCCACCAGGTCCGGGGAGTCGTCAAGGTTGAGTTCGTCCACGTTTTCATCGACGA
>JALSNC010000282.1 GCA_026987195.1 Desulfobulbaceae bacterium | reverse complement strand
AAGCTCCTCAGCGCCGATGGTACTGCACGGGAGACTGTGTGGGAGAGTAGGTCGCCGCCGAATCTTTTCCAGGAAAAAGCCTTCATTTCTTCGTGAAATGAAGGCTTTTTCTCTTTCAGACCGCTGAGAAGCGGACCGCCCCCTCTTCCCCTGCCCTTCCGCCGTTTCTCTGTTCCGACATGACAGTTTCCGGTTTTTCAGAAAAAATCATTGCCTGAGCGAAAAAAATGTACTTCTCTATCCTGTAAGATCCCCTTTCAGGTCACCTGAAACGGCACGGAGCCTTTCCGGCGGCCTGGGCTTTCATCATCTGCCCGAACCTCTTTTCGGATCTCATGAAGCTGCAGCGCATCGGCACCCTCCTGTCTCCCGCCAGACGGTCTGTCCGTTTCTCCCTCTACATCATCGTCACCATCTTCATGGGCTTTCTCAACGGCCTCATCGACCTGATGGTGCATCCGGATATCCCCTTTTTCTGCCTTGAGCATTTTATCATCGGCGGCATCATGGCCATGCTGACCATCATCGTCTGCTTCCTGCTCGAAGGCCATATCCGCGAGGCCCTGCCCCGGCCCAAAGACGTCACGGTCGGTCCCTATGCCTGGCTTTTTGCCAGCTTCTGGACCATCATCATCATCTCCTCCCTCACCTGGAATATCGAACGTCAGAAGCAGGAGAGTATCGAGGTGGCCACCAACGAGGCGCGCACCATCTTTGACAAGGACCTGGCCTACTATCACTGGGCAACCAACCACGAAGGGGTCTATGTGCCGGTGACCAGATCCACCCCGCCCAATCCCTACCTGGAGCATCTGCCCGAATCCAAGGGAACCACCGCCACCGGTGTGCCGCTGACACTGGTCAACCCGGAATACATGATCCGTCAGGTCTATGAAATCAAAACCGGCCCCAACAGCGCGCTTGGCCATATCACCAGCCTGGACCCCATTCGGCCGGAGAACGCTGCCAACGCCTGGGAAGCCCGGGCCCTTCATGCCTTTGAACGGGGCAGGTCCGAGGTCAGCTCGGTGGAAGAGATCGACGGCAAGCCCTACCTGATGCTGATGCGTCCCATGATCACCGAGACCGGCTGTCTGAAATGTCATGAGGGATACCAGCTCGGCGACATCCGCGGCGGTATCACCGTCTCTGTTCCCATGAGTCTGCTGTTTTCCATCTACCGCAAGAACATCGTTATCTTCACCCTTGCCCACGGTGCCCTGTGGATTCTCGGCCTGCTCGGCATCTTTCTCGGCTCCTACCGGATCAACATGTCGATGCGGGAACGTGAACAGGCCGAGGCCAGGACCCGCGCCATCATCGACAACATGCTTGACGGCCTGATCACCATCTCCGAAGACGGGGTCATCGAATCACTGAACATGGCGGCCTGCCGGATGTTTGATTATGCGCCGTCCGAGATCATCGGCAGACACATCGATACCCTGATCCAGTTTCCCAACAGTCCGGAGATACCCGGCAACACCCCGGTCCCGGAAGAACATGACATTCAGGGGGTGGTCGGCTCCCAGAAGGAACTCACCGGCATGCGCAAGGACGGCTCTGTCTTCCCGGTGGAGATCTCGCTCAGCGAGATGCACCATGGTCAGGACCGGCTGCTCATCGCCACCGTACGGGACATCACCGAGGAAAAAATCCGCAAGGCCGAGGCCCTGCGGGCCGGACAGCTCGCCGCCATCGGAGAACTGGCTGCCGGTGTCGCCCACGAGATCAACAATCCCATCAACGGTATCATCAACTACACCCAGATCCTCCTCGACGACCTTGACACCGATGACCAGAATGCTCCATTGCACAAAGACATCATGGGCAGGATCATCAAGGAGGGTGAGCGTATTGCCGTCATCGTCCGCAATCTTCTTACCTTCGCCCGGCAGCGCGACGAGACCCTTGACGAGGTCCGTATCGAGGATGTCATTGACGACTCCATTGCCCTGCTGATGCACCAGTTTCACCAGGACGGCATCCACCTGAAGGTGGATGTCCCCAAGGATCTGCCTTTTTTACGAGGCAATCCCCAGCAGCTCCAGCAGGTTATCATCAACCTGCTGACCAATGCCGCCTATGCCCTCAACCAGCGCTATCCCGGCCAGAACCCTGAAAAGAAAAAGATCGAGATCAAGAGCCGCTGCATCACCGCAGACAACCGCCAGATCCTGCGGACAACCATCACCGACTGGGGAACGGGTATAGAACAGGATGTCATCGACCATATTTTCGATACCCTCTTCACCACCAAGCCGCCCGGCAAGGGAACCGGGCTCGGCCTCAGTATCAGCAAGGGGATCATCCGGGATCACCGCGGTACCCTGTCCCTGAAAAGCCGACCCGGCGGCCCTACGGTGGCCACCATTGATCTGCCCATCGGGGAACAGGATCTGCCCGAATCCTGCGCGGAACCGGAACAGACCGGGGAACCCGAAAAGCCGACCCAGGAATCAGTGCCGAATACGGCCGCCAGACCCGCAACCACTGACTCCGGGACATGATCCTCCGACCTCTGCACGGACAGAAGACCATTGGCAGGAGCTCCGGTAAAAGTGTCCGTCTTTTTAGGTGGTTGTCGACAGCAGTGAACTATTACGGGCCCCATCCTCGCCGGCCGTGGTATCTTACCCGGGAAAAATGGGTAGCTCTACCTATTCCTTTCTTCCCTGTTTTTGCGATATGATAAAGACTGATGGGAGAAGCATGGACGTGACGATGCGTTATCCGCAGGGAGGAACAGATGCTCTTGATCAAGTGGAGAAATTCGTATTCGGTGGGCATCGACCAGATCGATACAGAACATAAAAAACTTGTCGAACTGATCAACGAGGTCTTCATGGTGGTGCGCGACAAGGGAGACGAACAGACCCTGAACCGGGCCGTGGAGGAACTTGTCGCCTATACCCGCTACCACTTCAGTGCCGAGGAGAGCGCCATGGAACAGGCCGGCTATCCCGACCTCGACGAGCACAGGAAGGAACATCAGCGCCTGGAAAACGAGGTGGTCGACTTTCACCAGCGGCTGCAGGAAGAGGGAGGAGAGATCCGGATAGATCTCTATCATTTCCTCAGGGACTGGCTCATTCACCACATCATCGAATGTGACATGCGCTATTCTTCCTACCTCGCCCAACAGGCTCCCTGAAAGAAGCGTTACCAGGCAGCCGTGCGTCCTGCCCCCGGCGGGCAGCGGCAGGACGCACGGTGGATCATCGTACCTCAGGCGGCTTTCTCGCAGGCCTGCTTCCTGTTCCAGTCGTCGATGCTCTTCCGGATCAGCTCTTCGTGGGCCTTGTCAGGGACATCGGTCTCGAAGATCGTGGCGCCAAAGGTCTCCAGCTCCCTGACAACCGTCTCCTTCAGCCTGGAGGGTGCCAGGACAAAGATGGCCGACGAACCGGGCACCAGATGCTCGCCGACAGATTTCATGAACCTGTCCTCGATGCCGATGTCATTGAAAAGTCCCCAGAGGACACCGCCAACGCCACCGATGATCGCCACAACCAGGGGATTGATGATCGTGACAATCCCGGTGAACAGACCGACCAGGGAACCACCCAGAGCCCCCTCACCCGGAGTGATCTCCTTGGTCTGTTTCAGCCTGATCCTGCCGTTTTTCTTCTTTATGACAACGGCCGCGTCCTCCAGCTCGCCCAACGGGAAATCCTCCCTCTCTTTCATGTCCGTCAATACTGCGGCGGCCTTTCCCTCGTCCCGGAAGACACCGACGATCAGATTGCTCTCAGACATAACCTCACCTCCTGACATTAGGGTTGCAATAAGAAAAAACCGACCGGAGAGCGGAGGCGTCCCGCTCCCTGCCGGGGCATGAACCTGTCTGCAAAAAAAATAAGTATTTCTCCGCCGGATTCAAGAGGCAGAGCCGATGATTATCTGCAAATCACAAGAATGAGGGGGGGGAAGCCCGGTGTCTCCGTTCCGCCTTTGCCGGAAGGATCCAGGGGGCACTGAAGCGGCAGCTGACGGTAAAGGCGGCCTGCACAGACATCGCGGCAGCGGCCACGTGCCCCCTGCCTCCACGGCCGGTCAGACGTAACCCCACACGGGATGGCTAACCATCGGCCTGTCCGACCGCCATGGTGTAAGCGCTCTCAGGGGCCGCAGATTCGGAGTCTACGCTTACCTGTGCTGTGGCGTGCCTGACCGGCAGGTAAGCGACCGCAGGGAGACGCCGATAGCCTGCCTATGCGGGCAGGCACGACCGTGCAAAAAGGTAAGCGAAGACTCCGTGCGCGGTCCCTGTGAGCGCTTACGGTCAGACGATATAGCCTGCAATACGGGCGGGCAGAACCCTTTTCATCAGGAGGACTGAAACCAGGGAAAGGAAGAAATTGATCAGCGGCAGAGCATAGGATGTCAGGCCGAGATAGCGGAGGAACATCTGACAGAACGGATGAACGAGGTAGACACCGAAAACCGAGGAGGAGATGGTGAACAGCCAGCGACCACTCACCGGAAGCACATTGTCATAGAGGAGAAAGACAGCAGGCAGGATCCCGACCAGGTAGAGAATGCCCACCTCGGAACGATACCTGCCGGCCAGTATCAGCAGGGAGAGCACAAGCCCCGCCATCATGGGCATGAAAACGGCGTGACGTGTCCTGCTGCCGGCGGCCAGGAAGATCCCGATCAGGACCGCCGGCACGGAATAGAGATACTGGGTGAACGGATCCACCAGCCGTATCTTTTCCCAGAAAGGGGCCGTGAGTACCGACAGGAAAGAAAGCGTGCCGATCAGGACCACAACCTCCCTGCGGAAGAAGAGCTCCCGCACCAGATCGATGCCCACCAGCACGAGAAAGAGAAACGGCAGGAACCACAGGTGAATGGAGGGCGTGGCCAGGAGCATGCTCACAAGGTGGTATCCTTCGGGAAAACAGTGCCCCCACCTGCACCAGGAGACCATACCGTAAAACACGGACCAGACACCCCAGGGCACAAGCAGTCTTTTCGCCCGTTCGGGCAGGCTGTGCCTTCTGCCGGCGGTGACGGCGAAGAAAACAGAGGTGACAATGAAGAATATCAGGCCGCCGTGGGCGATCTGCCTGCCCGGTTCCAGACCGGCATGAAACCAGACGATCCCCAGCATACAGACGATTCTGAACACTTCGATTTCCGATTTCATCGGCGGTGTTCCATCCTGTATTCCCCAGGAAAATCATCGTTCTGTCGAGAGTTGCACTCTAGATAACAGGATCGGCAGCCGATGTCGAGGTCCCCTTGCCGCTCGAGACCGGAAGCCTGCAGGCTTGCAGCGCCATCATTCAGGACTGGACAGCGATCAGGTGTTGGGGCATACTGGAAGCAACGTACCCCCTCACGGGAGGGCTAAACATCGGCCTGTCCGACCACAATGGTGTAAGCGCTCTCAGGGGCCGCAGGTAAGCGACCGCAGGGAGACTCCGATAGCCTGCCTGTGCGGGCAGGCACGACCGTGCAAAGAGGTAAGCGAAGACTCCGTGCGACTCCTGTGAGCGCTTACGAAGCAACGATGCCGGAAGTCAACGAACCTGCCGGTCCGAACCCGATCCGAACCCGAGTACCCCCATGCCGATCCGACAGTACATTGTCATGGCCGGACGACGCGTCCGTATCCAGTGCCCGAGATGCAAGGCATACCGTTACCATGCCATTTCCGCCGGCGTTCGCCAGAAGAATGTTCGCTGCCACCGCTGTGGCAAGACCACCTTGTGCCGGTTCGAGCACCGGTCCGGGAAAAGAGAGTCCTGTGCCATACGGGCGGAACTGATCCTCTCCGACACGCACAGGATATCGGGACACCTGTGCAACATGTCCCCCACCGGACTCGGCATCCTGGTACGGGGCCAGAGCCGCGCCTTCCGTCCCGGCCAGGAGCTGCGCATCAGGTACCGCTCCTGGGGCAGGGTCATCGACCGCAGGGCCCGTGTGGTCAACGTCTCCCCCGGCCGCATCGGTGTGCAGTATTCGGACGCGGCCTGATCCCCGCCACTTCCTGCTCAGGCAACGACCGCTGCAGGTGCCTGCGCAGCCGTTGCGCCGGGTTCCATCTGCAGGGCATCGGCCCAGAGCCAGACCGGCATCCGCTTCTGATCCGGCAGATGGCCAAAGAACCTGGCCGCCTCGGCCACGAACCGGAACTGCTCACCACTGAGACGGGCCACCGGGGTTGAACCCTTGAGAAAGAACTGGACCTGCCCCTGTTCGCTGACCAGGAGCACATCGTTTTTCTCCCGCACCACCGAGTCATCGAGGAAGCGGACAGAGCGTAATTTCAGCCTGCCGCCGCCGGAAACCGTGAAATCGAACATCGCCCTGCTGACGATCATCCTGTACTGCATGGTCTACCTCCATAGAACTGTTGTTTTCAGTCCGGCCGAACCACTGATACGAATCTTGTGTACAGGATACCAGAGGGGGTCTATCATATAGCGATAGACCCCCTCTTTTTTTCAGAAAATCAGAAGGCCGGTGCCAGGTGACAGGATAGCTCCTTGCCTGCGGCAGTGAGAAGATGGTATCTTCAGTACCCGCCGACGCAGGCGATATGCTCCAATGCAGAGCGATCTGCCGCACCTCGACCTCGTTGCACCGCTCAGCGGGACACCGAATGGGCCCTGTGCCTGATTTTCATCGCCTGTTGTGGCCGGGGCAAAAAAATCCGTAGTAGTTCAGCGGTATCGGCAACCACCTAAACAGACCGGTACTTTTACAAAAATCCTGACCCGGCCATGCCGGCGTGCCGAAACATCTCCTTTTTCCCTCAGCCCATGAGCACCCTGGAACGTATCTATTACCTCCATGCCCGCATCCGGGCCGGCCGCTATCCCAACACCACCAGCCTGGTCCGGGAATTCGAGATCTCCCCGGCAACGGCGCACCGGGACGTGGCCTATCTCCGTGACCGGTTGCTGGCGCCCCTGGCGTTTGACCAGCGCCGCAACGGCTACTATTACACCGACACCGCCTTCCACCTGCCCTTTGAAAACTCGCCGCCCCTGGTTCTCATCCTCGGCCTGCTGGGCACCATGGCCCGGCAGACAGGGCTCGCCGGCCTGCCGGAACTCGAGGAACTGAAACAGCGGATCCAGGGCCTGATATTTCCCGGCCAGCGCAAGATCGAGGATCTCCTCCACTGTGAATGGGTGGAGATGGAACCGGTGGACAGGGATGTCTTCCGGGATGTCCTGAATTCCCTGCGGAAACAGTGTCGTCTGAGGTTCATCTACCGTTCCGGCACCGGCAGTGTCAGCGAACGGACAGTGGATCCCCTGAAACTGGTCAGCTACCAGGGGCGCTGGTACCTGCTGGCCTGGTGCCACCTGCGTGGCGAACGCCGCATGTTCCACCTGGGCCGGATCGCCGGGACCTCGCTTCTTGCCGATCCCGCCGACCACCACCTGGACCGCGGTGACGACTGGCTCACCGCCAGCTTCGGCATCTTCAAGGGACCGCCCCGCTTCCGTGCCACCATCCGCTTCACGGGCAAGGCGGCCCGGATCGTCTGCCACCAGCTCTGGCACACGGACCAGGAGATGCGTGCCGACGGGGACGACATCCTCCTCACCCTGCCGGTGGCTGACGACCGGGAGATCATGATGAAGATCCTCCAGTTCGGTGCCGGGGCCCGGGTCATCGCCCCCCAGGAACTGCGACAGAAGCTTGGCCGGGAGATACACCGCATGGCGGCCCTCTATGAAAAATAGCCCCGTTTGCCGGATTCACCTTCTCCCCCTTGCCCAGGCAGTGCTCTTTTTGCTACAATGCAGATCGCCGCATCCGCCGCAGCACTCCAGGAACCCATTTCTCGCAAAGGATCACCATCATGAGTGAGTCTGTCACCGCCGTCGTCCTTGCCGCCGGCAAGGGAACGCGCATGAAATCCGCCCGCGCCAAGGTCCTGCACCAGGTCTTCTTCAAACCCATGCTCCATTACGTGCTCGACGCGGTGCAGGACGCCGGTATCGGCGAATGTGTGCTTATCGTCGGCCACCAGCGGCAGGCGGTGCTTGATTCGCTTGCCGGGTACCGGACGACCCCGGTCTTCCAGGAAGAGCAGCTCGGTACGGGACATGCGGTCCTCTGCGCTGAAAAGGCCTGCGCCGACGGCGATCTGGTCATGATCCTCTGTGGCGACACCCCCCTCATCCGGGCCGAAACCCTGCAGGCCATGCTCTCGCAGCACCGGCGCTCGCAGGCAGCCCTGACCCTGATGACCACCCTGCTGGAGGATCCCGCCGGCTATGGCCGCATCATCCAGGGGCCGGACGGCCAGGTGCAGGCCATCGTGGAACAGAAGGACGCCGATGAGGAAGAACTCGCGATCAGGGAGATCAATGCCGGCATCTACCTGGCCCGCCGTGATTTTCTCTTTTCCGCTCTCCGGGAGGTCGGCACGGACAATGCCCAGGGCGAGGTCTACCTTACCGACATCGTGGCCATCGCCAACCGTCAGGGGCTGCGGGTCCGCAGGTTTTTTCATCCCGAGGCCATCGATGTGCTCGGGGTCAACTCACGGGTGGAGCTGGCCCGGGCCCACGGTGAGCTGCAGATGCGGCACAACCGGGACCTGATGCTTGCGGGGGTCACCATCTATTCGCCGGAGACCGTTCTGGTCAGTCCGGACTCCAGTATCGGTACCGACAGCGTGCTCTGGCCCGGGGTCCAGGTCACGGGCCGGTCGCGGATCGGCAGCGGCTGCACCCTTGAAAGCGGCTGCAGGATCCACAAGTGTCACCTGGCCGACGGCGCCATTGTCGGCGCCAACGCGGTACTCCACAACTGCCGGATCGAGGATGCGCAGCGCATTGTTCCCCTGACCTACCGGGTGGGCTAGCCATGCTGATCGTCAATGAACGGCCGCTTCCTTTCCGGGTGGGAATGCGCATGGGCGACCTGGTGGACGAGATCAAGCCCCAGGCCGATGTCCTGCTGCTCAACGGCATGGTGGTGGGCCGGGATGCCCTGCTTCAGGACGGTGATGTCTGTTCCCTGATCCACACCGGCGAGATTCCCTCTGCCCTGGAGATGGAACAGGCCCTGGATGCGCGCCATTCGCCGGAGGTCCAGGAAAAACTCGGCAGGGCGACCGTGGGCATCATGGGTCTGGGCGGCCTGGGATCGGCCGTGGCGGTGAGCCTCGTCAAGGTGGGCATCGGCCGCCTGATCCTTGCCGACCATGACGTGGTGGTCCTCAGCAATATCCATCGCCAGCACTACCTCATCGACCAGATCGGCCTGAAAAAGACCCGGGCCCTCAAGGCCTTCCTCGTCCACATCAATCCCTTCGTGGCCGTGGAGACACGGGATGTCAAGCTGGACAGCCGCCTGATCCGCGAGATATTCGCCGATGTGGACGTGCTGCTCGAATGCTTCGACAATCCGGCCATGAAGGCGGTGGCCCTGCGCACGGTACTCACCCACATGCCGGGGATCGGCTACGTGGGGGCCTCGGGCCTGGCCGGCTACGGGTCCGGCAACACGATCCTGACCCGGAAAATCAGGCCCCGGGTCTATATCGTCGGCGACGACGAATCCGATGTCCGCACCGCCGGCAGCCTGCTGGCGCCCCGGGTCGGCATCGCGGCCCATCACCAGGCCAACCAGGCCCTCAGGCTGCTGCTGGGTATCGACGAAGCCTGAGCTGCTCTGCAGCGCTGGAGAAGGTGTCGGCAACCGATTCATCCCGGTTGCGCTCCAGGGGGGTTGGGGGTATTATATGGGCGTTGTCCGGCAGGCGGGCCTCCGCACCGCCGGCCGGGCAGGATCGTTCCATCCCCTTTACCACGACATATTGTATGCAGATCATCTGTAACGGACAACGCCGTGACCTTGCAGAGGACACCACCCTGGCCGCAATGCTGGCCATGCTTGACCTCGATCCGAACACGGTTGTTGCCGAAGTCAACAGAAAAATCATCGAGCGTGACCAGTACGAGGATCTCCGCCTCCGGGACGGCGACCGGATCGAGCTGATCCGTTTCGTAGGAGGCGGCTGACGTGCTGACCATCGCTGATACCCATTTCTCCTCCCGTCTCTTTGTCGGTACCGGCAAGTTCGCCTCTGCCGACATCATGCGGCAGGCCATCGAGGCATCGGGGGCCGACATGGTCACCGTGGCCCTGCGCCGGGTGGATCTGGACAATCCCGAGGACGACATCATGTCCCATCTCGACCGGGAGCGGTTCCATTTCCTGCCCAACACCTCCGGGGCCCGCACTGCCGAGGAGGCGATTCGTCTGGCCCGTCTGGCCCGGGCCGCCACGGGTACGCCGTGGCTCAAGCTCGAGGTAACCCCAGACCCGCGCACCCTGCTCCCGGATCCCATCGACACCCTGAAGGCCACAGAGATCCTGGCGCAGGAGGGATTCATTGTCCTGCCCTACATCAACGCCGATCCCATCCTGGCCCTGCGCCTGCAGGATGCGGGCGCAGCCGCGGTGATGCCGCTGGGCGCGCCCATCGGCACCAATCTCGGCATCCGCACCGCCCTGCAGGTGGAGATCATCATCGAACAGGCCCGGGTACCTGTGGTGGTGGATGCCGGCATCGGTGCCCCGTCCCATGCCGCCCGGGCCCTGGAGATGGGCGCGGACGCCGTGCTGGTCAATACGGCCATTGCCGTGGCCGGCGACCCGGTCCGCATGGCACGGGCCTTCCGCCAGGCGGTGGAGAGCGGCCGTGATGCCTTTGAGGCCGGGCTTGGCGCCGCCTCGACAGTGGCCCATGCCTCATCGCCGGAGACCGGCATCATTGGCGAGGACCTCGGCTTTCTCCAGGAGGGAGCGTGAAGGATTCTTTCACCATCACCGACTTTGCCGCCCTGCAGGCGCAGCTTGCCGATATTCCGGCAGAGCGCGTCCTGACAGCGCTTGCCAGGGACCACTGCACGGACGACGATCTGGCCGCCCTGCTTTCGCCCGCGGCCGGGTCCTTCCTGCCGCAGCTCGCGGCCCGCTCCCGCGACATCACCCGGCAGCGGTTCGGCCGCACCACCCAGATCTACGCGCCGCTCTACCTGTCCAACTACTGCGTCAACCGGTGCGCCTACTGCGGTTTTTCCGCCGGCAACCGGATCCACCGCCGCAAGCTGACCCTGGACGAGGCAGTGGCTGAGGCTGAAATCCTGCGCGGTCGAGGGTTCCAGCATATCCTGCTGGTCAGCGGCGAGGCCCCTGCCGTGCTGGACGTGGAGTACCTGGAGGCGATCGCCCTGCGCCTGCGTGACCGGTTCGCCGCGGTCTCCATCGAGGTCCAGCCCCTGGAAGAGGACGAGTACGCGCGCCTGTTCCGGGCCGGCATCACTGCGGTGGCCGTGTACCAGGAGACCTACGACCGCAGGGTCTATGACCGGGTGCACCTGGCCGGCAGAAAATGCGACTACGACTACCGGCTCGCCACCCCGGCCCGCGCTGCCGCCGCCGGCATGCGCGAGGTCGGCATCGGTGCCCTGCTGGGACTCTCCGACTGGCGGGCCGAGGGCCTGGCCATCGGCCTGCACCTGGCCTGGCTGCGACGCCGGTTCTGGCAGACCGGTTTCACGGTCAGCTTTCCCCGCCTGCGGCCTGCGGCCGGCGAATTTCAGCCCCTGGTGGCGGTGAACGAAAAGCACTTGAGCCAGCTGATCTTTGCCCTGCGCATCTTTGATCCCGATGTCGGCCTGATCCTGTCCACCCGGGAAGAGCCCCGGTACCGGGACGGTATGCTCGGCCTGGGACCGACCAGGTATTCGGCCGGTTCCTGCACCGCTCCGGGCGGCTACAGCCACGAAGATCATGACGGCGAGCAGTTCAGCGTCGGCGATCACCGCAGCGTGGACGAGGTCTGCCGGGTCATCCGCAGCAAGGGATTCGATCCGGTCTGCAAGGACTGGGACCGGACCTTCCAGCAGGTGGTGGAACCCCGGGGACATGCCATCTGCACCCGAGTGTGACCGGCTGCGCCTGCGGACGTCAATGTGTCGGTCCTGTCAGGTGGTTGCCCAGAGAGATGAACTATTACCAACCCAGAGCGTGGAGAAGATACAATGAGTGATATCAAGAAGATGTACACCAACATCCTGGGAGATTCCTTTCCCATGGAGATGACCATCTCCTTTGGTGATCAGACCCTGGTCTACCGCAAGCGGACCTGGAAGATCACCATGGAGGACGGCACCACCGAGGAGCGCGGTCTGCGCTACGGCGAGAACCCGGACCAGGAAGCGGCCCTCTATGAACTGGTGAACGGTAACCTGGTCCTGGGCGACTGCAAGTTCATCGAGCCGGGCAACGCCCTGGTCAGCGGCATCACTGTCGAGGATATGCTGCAGGTGGGCAAGCATCCTGGCAAGATCAACCTGACCGATGTCGATAACGGCCTCAATATCCTCAAATACCTTGTGGACAGGCCGGCCGCCATCATCCTCAAGCACAACAATCCCTGTGGCGCCGCCATCGGCGACACCCTGGCCGATGCCTACAACCGGGCCAACCGGGCGGACCGGATCGCCGCCTTTGGCGGCGCCGTGGTCATGAGCCGCGCCGTGGACAGGGAGACCGCCGGCCTGATGGCCGAAAACTACCTGGAGGTGGTCTGCGCGCCGGAATATGAAGAGGGAACCCTGGAGATACTGGCAGCGCGCAAGAACCTGCGGGTCATCCGTATGGACGCCATCCACCGGCTGGCCGATTTCGAGAAATTCCGCTTTGTCGACTTCAAGTCACTCATCGACGGCGGTATCATCGTTCAGCAGTCGGCGGTCAACTCCATCCGCTCGCCCGCTGACCTCAAACCGGCGGTGGCCACCTGGAAAGGCAAGGAATATCGCTGCAAACGGGAGCCCAGCCAGCGGGAACTCGACGACATGATCTTCGGCTGGGCCGTGGAACACGGCGTGACCTCCAACTCGGTCATCTACGTGAAAGATGGCTGCACCACCGGCATCGGCACCGGTGAGCAGGACCGGGTCGGAGTGGCCGAAATCGCCATCCACAAGGCCTACATCAAGTATGCCGACATCACCTGTTTCGACCGTTTCGGCATTCCGTATGCCGACCTGGCCCTGGAGGTGGAGCAGGGCAAACGGGACAGGGCGGACAAGGAGGAGATCGACGCCAGGGTCAAGGCGGACCGGGGCGGCCTGCCCGGCTCGGTGATGATCTCCGACGCCTTCTTTCCCTTCCGTGACGCCGCCGATGTGGGCATCCGCGAAGGTATCACCGCCATCCTCCAGGCCGGCGGCTCCATGCGGGATTACGCCTCCATCGAGGCCTGCAACGAGGCCGATCCGCCGGTGGCCATGATGTTCACCGGCCAGCGCTCGTTCAAACACTGATCCTCGTCGGCGGTACCTGTAACCGTTTACAAAAACAAAGTTGATGGACTCGCAAAAAGTCCATCACACTCTAAAGATGGCTCAGCATAACAGTTCGATATACAGGGCGTAGCGGTGTCGGCCAAGCGGAGGCGCACATGTGGTACGTCGGGCATTGGCCGTACCCGCTACAACGCAGTAGGTCGGACTTGTTGCGACGCCATCAAAGTTGAAAAACCGCAACTTTGCATACCCTGTGATCAGTTACGCAGATCGTCTTTCAACATCCAACAGGAGGTGCCCCATGAGTGAACAGCAGTCACCCAGCAGCCACTACCGCTACCTGAACGAAAAGTTCCCCACCGTGCTGGCGGCCGTGGAAAACCTGGGCCAGACCGTGCACAGTGCCGGCCCCATCGACCGAAAGACGGCAGAGCTGATCCAACTTGCGGCCGCGGCCGCCACCCAGTCCACCGGCTCGGTGCGAACCCATGCCCGCAAGGCGCGGGAGGCGGGTGCCGACAGCGAGGAGATCGAACACGCCCTGCTCCTGCTCATCTCCACCATCGGTTTTCCGCGGGTGGCGGCGGCCCTGGACTGGATCAGGGAGAAATGACCACTACAGTTCGCCAGCACGCCATCGGCACCGGCTTACGACTGCCCGTATGGCGTACTGTGCGGCTTGCCGCAAGCGTATGCAGGGAAGCGTAGACTCCGGATGACGGGCTGCTGAACTTTTACTGCGGATTAGTAACCCCTCACGGGATAACCAACCACCGGTTTTTTCAACGACAATGCTGTAAGCGGTCTCAGGTGCTGCAGGTTCGCACGGTCGCTCCTGACCGCTATAGCTTACTATGCGGACAGGAGCGACCGTGCGAAGATGCGGTACCTGTGACCGCTTACGCGGATTACCGCCGCAGGACCTGGACAAAGGCACATCCGGAGAACAACCAGCCGTCCTCGCTGGTGCGGACGAGTTCGGCGCGAACCTCCCGGGTCTCCCGAACCTGCTCGCTACCTGCCACACCCCGGGCCCGGCAGGTGGCGGTGATCCTGGCCTGATCGCGATCCAGGGTCATGTGAAGATCCCGGCATTCCACGCTGAGGCGGGTAAACCGGTTGCGGAACACCATGGCCAGGGTCCTGATCTCCTGCCGGTCATACTCACCGGCCAGGCCTGCCTCGGGCAGGTCGAGCCGTACCCGGTCGCTAAAAAGGTCACTCACGGCCGCGGCCCGCTGCAGGCCTGCCAGGGCCTTTTCCCCTGCCGGTCTGGAGATGTTTTCGGTCAGACGGTCGAACTGCCTGCGTATGAGCCGCTCGTCGGACGGGAAAAAATAGCGCAGCAGGAGTACGGCCACTGCCGCCGCTGCCAGGACAATCACAACCTTCTTCACCATGGCACCCTCCCCAGGATCCGTTGCCGGTCCACCTGGCCGAAAACATGGACCTGCATGGGGACGGAACGGTTGTCCCCCACCACATACAATGTCCCCGGTGCCACGGTCCGCGGCGCCAGATTCCAGTCAGAGGGGCCCTGCAGATAGGGCTCGGCCAGTGGCCTGCCGTCAACAAGGAGCACACCGTTTCTGAACCGTACCGTCTCACCCGGCAGGGCGACGATGCGCTTGAGCAGAACGATCCGGTCGCCGGCCATGCGGATGGCGACGACGTCGAAACGGCGTGGTTCGGAGAACAGGTAGGCCATACGGTTGCAGAAGACCAGGGAACCATCGGTATAGGTCGGCTCCATGGAGCGGCCCTCGATGCAGAGCGGCTGGTACAGACGGGAGAACAACAGCCAGCTGGCCGAAACCAGCAGCAGGACCCGGACCAGGGAGCGGAGGTTCATGGCCGGCACCAGCCAGCGGCCGGCTCTCATGGCCGGCATTCCACCTGGATACGTATCACCTGCGGACTGCTCCTGAAGGCCTTTGTCACCGCCTCCCTCGCCGCCTGCTCCAGGGTGGCCACCTGTTCCCGGCCCACGTCCCCGGCTGCAAAGATCACCGTCACCTCGGTGAGGCGGCCATTCTGCATGTGCCATCCCACGCCGGTGTCCCAGCCGTATCGCTCCCTGATCATCTTGCTGACGATCTCCTGTTTTTCCCACATCGTCCGCATGTCCTGCACGGCATCACAGCCGGTCAGCAGCAGGACCGCGAGGACGGCTGTCACCAGGTATCGCACATTGTTCCTCCACTCGCGGCTGACAAGAATATTCCCATCTCCTGGTTTCATCATCAGTGGAACAGGAGCAAGAGTCAAGCCGAAAGAACGCGGCAGGGAAAAAGCCCGGCAAAACCCGGAAGAACAGTTGCGGGCCGGACCGGTCATTGGGTACACTCTGTGGGAGAGGACAGACAGAGCCCCCGTGCGTAACCGCACACCAACACCTGGAAACCGTGGAAATCGCGGCAGGAGGATGCAGCATGGACACCATCAAGTGTATCGAAACGCGGATGAGTATCAGGCAGTTCAAACCGGAACCCGTGGACAGGGCACTGCTGACCGAGGTCATTGCCACGGCCCAGCGTGCGCCGTCCTACAAGAACAGCCAGCCATGGGAGGTGATGATCGTCTCAGGGGAGAAGAAGAAGGCCCTGGCAGCCCACCTGATCGAGCTGCTCGAAAGCGGCCGCGAACCCTGTCCCGACCTGGAGGCCCCCCAGTCATGGCCGCCGGCGGAACAGGCACGTATTGACGACCTGTTCAGGAAGCGGAAGGAGGCCACCGGCATCGACCTGGGAGCACCGGAGATGATCCTCAGGGCCAAGAAGGCCAACTTCCGGTTCTACAACGCACCGCACGGGATCTTTCTCTACCAGGACGCCTCGCTCTCCCAGTGGTCGCTCTTCGACCTGGGGATCTTTGCCCAGACCCTGATGCTGGCCGCCCATGCCCGGGGCCTGGGCACGGTCCCGCAGGCCTTTGCCGTGGACTATGCGGCAGAGACCAAAAAGTTCCTCGCCATTCCCGAGACCAAACGGCTGGTCCTGGGCATGGCCATCGGCTATCCGGACATGGATGCCCCGGCCAACAGCCTGCGCACGGACCGGGTCGCCACGGAAGAGATCCTCACCTGGATGGAATAGATTCGCGCCCGACCTCCACCCAGCGCTGCCGGCGGGCCGATTCCAGGCAGGCCTGGCAGCAGCGGACAGCGGCCAGGCCGTCCTCGCCGGTGACCGGGTTTTCTCCCCGGCCGGCGAGGAATTCGCGCCAGTCCTCCAGCAGCGGCACGATGGTGCCTACGGGCCGGCCCGGATCAAGGGCCTGCACCTCCAGTCCCCGGATCCTCTCGCAGGTATTGTATATCTGGTCACCGGCAAGCTGCCCCTCACTGCCGACGAACTCGAAGCGGCCGGAACGGGCATGCCCCACCTTGGAACAGTCCACCGTTCCGATGACCCCCTCTTCCAGCTCCATGACCACGGCCAGGGAATCCTCCAGGCAGGGATTGTGCTCCTGCCTGGTGACAGCGCAGACCCGCACGATCTCCAGCCCCGTGATGTAGCGGAGGGCATCAAAGACATGAACCGCGGTATGGAAGCTGACCCCGGCTCCGGCCAGCTCGGGGCGGGCGTGCCACGCCAGGGTTGAGGGCTCGATACGCTGGTTGGCGGAAAAACTGTACAACCTGCCGAGCGCCGGCAACCGCTTACGCAGGTGACGGATGACCCGATTGTACCGCAGGGTCTGGCCAACGGTGAGCGGCAGGCCCTGCCGGCGAAACAGGTCCACGATCCCGCAGCCCGCAGCCACCGAGACCGCCAGCGGCTTCTCCAGCAGCAGGGGCTTGCCCGCCGCGGCGCAGGCTGTGGCAATCTCGGGATGCAGGGCCGGCGGCACCACGGCGATCACCGCCTCCACCCCGGCATCACCCACCAGGTTCCGCCAGTCCGCAAACAGCCTGCATCCCCACCCTTCGGCCTGCCGCCGTCCCTCTGCCGATCGGCGGCTGATGGCGGCCAGGGTCAGGCCCTCCACATCACGGACAATATGGTTGGCATACCTGCTCCCGTGGCGACCGGTGCCGATGATTCCCACCCGCATGCCTCTCTCCTCAGGGACAGAGTGCCTGCCAGTTTTCCGGGAGGTCTTCCCGGCTGATGCCCAGCCTGGCGATAAATCCGGCCAGGTCCTCGTCGCTGCAGTTGATGGAGGAGGTCCGACGACCGCTGCAGACATCGTCCGCCTCGCAGCGCAGGAATTCCACCAGGGCCTGGCGGACCGTGGGCAGAAAATCAGCATCGTCCCGGCCGATACGGCGGCAGAAATCGAGGTGGCGCTGCCAGTTGCAGATACTGCGCCGCACGCCACGGTAGAGGGAAAGATCGCGGTTGGCCGGGTCCAGGTCCCGGAGCACAATCTCCCGGCTCCGCTCAAGGGCCGCGTCCTGCAGGGCACGGAGCTCCCTGTCTGAAAGCACCAGGCCCGGCCCCTCACCGTCCTGGCAGAGATAGTGCAGGGAGGAATGGTAGGCGATTTCAGGAATCTCGCCGGAGTGGCGCAGGATGAGCAGCTCCTCCTCCAGGATCAGGGCCCGTTCGCTGCTGCTGCTCACCGCCGGCCTCTGTCGCGGTTGCCGTTATCGAGACGGAACAGGGTGCGGACGGTGTTGACCTTGTCACGACGGTCACCGCAGGGATTGTCGCTCTTGAGGTACTGCAGTGGGTAATGGAGCATCCTGGAGGTGATGGCCGCGGCCATCTTCTCGATGGACTTCTTCTCCCGGGCACTGAGATGATCGAGTTTGCCCAGGGTCTTGGCCAGCTCCTTTTTACAGATGTCGTCGGCCATGGAGCGCAGTTCGATGATGGTGGGGGTCAGCTCGATATTTTCCAGCCACTGGCTGAACTTGAGTGTCTCCTCCTCGACGATCCGTCGTGCCTTGACAGCCTCCTTGTCACGCTCGGACTTGTTCATCTCCACCACGTGTTTGAGGTCGTCGATGTCGTAGAGGTAGATGTTGTCGAGTTCGTTGATCTCCGGGTCCAGGTCGCGGGGCACGGCGATGTCGATGAAGAAAAGCGGCTGATTGCGCCGCTCGCGCATCACCGACTGCACATCCTTCTTCCGCAGGATCAGGTCACTGGCGCCGGTGGAACTGATGATGATGTCCACGGACTTGAGCTGTTCCACCAGTTCGTCCAGGGCAACGGGACGGCCGTCGAAACGGCGCGCCAGCTTCACCGCCCGCTCCAGGGTCCGGTTGGCCACCACCACCTCGGAGACACCCTGCCCCACCAGGTGCTCGGCCGCCAGCTCGGCCATCTCGCCGGCTCCCACCAGGAGGACCCGCTTGTCATCCAGGTTGCCGAAGATCTTGCGCGCCAGTTCCACGGCCGCATAGCTGATGGAAACGGCGTTGGCGCCGATCCTGGTCTCGGTCCGGACCCGCTTGGCCACGGAAAAGGACTTGTGCAGCAGCTTGTTGAGAATCAGGCCGCTGGTCTTCTGGCAGGAGGCATGACGGAAGGCATCCTTGAGCTGGCCGAGGATCTGGGCCTCGCCAACGATCATGGAGTCCAGGCTGGAGGCGACCAGGAAGAGATGATTGATGGCCTCCTGGTCCTCGTACTGGTAGATGTAATTCTTCATCTCTTCCCGGCTGGCGGACCCGGCAAAGAGGAGATCGAGCACCTGCTTGCGGGCCTCGCGCACGTCCCGGCAGGTGAAGAGCACCTCCACCCGGTTGCAGGTCGAGAGCAGGTAGTACTCCCTGATCGCATCCAGCCGGCCGAGGGCGGCCAGGGGCTCCTCGTACCCCCCGGTGAGGGCGAGCTTCTCCCGGACCGCCAGCGGCGTGGTCTTGTGATTGACGCCGAGCAGGACGATGGTATCACGTGGCATAGGTATGCACCCCTTTCAGAAGAAAGGTCACGCCCCAGAGGGTGAAAAGAACGGCGACAAAGGCGATGATGGTGAGCACCGCGACCCGGCGGCCCCGCCAGCCCACGGTGAAACGCTGGTGCACCACGGCGGCATAGAGAAACCAGGTGATCAGCGACCAGGTCTCCTTGGGATCCCAGTGCCAGTAGGATCCCCAGGCCTGCTTGGCCCACAGGGAACCGGTGATGATCCCCAGGGTAAGAAGCGGAAAACCGACACTCAGGCAGTGCTGGTTCAGCTTGTCCAGGGAGTCCAGCGAGGGCAGGCGGGAATAGAACAAACCGAACCGTTTGTTCTTGATCTCCCGCTCCTGGAGCAAATACATGATGGAGCCGATACAGGCCAGGGCGAGAAAACCGTCAGCCACCAAGGAGATGGAGGCATGCACCGGCAGCCACCACGACTGCAGGGCAGGCACCAGCGGCATGATCTGCCGCGACGCCAGCGACGAGAGCAGCATGAGGAGGAAGACGAAAACAGAGACAAAGGTCCCGAAGTTCTTGACCGTATAGCGCCAGCGGAAGGAGAGGTAACACCAGGCAACAGACCAGGCGAAGAACGAGACCGCCTCGTGCTGGCTGGTGATGGGCGTATGGCCGGCCTCCAGGTAGCGGGCAAGGATATTGAGGGTATGCAGGATGGCGGCGGCAAAAAAGATCATCCTGGCGATGCGGCGGACCGGTTTTCTCTGCGAGATAAAGAAGACCAGGTAGGCGGACATGGCCAGGAAGTAGCCGGCAAAGCTGATCTGGAAGAGAAGAAAACTCATGGGAGGTCCTGTTTCAGTCGACTGAAGTCAAGGGGCGTCTCGGGGCCGAGAACCTGGCGCAGGTGCTGCTGCAGCCGATCCCAGCGGCCTTCGCGGATCCAGAGAACTATATCGTCATGAAGTATATTTTGAAACAGAATTTTCCGTTCCTGCGGGCTGCGGCCGTCGGCAAGCACATGTTCCCGGATCATGGCCACCAGTTCCAGCAGGACAGCGTATTCCCGGCCGAAATCGCGCTCCAGTTGCCTCCGGACCATGGCCGCCACGGCCGGACTCCTGCCGCCGGTGGCCACGGAAAGGGTCAGATCGCCGCGGTGGACCGTGGCCGGGACCTGGAAGGCGCAGTGGTCCGGATCATCGGCCACGTTGATCAGCATACCGTTGCGGCCGGCATCCCGGCAGACCGCTTCCTGCACCCGGCGGTTGTCCGTGGCGGCAAAGACCAGAAAGGCGTTGTCCAGGTCACCTTCGGCATACTGCTTGCGCTGCCATTCCACCCTGCCCTCTTCGGCCAGTGCCGACAAGGAGGAGGTGAGCTCGGGGCTCACTATCCGTACCCGGCCGCCGGCGGCGAGCAGCCCCCTGACCTTGCGCTCGGCCACACTGCCGCCACCAACGACGATGCACAGCTTGCCGGTTATGTTCAGACAGACGGGATACAAGGCTACGTGAGAGCAGGATTGCGATACCGCCGGAGTCCCATGGCCGGGCCCCGGCCGGACGGTTGAGGATTGCGGGGAACCTGTCGTATCACGGGCGGGGCTGCAGCCGGGTGAGCAGGATCTCCCGGTCTTCTTCAAGGCTCCTCAGCCTGCGCATGGAGGCGGCGATCCGATATTCCCCTTCCGCCAGCTCCAGGAAGGGCTTCAGGCTCTTGCGCCGCACATCATGGGCCAGGTAGACCACACCGCCCGGTTTGAGCGCCTTGCGGAGGATCCCGAGCAATGGCTCGAAAAAATCTTCTCTGAACAATATCTCGGCGCCGATGATGACATCATACCGATCCATGTCAGGCGGATCGAGCCAGTCGAGGATCTCGAAGTTCACACCGGAGACGGAACTGGCCGCGGCACTCACGCGGGCAAAGTCGAGGATCAGCTCCTCGTAATCGCTCAACGTGGTCTCGCAGCCACAGGCGGCGGCGGTCAACCCGGGCGCGGCCAGGCCGGCTCCCAGCTCGAGCACCGTGGTGCCGGGACGGAACTCCTGCCCTGCCAGAAACTCGGACAGGACAATGGCCGCCTCCCAGAGCCGGACCCAGAAAGGGAACTCGGAGACATTCGCCAGGGGATCCTTGCCCTCGAGGATCTGCTCCAGGTCGATCATCTTGAGCAGGTTGAGCCGGATATCGCCCACCTTGAGCGGCTCAAAACCCACCTTGTACTGCTGTCGGATATTCTGATAAATCTCCTGCTCACGGGCAGGCAGTGTCTGAGGATCCATACCGGTCTCGCTGGTCTGGGGTTGAAGAAGGCGGGAATGCACAAAACCGGCGCCACAGGGACCGAAATCAAAAACCCTTTCCATCACCGTTCTCACGTTTCCCGGAACTGCATAAGCCAGCATGGCCGCAGGAGCGGACACACCAACCGATGAACATCAGGCAGAGGGCATATGCAACCCCTCACGGGACGACTCACCATCGGTTTTTCAAGCACAATGGTGTACGCGCTGGCGCAGGCAGGCAACTTCCCTGGCACCTGGCCCCTGACACCTGATTTTCTGATAAAAAAAGAGCGGGTGATGCTTCCACATCGACCCGCCCTTGAGACTGCGAGGACGTCAGGACTGTTAGCAGCCTTCGATGGCTTTCTTCTTGGCGGCCTTGACCTTGACTTTCTCGCCGACCTTCAGCTTGCTGGCCTTCTTGCAGGTCAGGGTGACAGTATCGCCGGAGACGCTCTCAACGGTGCACTTGACCGAGCCTGCCAGTGCAGCGCCAGCGCTCAGGGCAAAAGCTGCAACCATGACAACAGTAATCAGTTTCTTCATGATATCCTCCTTGCAAAAATGGTTCTGTGGGCTTGTTCTCTCCCTCAATCCTTCCATATAGCCCTAAAAACATAACAAGATTGACGGAGAATTGTCAACAGGAATTCAGGTGCCACAACGTGCTGCCCGCGACATCCCGGCTACAGGATGGACTCGATATCCTTTACCAGTAATGCATGGGGAACATAACCGGGATACCGTTTTACCACGTTCCCTTTCCGGTTGATGAGAAAGGAGGTGGGAATACCGGCAATACCGCCGAAATCATTGGCCGTGGCCCGGTCCGCCATCAGGACCGGATAATTGATGGCCTCCTGCTTGACCAGTTTGGCAACCACCCTGGGCCCCCCCTCGTCAACGGACAGGCCGACAACGGAAAACCCCTTGTCGGCGAATTCCTCCTGCAGCTTCTTGAGGGTCGGAATCTCCTGTCTGCAGGGCGGGCACCAGGTGGCAAAGAAGGTGACCAGCATGGCCTTGCCCCTGAAAGAGCTGCTCTTGACGACCTTGCCATCCACCGCCGACGGCAGAGCAAAGGCTGGCATCTTCACCGCCGCTCCCACCGTGGATGCGGCGGCGAAGGTCAACAGCATGCAGGCCATGGCCAGCAGGTAGTATGTCTTTATCCTGTACAACATGATCAGTACGTTCTCCTGTTCTTGAATGTTTGTCTTCCACGTTCGGACGCGGCTGTTTCCCTTTTCGGGAACCTTGCGGCACAGGCACGGCCACACCGGCCCTGTCCGCCTCGTATCAACAATAATACATTGTGGCAAAAAAGCCACGGCCGGAACCATCGTCCCCGATTATTACACCTCTGAGCGAGATTCTGTCAACAGGAGAACCGGGCGGCACAGGCATGCCCCGGGAGGGAAATCAAAGGAGGCCGACCATCGACCATGGGAACGGAAGCACGAAAGGGAAGGGCGAAGAACAAAAACGTAACAGAGCCGCCCTGCTCAGCGCCTGATATCAAGCAGCGTTCTGCCCATCTCCTCCCCGGCCTGCAGAGTCTTGAGGTTTGCCTCGTATGCCCTGGCGGAAAGCATCATGTCCGGAATCTCCTCGCCAAGGTCCACGCTGGACTGCTCGACCAACTCGTAACCGGCTGCGGTCGGGGTGGCCACCAGGGGACCGGGCTGATCCACCCTCTCCGCAACGGCACTGACCCCGCCCCCGGGACGCTCGGCAAGCAGGACCCGTCCCCTACGGAAACCGTCCGTACTCATATTAGCGATATTGTTACCATTATTGTCAAGCTTCGTGGCAAATGCCTGCAAAGAGGTCAGTGCTGCCTGCACTCCTGATATCATGGCTACCTCCAGTGAGCGTCAACTGCAGGCCGTGGCGGCAGGGGAGACCTGCACCGGCCCGCACCACCGCAACCGGCGTACGGTTCGGAACCTGGAAAACCGCAGTGCTGGAAAGCCGGGGACGTGTTCCGGCCAACCGGCTTTCCCTGTGAAGGTTGCAAAAAGGGTTCCATTTTCAGACAAAGCCCGTTAGACTACGATGTTTGACAAAATGGTTGTGCGACAGTGCTTTGAAAACCATTGCGTATTTCCCTGGATCCTAGTAGATAATTCCAGGTCATCCTGAAAAACCGGGCTCTGCCAGGCTGCCGGTAACCTCTCACGGGATGACGCACCATCGGTTTTTCCGGGCACAATGGCGTAAGCGCTCTCTGGGGCCGCAGATCTGTGCAGGCGTGCCTGACCGCAGGGAGACTCCGATAGCGACGAACTGTTACTAATCCCGATCCTGCAGGCGGTCATCTGATCACCTGCAGACACGGTCCTTTTCCGGCCCGCTGCTGAAGAGGTAAACCACCGGCCGGGGTTCCCGGCCGGGCCGATATCTTCTCAACCATCATCCGTACAGACCGATCACCATGGAGCCACTCCGTATTTTTTTCGCAACCCTCTTCTGTATCCTCGTCCTCATCTCCACCCTGCATGCCGATGTCGTTGACCGTTGCGTCGCCGTGGTCAACGACGACATCATCACCCTTTCCGAGGTCAACGAGATGGGCAAGCCGCTTTTCCAGCGGGTCGCGGAGCAGGTGTCGCCGGACCAGCTTGCCGAGGCCCTGCAGCAGGCCCGCAAGACCGTGATCAACAAACTGATCGAAAAGAAACTCCTTGCCCAGGAGGCAAAGAAGCTGCACATACAGGTCACTGACAAGGAGGTCGAGGAGGCGCTGGCACGAATCCTGGAACGGAACCATACCAGCAGGGAACAGTTCAGGAGCGAACTTGCCGCCATGGGTATGGATGAACAGCGCTACAGGGAAGACCTCAGGGACCAGATTCTCGGCTCCAAAGTGGTCAATTACGAGGTTCGCTCCAAGATCATCATTCCCGAAGAGAAGATCATCGATTACTATGATACGCACTATACGGAACAGGTCGGAGAAGGCGGCTACTATATCCTGCAGATCGGTATCTCCTGGGACAAGGAGGGAATATCGAAGCAGGAGGCCCGCAAGAAGGCCGAGCGTATCCGCAGCCTGGCGGTAAGCGGCAAGGATTTCAAGGAACTGGCCAGGAAGTACTCGGACCTGCCCTCCAGTGTTGACGGCGGCGACATCGGTGTGTTCCGGAAGGATGAAATGGCCGACTACATGCGCGAGGCCGTCACCTCCCTGAAGCCGGGCCAGGTGAGCGCGGTGGTGGAGACACCCGCCGGTTACCAGATCTACAAACTCCTCTCCAGCCAGGAGGGTCAGATCATCACCAAGGTGCCCTACAAGGACGTGAAGGAGGAGATCCGCGCCACCCTCTACCAGCAGGAGATGCAGGAACTCTACAAGAACTGGATGAAGAAGATGCGGGAACAGGCCTATATCAAGATTCTCTGATGAAGGTCCTGAAGACAATGGCAATCCCTCACGGGATGGCCAACCATCGGGTTGTCCGACCACAATGGTGTAAGCGCTCTCAGGGGCCGCAGATTCGGAGTCTACACTTTCCTGTGCAGGCGTGCCTGGCCGCAGGTAAGCGACCGCAGGGAGACTCCGACAGCCTACCTGTGCAGGCAGGCACGACCGTGCAAAGGGGTAAGCGAAGACTCCGTGCGGCTCCTGTGAGCGCTTACAGACAACGTCCATGTTCAGCAGCAGCCATCCGGAGACGGCGCTTACATCATTGTGCCCGGTAAAACAGGTGGCTCGTCATCCGGCGAGGGGTTACTCACGCACTGCTGAACTTTACCAGAAGCACCGGTAATCCGAGGTGGTTGCCGACAGAGGCGGACTGTTACGAAAACGTATCCGGCGGCAGCGACCGGTAACGGAAAATGAGTGAAGCAAAGAAAGCCGACAGCAGCCCCGGCCTAGAAGGGCGGCAGGCGGAACAGATCAGCGAGGATGCCGGCGGCCACCTTCGCCGCGTTCGCAAGGAAAAGGGCCTGAGTATCCGGGATGTCGAGGAGGCGACCAGGATATCGGCATCCAACCTGCGGGCCATGGAGGCCCACGACTATGACGCCCTGCCGGCTGACACCTTCACCAGGGGCCAGATCCGGATCTATGCCGAGTTTCTCGGCCTGGACGGGGTGCACATGGCCGCCGTGTTTCTGAGCGAAAGGGACGCCGGCCGGGGTGGCCGCAGGGCCAGGAGGCGGGTATCTGCCCAGTCCCTGTCCCCCAAAAAGATGGCCGAACCCTCCCATATCTCATCGGCCACCCTCGCCGCCATCCTGCTCCTGCTCATCATCGTCACCTTCACCATCTTCTGTATCTACACATCCTGGAATCCGTTTGCCTTTCTCACCGAGCGCAGCGACAGGATCCCCGCCTCGATGATCGGCGTCCTCCAGTCGGAGGAAGCCGCCAGGCAGCAGGGGGCATTGATCATGGGAAACGGCGGATCCCCTGCCGCGCCGGACGGGCACGAGTCAGCTCTCAGCGAGCTGGCCGGCGCCAACAGCTCCAGGGCGGCAGAGGTGCAGACCCGGCCCCTGGCGCCGCCCTACACCCTGACCGTCCGATTCACCAGGGCCACCGGCGTCGAGCTGACGCGGGATGGGGGAGAGGTCATCCGGCGGAGTTTCCTGCAGGGTGACACCGCCAACTGGACCGCGGCCAGGCGGATGACGATCCGTTTCGACCGGCCGGCGAGCGCCATCCTGCTGGTCAACGGCCGGCCGCTCCCCTTTCCTGCGGAACGCGACGGACGCTGGCAGGTGGAGATCCCGCAGCCCCGCCCCCGGCAATGACCACCCGCAGGACCCGCGGTGTCGTTCTCGCCATAGCCCCCCATGCCGAATCCGACAAACTGGTCACCTTCTACAGCCCCGACATGGGGCTGGTGACCGGCATCGCCAAGGGCGCCAAGCGGAGCAAGCACCGCTTTGTCAACAAGCTCGAAGAGTTCACCCTGCTTTCCATCCTCTACCGTCCCCCGCGAAGGGGCGGCCTGCTCTTCCTGAGCGAAGCCGACCTGGACAACGCCTTTCTCACCCTGCGCCATGACTATTCCCGCTATACCACGGCCATGTTCGTGGCCGAACTCGTCCTGCGCTTCACCAGGGAACATGACCCCGACCCCGGGATCTTCACCCTCGTCCACTGGGCGCTGTTCTCCCTCGACACGGGGGCCAGGCCACCGCGCATTGCCGCCATCTTTCTCCTCCGCCTGCTCGGCCTGGCCGGCTACCAGCCCGGCCTCGACACCTGCGCCCTGTGCCGGCGTCCCGTCTCCGCCGAACTGGACTACCGCCTTGACCCTGCCAGCGGCATCCTGACCTGCAGTCTTTGCCGGCGGGAGGCGTACGCCGCCTCCGGCCAGGTCCTCTCGCTCCAGACCATCAGGTTTCTGCAGCAGGCGCAGCAGCTCGAGCTGCGCCTGCTGCGCCGGTTGCAGATGCCGGCCAGGGCGGCCGGCGAGACCATCAATGCCCTGACCGCCTACGCCCGCCATCTCCTGCAGCAGGACATCCATTCCCGCCGTTTCCTGCCCGTGACCGGCGTCAGGAACTGCAGATCAGCTCCAGCAGTTCCTCGGCGCTGATACGGGCGCTGACATCGGAACCCTCGAGCAGGGAGTTGGCAAGCTCGCGTTTCTCCTGGTGCAGGCGGACGATCTTCTCCTCGATGGTGCCCGAGGTGACCAGCCGGTAGACGGTAACCGGCCGCTTCTGGCCGATCCGGTGCGCCCGGTCCGCTGCCTGGTCCTCCACCGCCGGATTCCACCAGGGATCCATGTGGATGACGTAATCGGCCGCGGTCAGGTTCAGTCCCAGGCCACCGGCCTTGAGACTGATCAGAAACAGGTCGCCCTCGCCGGCCTGGAAGCTCTCCACCTGCCGCTGCCGCTCCCTGGCCGGGGTGGTGCCGTCCAGGTATTTGTAGGAGATCTCCCTGCTGTCGAGGAACTCGCGGATCAGCGCCAGGTGGCCGGTGAACTGGCTGAAGACCAGGGCCTTGTGCCGGCCGCCGAGCAGTTCCTCCACCACCTCGGCAAAGACCTCCAGCTTGGCGGACGGGATGTCGATATCCTCGGTGATCAGGCGCGGATTGCAGCAGGCGCGACGCAGCCGCATGATCTCGGCCAGGATGCGCAGGTGCCGGCCCGACTTCTCGGTACTGCCCTCGATATTCTCGATGGCCTGCTGCCGCAGGGCCTCGTAGAACCGCATCTCCTCGGGATGCATCTCCACCTGCAGGGTGACCTCGGTACGTGGCGGCAGCTCGTCCAGGACCTGGGACTTGATGCGGCGCAGCATGAAGGGCCGGATCAGTTTCTTCAGCTTGCGCCTGGCCTCCCGGTCGTGGTGTTTCTCGATGGGGATGCCGAAACGGGCATTGAACTGCTTATAGGTGCCAAGCAGGCCCGGATTGATGAAGTGGAACAGGTTCCAGAGCTCGCCCAGGTGATTCTCGATGGGGGTGCCGGTGGTGATGAGACGGAACCTGGCGTTGAGCCGCATGGCGGCCTTGGAACGCTTGGTGGCCGCGTTCTTGATGGCCTGGGCCTCGTCAAGGACGATGGATTGCCACTGCACGGTCTCCAGCAGTTCCACCTCCTGCTGGAGCAGGGTGTAGGAGGTCACCAGCAGGTCGAACCGTCCAAGCCCCCGGATCACCTCGTCCCGGTTCTGGCCGCTCAGGGTATGGAGACGGAAGGTGGGAGCGAACCGGCTCACCTCCTGTTCCCAGTTCATGCAGACCGAGGTCGGCGCCACCACCAGGGTCGGTCCCCGGTCGGCGAAATTGAGGATCACCGCCAGGGCCTGCAGGGTCTTGCCCAGTCCCATATCGTCGGCCAGGCAGGCACCGATGCCAAGATGGGCCAGGCGGGCCATCCAGACAAACCCCTCCACCTGGTAATCGCGCAGCTCGGCCTGCAGGGTGGTGGGGACCTCGGGCACCAGTTCCTGGGCCTCGCGGATTGCCTCGAGCTGGCGGCGCCAGCCGTCGTCGGCCTCGGTCCGGGCCTGGCGGGTGAGATCGTCCAGGGCAATGGCGGCCAGGGGATGAATCCGGATCCCGTTTTCCTCGCCCTGCTGTTTTTCACCGAACAGGATCAGCTCCTCGAGCCTGTTGCGAAACTCCTGGGTCAGGGCGAGGAAGTGGCCATCGCCCATGGGGATGAACCGGCTGCGCGATTCGCTGATCCGGTCGAGCAGGGTCTTGAGCTCGATGACCTCGTCCTGGTCGACCTCCAGGTGGCCGGTCAAGGCGAACCAGTCCTGCTGACTGGTACGGATGTTGAGGTTGAGCTGGTTGATCCCCGCCTGCCGGCGCACGGCCAGCTTTTCCCCTTCCGGCCATTCGAGCACCACCCGGTCCCGGATCTCCTCCAGCTCCAGCAGGGCCTGCAGACATTCCTCGGGATCGAGCAGGTGCCATTCCCGCTCGTTTTCCTGTTCCAGGTCGATGGCAAGATCGAGGATGGGACAGCTCTCCTCGATCTCGCGGGCCTTTTCCTCCTCCAGTTTCAGGTTGCGCCGGGTCTGCAGCCGCCGGCCCCTGACCTCGGCCATGACATTGGCGCCCCCCTTGCCGGGCTTCATGTAGGGGCCGTCATGGGAAAAGGGCTGCACGAACATCTCCAGACGGAACCCCGAGCCATAGGGAATGATGTGGATGTGGATGGTGGGGTCGGCCTCGACCATGGTCACGTCCTGCCCCTCGGTGCTCACGTCAATGGCCGAGTGCACGGTCATGAAGGATGCCATGTTGCCGATGGCGTCCAGGACCTGCTGACTGGCGCTCATGGGCACCCGGAGCCCGTTGCGGCCCGTGATCCCGGCCACCCGGCGGTGGTTGTCATTGATGCGGATGATACGGTACCGGGTGGGGGTTTCCTGCCAGACCGCCACGCTGCCCTCACCGATGTCCTGGGCAAAGTGAATGAAGAGGACTTCCTCCTGCTGCTCCACCACCAGCTCCGGCTCCCCGGCCACCAGTTCCACCGGGGTGGACGGCGAGCGGGCCAGGAAAACCAGGGGATGGCCCACCATCTCGGGCAGGGCCTTTTCCAGGTCAAAGGCACAGCCCCCGTTCCTGGAGGTAGGTTCCCCCACCTGCTCCAGGGCGGCACAGACCCGCCGGTCCTGGGCCGTGAGATAATCGAAGCCTGTGCCCTGCATGAGCCGGTTCAGGGCGATGGTCCGCCCCTTGCTCCACTGGCCGGAGGCGGTGCGGCGCTGTTCCTTGGGCTGCAGGGTCAGCATGTTGTCCACGTATTCCACCAGCCACACCAGACGGGTCGTCCGCTCCGGTTCGCGGGCCTGGCGGGTCACCTCGATCAGCTCCTGCAGGCTCTGCTTCCACTCCTCCTCGGGGGTGACGACACGGCAGATGCTGCGGCACCCCAGCTGGTCGCGCATGGACTCGGCCACCGCCGCCATCTCCTCCCGGTTCCGGTCAAGGATGGCCAGCAGCTCGGCCGTCTCCATGGCCAGCCAGGCAAAGGTATTCTCCCGGGCCTGCCGGTGCAGCTCCTCCAGGGCCTGCTGAAAATCGGCCGGGATCTCCACCCCGATCCAGTAGAGAGAGAGGACCGCGATGAAGGTGGTCAGGCTCCGCTCATCCACGGCCAGCTGCTCGGTGAGCTGCATCATGTCCGGCATGGTGCCCTCGGTGGAACGGACATAGGCATCGAGGAAACGAAACGGCACCTCCTCGGGGCAGCCCTGGCAGCGGGCCAGGACAATGGCCACCGACCGACGGATGGTGGCGCGGTCTCCCTCGCCGCCGCGGGCCAGCAGGGCCAGGATACAGAACAGGCCTGTGATACCGAGGAAAAAGCTGCCTTCCGGGCCGGCGTACTCCTGCAGCTGTTCCAGGTCCCGCTCGAACAACTCCATGGCCTGACCGGTATCGCCGCGGAGAAAGGCCACCGTGCCGCCGAAACCGGAACCCTGGAAAGAGTCGGCGTGGGTTGCCAGCAACTGCTCCAGGTCGCCGAAACGCCCCTGGAGGAGGTAATACCCGGCCAGCATCCGGCGGAAGGGGACCAGCTCGATCTCGGAGATGGTGAGGGCCTGCTCGCTGGCCAGATAGGCCTGAACCTCGGGAAAATGGCACAACCGCTCCATGGCATGCCGGACCACCAGGTTGAGAAGAAAGAACTGCAGGGAACCCGGCAGGCTGCCGAACCAGTCCGGGTCAAAGGCGCGGGCCACCACCAGGACTGCGGGTGGTTCCAGGCCGAGCTGGCGGCCGCAGTGTTGCTCGAGAAAGGCCAGGGCCTCATCGATGCGGTCGAAATTCTGGCTGTAGACCCCGATCCGGAACTGGCGCATGGCCCGCCAGCAGCGGGTGGACCACTTGCCATACTGGTAGGAGACCGGGGCCTCCTTCTCGATCAGGGCGACGAAGCGGGGAAAGAGGCCGTTTTCCACCGCCATCCTGGTGAGACGCTCCGCCAGCGCCGGCCGGCACTGGTTCTGCCGGTTGAGAAAGCCCTCCTCCCGAAGACGGGAAACCACCCCGGCAAGCTCGGTCCTGCCGGTGGTGGTGGCATCGGGTGGCAGCATATCCATCCTGGCCAGGCACTTGCCGAGAAATGTCACGGAAACCGGTTCATAGATGATGGAAATAAACTGGAGGAGAAACTGCTCAAAGGCGGACAGACCGGTGATGGAAGGCAGGTTCTCTGCAATCGGGTCAGTTGCGGACATGGACCTCTGGATCCTGAAGGTTGAAAAAAGTTCCAAATCGTTCCACTATACAACGATCATCCGGTTTGGTTAAAGAAAAAAACATCACCGTTTTTCCTTGGCGCAGAACGAAAAACCCCGGATGGGACCCATCCGGGGCTTACGCCTGCCCTCACAGTTCACCGCCATCGGCAACTCCATTGAAAGAGCCGGACATTTACCGCCTGCCCACCGGCGGTGGAGGCGGGCAGCAACCGTTAACCGATCTTGCCGACCACCCTGAACACCGGGATTTTCTGCACAAGCAGCAGTACGCCTGCCGCAGGTGATCGCGGCAGGCCGGGCAGAAAGGGCCCCTACTTGAGATACTCGGAATTGATCCAGATCTCGGAGTCGGCCTGCAGGCGGGTCAGCCAGTCCGAAACCAGGCGGTTCCTGAGGCTTGCCATGAGCCGGCCGGCGATCTTTTTCCGGTCCGTTTTCTCATCCGCACGCCCCGGTCGCCGGTCCAGCACCTCATAGACATAAAAGGTATTGGCCACATCCACCGGCTGTTCCGGCAATTTCGCATCACCGGCCAGGGCGAAGGCGTCCTGGATGACCGGCGCCGGCGGATCCACCGAGGTGGCGGCAGCCGAGCGTTTGACATAGGCCGAGGCCGCAAGCTCCTTGTGCACCGCGGCCAGGGACCCCTTTTCACGGGCCTCCTGCAGCAGTTTTTCCGCGGCCTCCCTGGCGAGCCGGACAGCCTGATCCTTTCGATAGTCGGCAACCACCCGGTCACGGACCTTGTCCAGGGCAGGCACCTCCGGCGGGCGAACGTCCTCGACAAAAATAATGGCGTAGCCCTTGTCCAGCCTGACCAGGGAACTCAGCTCACCCTTCTGCAGGGCAAAGGCCCTGGCCAGGAAATCGCGGTTGGCGGTAATGCCCGCCGGCGGGTTGCTGCGGGTGAAGAAATCCGTCTCTTCCACCTTTTCCGCGCCTTTCTGCCGGCCATACTTGTCGAGACTGCCGGTGCGCATGATCTCCTCGTAGGCCCTGGTGGCCCGTTTAAAGGTGAGGCCGGCAGCCTTTTCCCGTTGCAGCTCGGCGGTGATCTCGCTGCGCACCTCCTCCAGGGGCCGAACCCGCGCCGGCCGGACCTCCTCGAGCTTGATGATGTGATAACCGAACGGCGTCTCGACAATGCCGCTCACTGTCCCGGGCTGCATGGAAAAGACCGCGTCGGCAAAAGGCTTGACCATGCTCCGCCTGGTGAAGAATCCCAGGTCGCCCCCCTTTTTCCTGCTCGGGCCCTCGGAATACTTCCGGGCCAGCCCGGCAAAATCTCCACCCTTTCTGGCCAGGGCCAGGACCTCTTCGGCCTTCTTTTTCTTCTCCGCCCGGGCCGCATCGCTGTCCGTGGCCGTAACCTGGAAAAGGATATGCCGGGCATGGCGCTTCTCGGGTTCCTCGTACCTGGCCCTGTCGGCCTCATAGCGGGCCCTGACCTCATCGTCGGTCACGGTTATCGCCGCCTCGTCGGCAGTAAAGGGGAAGAACAGATACCGGACCCGGATGGCCGGCTCGGACTTGTAGGCATCCCGGTGCTGTTCAAACCAGGCGGCCAGATCGGCGTCATCGACCTTGACCTTGTCCCGGAAATCCTCGCTGCTGAGACCGAGATAGCTGACCCTGAGCTCTTCATTGGCAAAATCGATCCAGGCCTGGACCTCGCTGTCAGGCACCACGGCAAAGGACCCGACCAGTTTCTCCACCCGCCTGGTCAGCAGGTCGCTGCGCAACCCCTTCTCAAAGGCGACCGGGGTCAGCCTGTTGCGGCCGAGGACCTGGCTGTACCGCTGGACGTCGAAATGGCCATTCTCCCTGAAGGCGTCGATCTTCTCGATTTCCCGCTGCACAGCGGCATCGCTGATCTGGATTCCCATCTTCCCGCCTCCCTGGCGGATCAGCTCGGAACGGATCATCTGGTTGAGGACCTGCTGCTTCAGACCGGCCCCCTCCAGGAGCCCGGGCGGAAGCTGGCCACCGAACTGCTGCCGGAACCGCTCCACCGCCTGTTCGTAGTTCCGCTGAAAGTCCTGGAGGCTGATCTCGGCCCCATTGACCACGGCGATGGCATTGCGATTCTGATTCAGGTTGCTTCCCACGCCCCAGAAGATAAAGACAACGGCAATGAGGAGGACGAGTCCCTGGATAAGCGGAGACTGGGCCTTTTTACGTAACATGTTCAGCATGATAAACTTGCTCCTTCAACAGACATGGGCTGGTTTGACGCGTTTTTTTGAAGGGTCCATTATGTTCAATTTGATAGCAACTTACCAGTGAAAAATGCATTCCGGCGGGCCGAAAAAATGATTGATGGTTCACTCAAAAAAATACCTTGTGTTTGCTTGACAAAAGGATTGCCCTATAGTAAAAAAACGCGTACCTTATGACATTAGGGAAAAGCATTGGCCAATACCATATTATCATGCCCAAGGAGGATGCAACATGGCAACTATCGAGCACAATGGCAAGACTTACGAGGTTGACGAGGACGGTTTCCTGCTCAAAGGAGACGAGTGGGACGAAAACTGGGTAGACTACGTCAAGACCGTTGAGGGTATCTCCGAGATCACCGACGAGCACCAGAAGGTCATCGACGCCCTGCAGGAGTACTACAAGAAGAACGGCATTGCCCCGATGGTACGTATTCTCTCCAAGACCACCGGTTTCCCGCTGAAGCGGATCTACGAGCTGTTCCCGTCCGGACCTGGTAAGGGAGCCTGCAAGATGGCTGGTCTGCCCAAGCCCACCGGTTGTGTATGATGTGGAAACCAGCCTGCTAGTGCGCTGATTTCAGAAGGAAGGCCGCCTGGGCGACCTTCCTTTTTTTTGTGCGAAGATCAGGGGCCAGGGAACGTAAGCGCTCACAGGAGCCGAACGCAGTCTACGCTTACCTCCTTGCACGGTCGTGCCTGCCCGCACAGGTAGGCTATCGGAGTCTCCCTGCGGTCCGCTTACCTGCGGCCAGGCACGCCTCTAGGTAAGCGCAGACTCCGAATCTGCGGCCCCTGAGAGCGCTTACATCCTTGTGGCCGGACAAACCGATGGTTAGCCCCATCCCGTGAGGGGTTACCCGGGGCAGGTTTCAGGCAGCAGGAGCCTTGGCTTTTCGTCATGGGGCACCTGCCGGGCAATAGTTCACCGCTATCGGCAACCACCTAAAAAGACCGGCTTTTTTTATCCTGCCGGCCTGTATCCCGGCCGCACCTCAACCTCGTTGCACCGCCCTGCGGCGCAACACAGTGCCTGCCTGATTGTCATCTGTTGTTACCTCCGTCACGCCGGGAATGAACCGTTCCTGCCACCGGCGAATCATCTTCACCACCATCGTATCCGCCTGCCAGTATCTGGCGGTGGATTTCCTCCACGGCCTGCAGGTAGTCCTGCTGGCTCAACCGCGCTCCTCGCAGCCCCCCCCGCAGGTTGATCTCGGAAAGCCAGTTTCTTCCCCTGTCATCGATGAGGAGATCAACAAAGGCATAGGGAAATCCGGCCCGCGCCATGACCTGCCGGCAGAGTTCGAGTTGCCCTGCCGAGGGTTCGACACTGCTGCTCCTGCCGCCGCAGTGCAGGTTGTGGCGGAAATTATCAGGATTGTGCCGCTCATAGGCCTCCACGATACCACCCAGGAGCACGATGCGGATGTCACGGCAATGGTGGGCAAAGGGCTGCACCACGAAGGGAAAGGGCAGCGTCCCCAGGACCGCCTGGCTGTAGACATCTTCGATGGAGGCAAAGCGGAGAATACCGGTGCCGCCGTTGGCCCGGTCAAGCTTGCAGACCACGGGCCCGTCCACGGCCCTGGTATAGAGCCCCACCAGCCGCATCATGTCGTGGAGATCATAGACCGGTGCGGTGCGGGGCAGCATGTAACCACCCAGGATTCGGGCCTGAAAGACCTTGGAGCGGCTGCAGAGCTGGGAGGTCGCCGAGGGGATCATCCGCACGCCGCGGGCCTGCAGGTCAACAAGAAGATGCTCCTCGCCCGGCCGCAGCCGCAGGCGCCCAACCACCGTATCACCGGCTGCGAGCCGGTCGTACTGTGCCAGGAGAGTATCGTTGTCCGTCACCAGCAGCATTATATCAGCGCAGCCTAAAAGATCATTTCCAGGAAATGGGAATGAAACGGCGTCAGATCTGCTCCGCACTTGCCGCACAGCAGCCGTACCTGGCCGTGGATCTCGGTTTCGTTCTCCCGGGGCGTGAAACTGCCATCAGCGTTCTGGACATAGTGGGTGGTGACCAGGACGTCCTCCGCCACTTCGACGAAATCGGTATTGTTGCCGCATGACTGGCAGGTAATGCGGCCGGCCGGTTCTCCGGTGGGAATCTTGACTTTCTTCATGCTCCATCCATGCGACACGACGGCCCGGACCGTACTTTCAGAAACGTATGGCAAACCCGCTCTCGCGGCCGCTCGCCGGTTCCTCTTCGCAGATGACCCGACTGACCCGGGACATGGGTGAACCTGTCTCCAGCCAGGCACACATGGCGTCCACCCGGTCGGCTTCTCCCTCGAAGACTACCTCCACTGTCCCGTCCGGCAGGTTGCGCACCCAGCCGTCCAGCCCCAGCATCTCTGCCTGCCGCTGGGTATAATCACGAAAAAAGACCCCCTGAACCCGTCCATGCACAATGGCGTGTATCCGTTTACGTGCCATCCTTTCCCCCTGCTCTTCTTCCGGTCAGCTCCAGAAAATCCTCCTCATGCAGGATCCTGATCCCCAGCTCGCGCGCCTTTTTCAGCTTGCTGCCGGCCCGTTCACCGGCCACCAGGTCAGTCACCCGCCGACTGATGCCCGAGACCACCTGCCCCCCCAGATCCCGGACCAGTTGTTTGGCCTCGTTGCGGGACATGGACTTCAGGCTGCCGGTGAAGAGAAAGACCCGGCCCTCCAGGGGACGGTCGCCTTCGGCCTCGGGCACGATGGTGAGTCCGGCGGCAAAGAGATCGGCCAGCATCTTTCTCGTCGAGGGATCGGAGAAATAGTCCACCAGGCTGGTTGCTACCTGTTCCCCGACCCCCTCGATCTCCATCAGCTCCTCGCGCCTGGCGTTCATCAGCTCCTCCAGCGTCGTATAACGCCGGGCCAGCAGCTCGGCTGTCACCTCGCCCACGTAACGGATTCCCAGGGCGGCCAGAAAACGGGACAGGCTGGTCTTCCGGGCCCGCTGAATGGCCCTGATCACGTTGTCCGCCGACTTGTCCCCCCAGCCCTCGAGCCGGGCCAGGTCCTCGCGGCGCAGACGGAAGATATCGGGCAGATCCCTGACCAGGCCGGCCTCGAACAGCTTTTCCATGTTCTTTTTGCCCAGTCCCTCCAGGTCCAGCCCGGATTTTGAGGCAAAGTAGACCAGGCTCTGCAGCCGCTGGGCCGGGCAGTGGGGGTTGACGCAGCGGGTGATGGCCTCGCCCCGGGGCCGCACCAGCCGGTGGCCGCAGACCGGGCACTTCTCGGGGAAACGGATGGGGCGTTCCTTTCCGGTCCGCTTCTCGACAATGGGCTTGATCACCTCGGGGATCACATCTCCGGCCCGCTGGATCAGCACGGTGTCGCCGATGCGCAGGTCCTTGCGCCGGATCTCGTCCTCGTTGTGGAGACTGGCCCGCTGCACGATCACCCCCTCCACCGCCACCGGTTCCAGGATGGCCACCGGTGTTATGGCACCGGTCCGGCCGACCTGGAACTCCACGTCCCTGATGACCGTGGTGGCCTGGGTGGCAGGAAACTTCCAGGCCACGGCCCAGCGCGGGGCCCGGGCCGTGTTGCCCAGCCGCTGCTGGAGGGTGAAGGAGTTCACCTTGACCACCATACCGTCGATCTCGTAGTCGAGATCATGACGGATCTCCAGCAGCCGCTCGTAATGATCACGCACATCGCGGAGTGTCGCATCCCGGCGGATGTGGGGGTTGACCCTGAAGCCGAGGCCGGCCAGGTAGTCAAACAGTTCGCCCTGGCTGGAACAGGGCGTCACCGAGGTATCTCCCACCGCATAGACAAAGAAGCTGAGCGGCCGGGAGGCGGTCACCCTGGGATCGAGCTGGCGCAGGGAACCGGCGGCCGCGTTGCGCGGATTGGCGAACAGGGGTTCGCCCGCCTCCTCGCGCTGGCGGTTGAGCTCGATGAACCCGGCCCTGGTGAGAAAGACCTCGCCGCGCACGGACAGGGAGGCGGGCACCGGCTGGTCCCTGTCCGTGCGCAGCCGAAGCGGAATGGCCTGCACGGTCCGCAACTGGGCTGTGATATCCTCCCCCACATGACCATCACCCCTGGTGGAGCCGAGAATAAAGAGGCCGTCCTCATAGATCAGCTCGACGGCCAGCCCGTCCATCTTGGGCTCGGCCACATAGACGATCTCTTCATCCATCTGCAGGTAACGATGGATCTTCTCGTCAAAGGCCACCAGCTCCCCGGCACTGAACACGTTGTCCAGGCTGAGCATGGGCTGGGCATGGCGTACGGTGGCGAACTGTTCCAGCGGCGGCCCGCCGACCCTGAGACTGGGGGAATCCGGGGTAACCAGGTCGGGAAACCGGTGTTCAATGTCGAGAAGCTCGCGGAACAACCGGTCATACTCACCATCGGAGATCACCGGATCATCGAGCACGTAGTACCGGTAATTGTGGTAGTTGATCTGCGAGCGCAGCTCCTGCAGGCGTCTCTTGGCCTCGTTCCGGTCCACGGTCCAGCCCGGCTTGCCGCTACTTGTCAGCCAGAAGAACACCGCCGGCGGCGACATTCTCGCGGCTGTCCTCGTCAATGAAGATGATGATACTCTCTCTCGGTTTGTCGGCCACCCGGGAGATGACATCGGTCACTCCCTTGACGATCTTCTTTTTCTGCTTGCGGCTCAGTGTGCCGGCGACACGGATATTGACATAGGGCATGGCGGTGATCTCCACATGGCTGTCTGCGGGAAAAAGTCCCGCTATTTCAAAGTGGCTGCCAATAGTGACAATCTGTGGCAACCGGTCCTCTCCCGGGATACCTGCTTTTTTCGGCATCCCCTATCATACGATGGACTCGTAATAAGTCCATCACACGTTTAAGATGGCCAGGCATTAACGTTCGATATGCAAGGCGTAGCGGTGTCGGCCAGGCAGAGGTGTACATGCAGTACGCCGGCCACTGGCCGTACCCGCTACAACGCGGTAGACCGGACTTTTTGCGACGCCCTCATCATATCAGAATTTTCTTTTGAAGTCGATCGGGTTATACTGCCGGACAGGATCGCTGCCGACTGCCACCGCGCTCCGGCAGCGAAGGTCAACAATTGGTTCATCCCCGGGGAGGGCACACCTCATGCACATCATCGTCACCGGCGGTGCCGGTTACATCGGCAGCCACACCTGCCTGGAGCTTCTCGAAGCGGGCCACCAGGTCACGGTGCTCGACAACCTCTGCAATTCCAGCCGCGAGGCCCTGCGCCGGGTGGAGGAACTGACCGGAAAGCCGATCCGCTTCTTCGAGGCCGATCTCCTGGACCCCGAGGCGATGGAGCGGGTGTTTGCAAAAAGCGCGGACGCAGACGCGGTGATCCATTTCGCCGGCCTCAAGGCGGTGGGGGAATCGGTCGCCAAGCCCCTGCTCTACTACCACAACAATATCACCGGCACCATCAATCTCTGCCGGGTGATGGAACGGCACGACATCAGGAACATCGTCTTCAGCTCCTCGGCCACCGTGTACGGCGATCCGGAACGGGTGCCCATCCTCGAGGACTTCCCCCTCTCCTGCACCAACCCCTACGGCCGCACCAAGCTGATGATCGAGGAGATTCTCCGCGACCTGCACGTGGCCGACCCGCGCTGGAACGTTGCCCTGCTCCGCTACTTCAACCCGGTGGGCGCCCACAAGAGCGGCCGTATCGGTGAGGACCCGGGTGGCATCCCCAACAACCTGATGCCTTACATCTCCCAGGTGGCAGTGGGCGTACTCAAGGAGCTGTCCGTGTTCGGCGGCGACTATCCCACCCATGACGGCACCGGGGTCCGTGACTACATCCACGTGGTGGACCTGGCCCTGGGCCATCTCAAGGCCCTGGAAAAGCTGCGCCAGGATCCCGGCGTGGTCACCTACAACCTGGGGACCGGCCAGGGCTACTCGGTACTGGACATGGTCCGGGCCTTCGAGGAGGCCAGCGGCCGCCGGATCGCCTACCGGATAACGGATCGCAGGCCGGGCGATATCGCCCAGTGCTATGCCGATCCGGGCCTGGCCCGGCGCGAGCTGGGCTGGAAGGCCCAACGTGGCATCAGGGAGATGTGCGAGGACACCTGGCGCTGGCAGTCCATGAATCCACGGGGATACGAGGGGTAACACCGCCGGTCCCCCTTCCTCAGACCCACGGCTGACGATGACGATCAAGAGCAACGACAGATGCGCCGCCCCTGTTCCCGGACCTGCCGCCCTCACCGCCATGGTGGTGCTCAGCGGCCTGACCACCCTCCTTATCCTGGGCCAGTCCCTGCTGCTCTTCGTCCGTGAGCGGGCCCTTTGCCTGAACCAGGGCTGCGCGGTGGTGGAGGAACTCCTCCGTATCCCGCCACTCTGGTTCAACCTCCTGGGCGCCGTTTTCTTCCTGCTCCTCTTTCTGCTCTCGCTGCAGGGCAGGCGCAGGGGCCGGCTGCCATGCCCGCTGCCACTGCTGCTCCTTGCCGGGGCCGCGGCCGAGGGCGTGCTGGTGGCCTACCAGGCCTTCGTGGTCCGGACCTTCTGCTCCTACTGCCTGATCATCGGCACCGCGATCCTGCTTCTCAACATCCTGGCCGGCAGACGCCAGGTGGTGACGGCAGCGACGGTATTCCTCGTGCCCCTGCTCCTCTTCTCCCTGCTCCAGTTCCGGCCCGTCGGGCCGGCGGAGACACAGCTGACCCTGGATAACGGCACCTGGGGCATCAAGCAGTGCTCCAGCCCCCGCCGTCTCCTCTACCTGATCTTTTCCGAAAAATGCCCCCACTGCCGCCGGGTGCTGGAACTGCTGGAAGGCTGCACCCGCTGCGAGCTGCGCTTCAACCCGGTCCATGCCATTGATCCGGATCTGCTCCCCGGTGTGCGCCGGGAAGAGCACTTTGATCCGGCGGTCAATGTCACCACCCTCAAGCTGCTGGGGATCGATACCATCCCGGTCCTGATCGAAAAGCAGGCGACCGGCTGGCGATTCATCCAGGGAGAAAGACAAATCTCGCGCTATCTCAAGGAAAACTGCCTCAGCCCTGAACCGGCGACAATACAAAACCGGCTGCCCCCGATCCAGCCATGGCCCCTGCCCGGCCAGGAAGAGGATGGCGAATGCCGCATCGAATCCAACTGTGACGACAACCTGATTCCGCGCTGAACCAAGATGACGACCCCGCGGCAACACCAGGAAAAAAAGCCCTGCCCGGCCTGTGGCGGCACGGGCCAGATCTCCTTTTTCCAGGGCGAAAGCAGGTTCCTGCTCACCAGCGAGGAGTGTCCGGTCTGTTTCGGCCTGGGGTACCTGTTGCCGGACAACGAGCAACCAGACGACAGTGACCGTGGCGAGTCGCCTCAGTCCAGGTAACGGATCTCGCCCGAGTACCTGCTGAGCAGCGTGCCGTCATCCAGGGCCAGACGCAGCCCGCCCGTCGCATCGATATCCACCACCCTGGCCCGAAAAAGGGGCCGCTTCACCACGTCATACCCGTAGACCACCCTGCGGCCGATAGTGTCGGTGAGCTGTCGCCAGCGGTCGATGAGCGGCGCCGTTGCCGATACGTTCGGGGTCTCCTGGCCATGTGCCAGTCCCCTGGCCTCGCAGTGATGGAGCAGGCCGATGTTCCAGGCCAGCCGGGCCAGGAGACGGACCGCCACCCTGCGCCGGTCATGGCAGTGGCCGGTGATGGCCTTGAGACTGGTGGCCTCACTGGCGAGTTCCGCCGGAAAATCGATATTATTGACATTGAAGCCGATACCCAGGAGGTGGAAACGTTCGGTATCGTCGGCGACCACGGTCTCACTGAGGATACCGGCGATCTTGCGGCCGGCCAGGTGGACGTCGTTGACCCACCTGATGGCGCAGTCGGCACCCATGCCGCGCACGGTCTCGCAGCAGGCTATTCCCGCGGCCAGGGGCAGGAGACCGCTGTAGGCGGGCAGCAGGGTATCGGCCCAGGCCAGGGCCAGCCAGAGGCCACCCTCGGGAGCAAACCAGCTCCGGTCGAACCGGCCGCTGGAGCCGCTCAGGGCATCGGCGACCACCACCGTGCCGCTGGCGAGGCTGGTGCCCTGCCGACCGGCCGCATGGATCAGCTCCCGCAGCCGCTCCATGCAGCGGCCCAGGCGGCGGTGATGCTCGACCACCCGGCCCACCGGTGCGCCGTAACGGCAAACGGTCTCGGCCATTGTGGCGGAGAAGCAGGTATCAGCGGCATCGGCACGCAGCCGGTCCAGGATCTCGGCATGGACGATCCACGGTTCACGGGGAGGCATGGACAGGGAAACCAGGCCGAGTGCGGGAACTACTCCCAGTCGGCCTTGACGCGGGTGATGATCTTCTGGACCAGCGGCAGCTTGTCTTCGGCGCAGACACCGATCAGGGGGACCCCCTGGTCAACACTGTCACCGGCCCGGAAGTAGATGGAATGGATGATACCGGGCTCGCCGGTATAATAGACCGGCGTATCCCGCTTCATCAGGGACATGGTGATGATCTCGTCGCCGGGCTTGACAAAGACCGATCGGGCGCCCTTCCGTTCGATCCGGGACTGGATGTCCATGGAGAAATAGTAGCGGGCCCGTTCCGGGGCGGGAAAGAGATAGAGGACCTCCTGGAGGATGGCCTCGATGATCTCCTTTTTCTTGAGCGGATGACGGATGGTGAGGAGTTTTTCCCCGGCCTCGACAAAGGTATTATCGGCATCCCAGTTGATAGCGGACACCGTGCCGTTGGTCTCGGAGCAGATCACCTTGGTGTTCCGTTCCCTGGTGATCTCGTACAGCGGTGTGCCCGGGATGTGTTTCCATTCGCCCGACGGCCCCGTGACCTCGGCCTGTTCGTCGACCAGGAAGCGGACCTTGCCGGTATGGCGGGCATGCATGTCCACATAGTCGTAGGGATCGGAACGGTACTTGCTGATGATCTCGTCAAAATGAATCTTCAGGGACATTGTCTCAGGTATCAGGTATCAGGGGACAGGTGCCAGGGAACAGAACAGTCGGCTGCCTGCGGCAGTGCCATTGTACCTAAATCCTGCAGTCGTCATGCGGTCTTCGCCGCATCACTGTTCGTTTGCCGAGAACGTCGAGACAGGTGCAGATGCAAGGAAGCAAACCATTGTCGGCGCAGGCGTACTTGTGGTACGTCAAGCACAAAAATGGTGAAACTGACGCAGCAGATGTGCCTGTCTCGACGTTCGAATGCCGGACGACTGCAGGATTTGGGGTATAGTCATATCCTGATGGACTCGTAAAAAGTCCATCACACTCTAAAGATGGCTAAGCATAAATGTTCGATATACAAGGCGTAGCGGTGTCGGCCAGGCGGAGGCGTACATGGAATACGTCGAGCATTGGCCGTACCCGCTACAACGCAGTAGATCGGACTTTTTGCGACGCCATCATATCCTTGGTTTTCACGACTGGTTGAGGCTGCGTAACAGTTCACCGTTATCAGCAACTATCTGAAAACAGCATCCTTTAGTGGTGTGTCGCCTCGCCGTGGACCTCGTGCCCGCCATGAGAAGCGGGGTGTCCCTCGTCCGTGGCCATGCCATGCTCTCCGCCATGCCCCTCCTCGGCCCGGTGCAGCTTGAAAAAGGGTTCGCCGACCACCCGGAAATCGGCGATCCGGCAGCGCACGCCACCGGCCCGGGTATTGACAAAGCGCCGGTCCAGCCACGAGTGGCTGTCCCTGCTGCCCGCCGGGATGGTGTCGGCCAGGAGCCAGTGCTTGCGATCAACGTACTTTCCGTTACGATCATAGAACTCGCAGAGGATATCAAGATCCCGGATATCCCTGGCAGATTCGTTCTGCACGGTAAACCGGGCCTTGACCATCTGTCCCGGTTTTTCCGCAAGGCTGTAGTCCAGCAGCGTCACCTGCTGCATGAGCGGCGCCGCCTCGGCAGACGGCTCTGGATCCTCCACGAACAACCCCTTGGGAGTCAGCGCCGAACTGAGCCGGCTCAACCCCAGAACCACCAGAATGCCAAGAACGACACACAGGGCCACGTTTGCCCAGAATTTACTGTCCATATTCCCCTCCTCGTGGTAATGCTCTTCCCGGTAACGTCCCGGCAGCACGCCATCTGCATACGCTCGCGGCCACCCTGAAAAACGACCTCCCTGAGATCGAAGTTTATACTTTCAGTTTGACAAGATAGCAAGGCTATTTTACATCTGTCAACCGTGCCCGTCCGCGGAACAGCCGCCGAAGAAGGGACCGCGGCAACAGGGCCGACGCGGACGTAACCCGCAACCCGGAACGGGCAGGAGCGCCCCCTGTGCGCGACAATCACGGCACAGACAACCGACACCAATCGCCCGCAGGGGCGGACTCCTACGCTGCGCCTGAACATTTTCCCGTTTTTTACAGCAGAGCACCGAGAAAAGCATGGCCCGGGATGAACTCTACAGGACCGGATCGGTCAGAGAAGATTTCAGGTTCAACGAAGAGGTGGCCGAGGTCTTTGACGATATGCTCGACCGCTCCATCCCCTTCTACGGCGCGGTCATCGACGCCATGGGCGAATTCCTGCGCCTGCGCCTGAAAAAGGGCGCCACCCTTTATGATCTCGGCTGTGCCACCGGTACGACCCTGCTTGCGCTGGCCCGGCGCCTGGAGGATCTTGAACTCTCCTATATCGGCATCGACAATGCACCGGCCATGCTGGCCAAGGCACGACGGAAGGCGGAGATGTTTTCCAAGGGCGGTGTCATCGAGTTCCGGCAGGCCGATATCACCACCTGCCCCATCGAAGGCGCCGACGCCATCATCTGCAACTACACCCTGCAGTTCATCCGCCCCCTGCTGCGCCAGGAATTCGTTCGTCGTCTCCATCATGCCCTGGCTCCGGACGGTCTCCTTATCCTCAGCGAAAAGGTGATCTCCCATGCCCCGGACCTGAACCGGCAGTTCATCGAGATGTACCACGGCTTCAAACGCCGGCAGGGCTACTCGGAACTGGAGATCGCGGCCAAGCGCGAGGCCCTGGAGAACGTGCTCGTCCCCTTTTCGGTGGACGAAAACAGCGCCCTGCTCCGCCGGGCCGGATTCTCCGCCCAGGAGATCTTTTTCCGCTGGTTCAACTTTGCCTCTTTTGTCGCTATCAGATGAGTTCCGCCATGACCTTTCCCTGCAGCCGGAACCAGCGGGACCTGGAGAAAATCGCCTTCCTCCGCCACCTGCCCCCGGCCTGCCATGACCGCCTGCGCACGCAGATCCTGGAGCGGCGGCGCTGGATCAGCCAGCCGAAGAAGGGCTTTCTCCGCTACCGTCAGCCCATGTGCGCAATCAGCCACCTGCGTGCCGGCTCCTGCGATTTCAGCGGTGACGTGGTCAGGATCGGCCGACGGGAGGAGATCTCCGAACAGGAGCACACCCTGGTCCTGGAGTCGATGCGCAGTTTCATGCCCTGGCGCAAGGGACCTTTTTCCGTGTTCGGGATCAGGATCGACGCCGAGTGGCGCAGTGAGCGCAAGTGGAACCGCATCGTGCCCGAGCTGCCGGACCTTCGTGGACGGATCGTGGCCGACATCGGCTGCAACAACGGCTATTACATGTTCCGCATGCTCCCCCACCGGCCGGCCCTGGTGCTCGGTTTCGAGCCCTACGTCCAGCACTACTATGCCTTCCACACCCTGAACAGCCTGGCCGCGCAGAAGGAGCTGGCCCTGGAACCCCTGGGTATCGAACATCTGGACCTCTTTCCAGGCTGCTTTGATGTCATCTTCTGTCTCGGCATCCTCTATCACCGGCCGTCACCGGTGGAGGCCCTGCGTTCCCTGCAGGCGGCCCTGAAGCCCGGCGGCACCGTGATCATCGAGTCCCAGGCCATCCCCGGCGATGCGCCGGTGGCGCTGTTCCCCGGCCGCACCTATGCCAAGGTGCCGGGCACCTGGTTCGTGCCCACTGCCTCCTGTCTGGACAACTGGCTTGCCCGGACCGGCTTCTCCGACATCCGCTGCTTCTGCCGCCATCCCATGAGCAGCCGGGAACAGCGCCGCACCGAGTGGATGGTCTTTGAATCCTATGAAGATTTTATTGACAAGCACAACCCGGAGCGTACTATAGAGGGATACCCCGCCCCCTGGCGGGTCTTTTTCAAGGCAAGGAAAACGTAGACTTCAGACATTCTGATAACGAGGTGATCGGATTATGAATGCAAGTGAATGTACACTCTACCACGGCGGCCTCAAGGGGGCGGAAACCATCTTTGGTGAGAATGCCGAGAAGTACGGGGTCAGCGAGGTCATTTTCACCTTCGAGGGCCACAAGCTCAACCGGGACAGAAACGCCATCGTCCTTTCGGAGGAAGAACTCCAGCGCGGCGACATCAGCATGGAGATCGCCTCGCGGATGATGAACCGGACCTACTACGAGACCGAGAAGATCCGCAAGGTCCTGCAGTGTATCTTTCACATGGTCAACCGGGGACACCAGGTCTTTGTCATCGGCACCATCCTCGACGACAACTCGGTCAAGGGCGGTACCGGCTGGGCCGTCGAGCTGGCCAAGCTGTTCAACCGGCCCCTGCATGTCTACGACCAGGGCCGCAAGCAGTGGTTCACCTGGACAGACTCGAGCTGGCAGGAAGACACCCCCAGGATCACCTATGACACCTTTGTCGGCTCCGGCACCCGTTATCTCAGCGAGGACGGCCACGCGGCCATCGAAAAACTCTTTGCCGACAGCTTCAGCGACTGATCCGGTAATAGTTCACCGGTATCGGCAACTATCTGAACATACGGATACGTTTGGTGAAAGCTCAGCAATGCGTCAGCCGTGCGTGCTGCTGAACTTTTACCTGATCGCAAGAAGCTGCCTTTCCGGCTTGCGCCACATGCAAGAGGCGTCGACCCTCCTGTCCGCAGCTCTTTCCTGCCACTGTTCCGGCCCCTGCAACCGACCCGTCGGCAGGAGCCGGAACAGTTCCCGCCGCCCTTCTCCCCATCCAGCCTCATCCCGTCACTCACCGGGACAGCCCCCCAATCAGCTTGCAAAAGCACTGTCCTCCGGGTATAAAGAACATAATTTCACGCCATTCCGGGACCTGGAAACAGGTACGCGCTCACAGGAACCGCACGGAGTCTTCGCTGACCTCGCTGCACGGTCGTGCCTGCCTATGCGGACAGTCGCGAGGACGTGCGGATGGCGTGCTGCCGAACCTTTACGCCTGTGGCAGGGTCACGAAGGTACCTGGCAGATGTTCATGGTTGGCTGCCACTGCGGCCAGAAACCTGCAAAAGCCAGGCATTACATACAGTTACCGACAACAGAGAATTCCTGCATAACATGAGCCACGACAGGTACCATATCATCATCACCGGGGAACACGGCAGGGCCCGTACCCTGGTCATCGGCAAGAGGCTTGCCCGCAACCTGGTTATCGGGTCCACGCTCTGCAGCCTGATACTCCTGGCCGCCGGCATCCTCGGCATCCGCACCTTCGACAGGTACAGGACCCTGCGCGCCGAGTTCGCCACCACCAGCGACCGGCTCCGGCAGCAGGACGCGAAACTCGCCGCCATGGCGGCCGACCTGACATCGGTGCGCGCGGAAAAGGCCAGGCTGATCGCCAGCTACGAGGAACAGGTGGCTGACCTGCGGGAGGAACAGAGCAGACTGGAAGGCAGTATCAGCAGGCTGGACGAACGGAGCCGGATCATCCAGACCGTGATGGACCGTATCGGTGTCAAGGTCAGGGTGGAGGAGGATCCAGGCCATAGCGGCGGTCCCTTTATCGAGGAGAAACGGGATTACGGTGACCGTCTCATCTCCACCACCGAACGCTACCTGGAGCTCCTGCAGAAGATTCCCCTCGGCAAACCCGTTGCCAGCGGGATCAGCTCCGGATTCGGCAGCAGAACCGACCCCATCAACCACAAACGGGCCTTCCATGCCGGTATCGATTTCAAGGGAAATACCGGCGACAAGGTCCATGCCACCGGTGATGCCGTTGTCCGGGAGGTGGGCTACAACAGGGGGCTCGGCCGGTACATCATCCTGTCGCACGGTAACGGCTATGAATCGGTCTTTGCCCATCTTCAGAAACAGCTCGTCAAACGGGGTGAGCATATCAGCCGCGGCCAGGTCATCGGCCTGCTCGGCAACACCGGCCGCAGCACCGGATCGCATCTCCACTACGAGCTGCGCTACCAGGGCCGGGCCATCAACCCCATGAAGTACATGCAGGTGGCGGGCCTCAACCTCACGGTGCGACACTGAATCCCATGGCACTGTTCAGGAAAAAAGACAGGACAGCGGTCCAGGACGCCAGGGGCTCCGATATGCCCATCACCTCGGTGATCTCCAGCGAGATGCAGGTACACGGCGATATCAGCTTCAAGGGCAAGGCACGGATCGACGGTACGGTAGAAGGCGATATCAGGGGAGAATACCTGGTGATCAGCGAAAGCGGCAGAATCCAGGGCAACCTGGAACTGGAGACCCTGGTCTGCCACGGCAGGGTGGAGGGGGACATCAAGGCCGAACTGATCACGGCCCACGCCACCGCCGGGATCAACGGCTGCCTGACCGCTGCCAACCTCACCGTGGAGGCAGGCGCCACCCTGGAAGGGGAGATCAAGGCCGCACGCCGGCAGCAGACAGCTGCTCCTGCCCCGGCCACGGGGACCGGCAGAAAGGATGCGGCCGGGAACAAACCGGCCGCGGCGGCCACGTAAACGTACCGCTGTTTCACGGCAGTTGCCCATTGCGGTGAACTGGTACGTTACATGACCATAACGGAAACCACCGCGTGCCTGACCGCCCCTGGCCGAAGACAACCATCCAGAGCGGAGGAGAGGAGAACATTTCCAGAGTTTTCGGTTTCCTCCGCTCCAGGATGGATGTGCCTGAGACCATGTTCCGCCGACAGGGAATGCGGCGTTCCAGTGGCGTCCGGCTCCCTGCCGCAAGCGGTCATACTGTATATACCCCCTAACCCTCTACCTGGCAATGTGGCATATTGTCGCATTTCCATGAACTTCCTGCCATTGCGATGTTCTCCCCCCCCATGGACCGCGGCACCCTGCCCGGGACAGCGCCAGGCGGTGCCGACAGGCGGAAAACCACGGATATCGCCTTCAGCTGGCTCCTCCTGCTGCGCTGGGGCGCGGTGGTCTGCCAGCTGCTGCTGATCACGGCCATCTATTTTCTTTTCCGGATCGAGCTGCCTTTCCTGATCATCTCCGCCATCATTGTCTTCCAGGCAGTGAGCAACCTGGTCTTTGCCGCGTTCAAGAAAAAGAAGAAGTGGCTCGATCGTATGCTCATTGCCGGCATGTTCATGGATGTCCTGCTCCTGACGCTGCTGCTCTTCTACACCGGCGGCCCCATGAACCCCTTCACCTCGCTCTACCTGGTCCACATCGTCATCGCGTCCATCATCCTGCGACCGAAGATGGCCTGGCTCCTGCTCCTGTTCACGGTTTCCTGCTATGCCGCCCTGTTCCAGCTCCCCGACCAGACAGGTGCTGCCCCCTTTCCTCTCGGCCGGCCCGCCCCGGTTCCTCTCTGTCACGCCCCCACGGCCACGGCGCCGGCCAGGATGCAGATCCACCTCCAGGGGATGCTGCTGGCCTTTGCCCTCACCGCTGTCTTCATTGTCTTTTTTGTCAGCAAGATCCAGCAGTCCCTCAACCGTTACCAGGAGACCGTGGCCTCGCTCAGGGACGAGAAGAACCGCAGCGAACGTCTGGCCTCCCTGGCCACCCTGTCGGCGGGTGCGGCCCATGAGCTCTCCACGCCGCTTTCCCTGATCGCCGTTGTCGCGGGCGAGATGTACCGCACACTCCTGCACCACGGCGACGACGAACTGGTCCAGGATGCCAGACTGATCCGGCAGCAGGTGGAGATCTGCAAGGAGATCCTGTACCACATGACCGCCGATGCCGGTCAGCCAATGGGCGAACAGCCGGCCATCATCCGGCTGCCCGGGCTGCTGGACGAACTGGAACAGGATTTCCCGTCGGACCGGTTGCGGATCGTCAACAAGGTGGGCGCCATGGTGATCCAGGCACCGCCGAGGACCATGAAACGGGCTCTCAGCAGCCTGGTAAAAAATGCCCTGGATGCGGGCGGTGACAGGGAAGTGCGTCTGACCTGTTTCCGGGAAGCGCATCACCTGGCCTTCCTGGTCGAGGACAGCGGTATCGGCATGGACGAAAAGACCCTGGCCCGGGCAACAGAACCGTTCTTCAGCACCAAGAAACCGGGCCAGGGCATGGGCCTTGGCCTCTTCCTGGCCAGGTCGGTGGGAGAACGCTACGGCGGGGGCCTGCACCTTGCGTCTGACCCCGGTGCAGGAACCCGGGCGACCCTGTATTTTGCCCTTGACCGGATCCTGCCGGCCGACTCCTGATCCGGACGGCAGGAAAGGTCCCGGCCCGGCGCGTCCGTTCTATTCTTCCTTGATGGCGAGCAGCGGTTCCATCCTGGCCAGGCGGACGATGGGCACCAGAGCGCCGAGCAGGCAGACCAGCACGCCGGCCGCCATGGCCAGCAGGCTGAACAGGACACCGGTGGTGGTGATGCCCGTGGTAACGCCGAGCCGGTTGAGAAGGTCAAAGTCGCCGGCAGTATAGGTGATGAGGAACTGGCCGCCCAGAATCCCCAGGATACCGCCCATGCCAGAGATAATGGCGGCCTCGGCCATGAACATCCGGATGATGTGGGAACGCCTGGCGCCGATGGCGCGCAGAATACCGATCTCCCGCCTGCGCTCGTTGGTGATGGCCGAAAAGGTGGACCAGGCCAGGAGAATGGCCAGCAGCGAGGAGACCAGGATGGTGACCGAAAAGACCCGCAGAATATCCTTCAGCGTGGCCCGGATGTCCGTGCCGATGGTCCCGCTGGTCATGATACCCACGGTGGGGTTCTCCGACTGGATCTTCCTGGTCAGGTCCTCCACGTTGACACCGTCCTTCACCTTGATGAACACGATGGAGATCTTGTCCTTGGAATAGCTTCCTGCTGCCGTCTCGGTCACCTGGGAGAGGTCGGCATAGCGCATGAAGATGCCGTGATCGAGGCCGGTACCTGTTTTCTCCAGGTGCCCGACCACCTTGATGGGATGGCCGAACAGGGTGGCGGTGGAGATAAGCCCGAGGTATTCCCAGACATAGTTGCCCACGTAGGCCTCACCCTGGCCCAGTTCCGGTACCGAGGCAGGCAGCCAGGGCCTGACGACAAAATCCGTTGCCGGGTCGATGGCCACCACCTGGCCGGCAACGATGGAGCAGCATCCCGACTCCAGGGTCCTGAGATATACCTGGAACGTCACCTTGTCGATCTCCGGCATCGCGCGGACGGAATCGAGGATAGACCTGTCCATGTAGAACGTCTTTTCACTGGATTCGAGGATAAACTCCTCGGCCATACCCATGGCCTCGGCCGGCACCAGGACGATATCGGCCCCGAGTTTCTTTGAGGCAGCCTCCAGGTTCTCCTGGACCATATCGTTGAAAAGAAAGGCAAAGACGAGCAGGGCAACCAGGAGGGCAACGGCCAGCACCAGCACCGAATTGCGAAACAGCTTGCGGATGACCGTCTTCCAGGCCACCGCGAAAATCGAAGAAACACCTTCCCGTGACATAACGATCCATTCCCGGTAAGAACTCAACGAACGACCGGCCTGCGCCGGCACACCAAAAAAAACCGGAGAGAAGTTCCCTTCCCTCCGGTCATGCCGCATGAAAAACGGCTCAGGTGTTACTTCCAGTTTGCATCGATACCACAGAGAACAGCGTGCTGGTCAACCTCCTCAGCCTTATGACAGGGTGTGCAGGTCGAGGTGGCCTTGCCGATGAACTTCCTGGCAGCCACGTCGTAGAGCTTGACCTGGCCGTCCATCATGTAGTCGTCCGGGCCCAGTTCCTTGTCGGCGATCTCTTCGCTGCAGAAGGGCGTCTTGTAAGAGATCTTCTTGTAGTTGCCATCGGTCAGGGTCTTGGTCCTGGAGGTGGCGATGATGTACTTGGAATCCGGGGTAAAGATCGCGTCGTGGTTCTCTTCCAGCTTGCCCATCATCTCCGAGTCGAGGACCTTGAGGGTGTTGGCATCGATCAGGTACATCCGGTCGGCGCCGGAGTTGGCGATGTACTTGCCGTCCGGTGAAAAGTACTGGCGAAAGCTCATGGTCTTGCCCGGAGCGCCGGGGGCGATGCCCTTGGCCAGGACCTTGACCTTGCCATGCACCAGGGCGTCGGCATCCAGCATGAACAGGTGCATCTTGCCGATGGGCTTGCCCTGGGGCGTCTCGGCCTCGTTGATGGTGATGAGGATCTTCTTCATGTCCGGCGAGTTGGTGCCGTGATAGAAGAGGTAGGGCGCCTTGATGTCAGCCTCGGTGCCTTCCAGGAAAATCCGCTGCACCAGTTTGAGGTCGGACTTGCGGAAGACGTCGATGTAGCCCTTGTTGGCCATGCTGATCGGGATGTAGTAATCCTTGGTCTGGGCCGAGGCGCAGTACATGTGGTGCGTCTTGGTCGCCTCCTTGGGAATGGAGACATTGATATCCTTCAACACCTCGCCGGTGGTGAGATCACTCACGCCGACATGGGTCATCTTGGTGTTGGGATCGATATGATAGGTGGACCAGAACATCCGCTTGCGGTTGTTGTTGTCGATGCGGGCATCGTGGGTGGGATGGGTTTCCTCGTCACCGATGTCGATCTTGGTGAGCTTGTTGAGCTTGATGGGTGCCTCGTCACCGGGAACGATGGTCACATCGGCCTTGGCGAAATGTCCACCCATGGCGGCGATATATAAGGTCGCATCGTACTTGTCTGCTGCCTGCACCGGGGCGGCTCCCCCGGCCAGCCCCCAGGTCAGGGCTCCTGCGGCAAGAATAGCTGTGAACCATGTCTTTTTCGACACTGTCATGTTCTCCTCCTTTGCTGATTTCCATGGTATTGCGCCGGCCGGCCACACCCCGCAGCAGGCCTCGACAATTTTCATCCGCCGGGAAACTCTGGAAAACCCGAACGGACGAAACCGGATACTGGATAGCGGATCTCTTCTGCCTGAACCTCCCGAAAAAAGATGTTTTTCAAAAGATCTTGATCTTTATACTACCTCGTAGTACAAAAACCGGGAAAAGAAAAAAGGACATCGTGATACTGAAAATGGCCTGATACGGCAGTGGAGCTACTATATACCACGTGGTAGCATGGAGGCAAGAAAAAAAAATCACTGTCTGCCAAAAGAAACAGGAACACACCGTGATAATTGAATGCCGCAACCTGAAGAAAACCTATGTCGCCGACGGCCAGGCGGTCACGGCGGTGGACGATGTGAACCTCTCCATCGCCGCCGGCGACTTTGCCATCATCCTCGGCCATTCCGGCTCGGGCAAGACGACGCTGCTGTCCATGATCGGCGGCCTGACAACGCCGGATTCGGGCGAGGTCCTGGTCAACGGCATCGAAAACTGGCACCAGAGCGACGCCCGCCTGACCGAGATGCGCAACCAGACCATCGGCTTCATCTTCCAGTTCGCAAGCCTCATCCCCACCCTGACGGCCCTGGAAAACATCCTCCTGCCCCTGAGTTTCGGCAACCGGAAGGCCGCCAGCAGCAGGCAGGCCCGCGACATCCTGGCCCAGGTCGGGCTGAAGGACCGGGAAAACGCCTTCCCGGCCCAGCTCTCCGGCGGCCAGCAGCGGCGGATCGCCATTGCCCGAGCCTTCATCAACCAGCCGGCCATCATCCTTGCCGACGAGCCCACCGGCGACCTCGACGAGGACACGGAACAGGAGATCCTTGCCGTCTTCCACGAGTACCACCGCCAGGGCACCACCTTTGTCGTCGTCACCCATAACGTGCACCTGGCCGATTCGCAGGAGAGTCCCCGGATCCTGCACATGCGCAAGGGCGTCCTCAGCGAGGAGAACCCGGCCCGGACCCGGGCGGCGTAGGGAGGTCATCATGCCCGGTCGCCGTCTCCTGCCCCGCACCTGCCTGTTCCTGCTCCTCTGCCTGCTCATCGGCTGTTCCCGTGAGACCGCGCCACCGCTCAAGGTGGGCGATCCGGCCCCGGCCTTCACGGTGACCGACATGAACGGCAGGACCGTCTCCAGCACCGAGTTCGCCGGTCATCCGGCCATTGTCCGCTTCTTCCTCATCGACTGCAAGTTCTGCAAGGCCGATACCCCGGTGCTCAATGACCTGTACAGCCGGTACCGTGATGCGGGCCTCAAGGTTGTCTATGTCGAGACCCTTGGTGTACCCGATGCCGACATCCGCCGTTTCGTCCGTGATCTTGATATCCGATTCCCCGTGGTCAGGGACGAGGGAGCAAAGATCGCGGGCCGCTACAACGTCAAGTCCCTGCCGCTCACCGTGGTGATCAACCCGCAGGGTACAATCATCGGCGCCATCCTCGGCGGCATCAGTGCGGCCGAGCTGAACCGCCTGCTCGCCCCCTTTCTGCCCGATACCCGGGGACAATAAGGGCCGGCGATGATGCGGGTGACCGCATCCTCCCCCGGCATACATGAGAACAAGGAGGAAACCATGACCATCAGCCTGATCAGAAACACCCTGTTAGCCACCTTCCTGCTGCTGGCCCTCACCGTCAGCCCGGTCCGGGCCTCGACACCGGATGAGACCGTGACCCCGCAGAGCCGCTGTGCCGTGTGCGGCATGTTTGTCGCCAAGTACAGGAACTGGCTCACCGGTATCCGCTTTGCCGACGGCACGGAAAAATACTTTGACGGTGTCAAGGACATGATGGCCTTCTATTTTTCACCGGAAAAATATGGCGGCCCGGGCCGGGACCAGATAAAGGATATCCAGGTCAGGGACTATTACACCATGCAGTGGATCGACGGACGCAAGGCCTATTACGTCATCGGTTCCGACGTCATGGGCCCCATGGGCAAGGAGCTGATTCCCTTTACCGGGCGGAAGGCGGCCGAAAGCTTCCTCAAGGACCACAAGGGCAGGCAGATCCTCGCCTTTGACCAGCTCACCGACGCCCTGATCCAGTCCATGCGCTCGGGCATGAAGATGATGAAGATGAACATGAAGATGCAGAACTGACGTCATGCGGCCATCCCATATCCTCCTGCTCCTGCTGGCGATCCTGGGGGCCATCGACGCCGGGCTCATCCTGTCCGCCGCACAGCGTCGGGCCCGGCAGGAGCAGGCGGCGCGCCTGCAGGCCATTGCCGTCTCCGGCCTCGGCCTGACCGATCTCTGCCTCGCCACCGAGGCCCGCTACACCAGGCACCCGGCCGTGACCGACCTGGTGGCGCCCTTCATGGACCACCCCGGCGCCATGGACCACTTTCCCACCGGCTCCTTCTGGGCGCCGCCCCGCTCCCGGCTCTGAACCCGGCGCGGCCCCCTTCTCACAGCAGCCCATGCAGATCCTGGCCCGACAGATCAACGTCCTCGACTATGCGCTCTCCTCGCTCTGGCGACGACGGATGAAGAACCTCAGCGTCCTGCTGGTCTTCACCGCGGTCATCTTCCTGGTCGCCTCCTTCCAGATGACCACCGGCGCCCTGACCCGGACCGCGGAGCGCGTGCTGGAGAATGCTCCCCAGATCACCCTGCAGCGCATGTCTGCCGGGCGGCAGGTGGATATCCCGCCGGAATATGCCGCCAGGCTGTCCTCCATCTACGGCATCAGCCGCATCGTCCCCAGGGTCTGGGGCTACTACTTTGATGAGGTCACGGGCGCCAACCTCACGGTCATGGGCCTTGCCACCGACCGGATGCCCATGGGCGACCAGCTGCACCTTGCCCTGGCCAGCGGCAGCTTCCCGGGGCCGGGCAGCCGGGGCAGCGTGGTGCTTGGCCGGGCCGTGAACGACATGGTGCAGGCCCGGGGCAGCCACCTGCTCTCCCTGTTCCGGAACGACCTGAGCATGGCCTCGTTCGAGATCAGCGGCGTCTTCGCCGATGCCACCGATATCCTGACCCGCGACCTGGTGGTCATGAACATCGACGACGCCCGCGATCTCTTCCGTATCAGAGGTGACCGGGCCACCGATCTCTGCGTCTATGTGACCAACCCCAACGAGATCAACACCATTGCCAGGAAGATCGCCGACCTGCTCCCCGACACCAGGGTGGTCACCAGGCCGCAGATCCTCAAGACCTACCGGGTCGTCTTCGGCTGGCGGAGCGGGTTCGGCTCCATCTGCCTGCTCACCGCCCTGACCGCCTTTATCATCCTGGCCTGGGACAAGGCATCGGGCCTGTCACAGGAGGAGAAACGGGAGATCGCGATCCTCAAGGTCCTGGGCTGGCAGACCGCGGACATCCTCGCGGTCCGCTTCTGGGAAAGCCTGCTGGTCTCCGGCATCTCCTTCCTCGTCGGCGTCACCCTGGCCTTCATCCATGTCGCCTTCTTCGACGCGGCCCTGTTCCGGCCGATCATGGTGGGCTGGTCGGTCATCTTCCCGCCCTTTCACCTGGTCCCGGAGATGACGGCGCAGGTCGTTCTCCTCATCTTCTGCCTCTCCGTTCTGCCCTATCTGGCCGCCACCGTCATCCCGGCCTGGCACACGGCGAGCGTGCCTGCCGACTCCGCCCTCAGCGGCGCCTGAACAGGAAAGGAGAAGAGCCGATGCTGATCGAACTCGAATCAGTGACCAAGATCTACAACCAGGGCAGGCCCAACGAGGTCAGGGCCCTGGATGCCATCGACCTGCGGATCGGGGCCGAGACCATGGTCTGCCTGCGGGGCGCATCGGGTTCGGGCAAATCCACCCTGCTTTCCATTATCGGCTGTATCTTTCCGCCCACCAGTGGCAGGGCCGCCATTGCCGGCCGCAAGCTGTCCCGGCTGCCGGACCGGTTCCTGACCCTGCATCGGCGCCGCACCATCGGCTTCATCTTCCAGCGCTTCAACCTGCTGCCGGAGCTCACTGTCCTTGACAACATCACCCTGCCCCTGCTGCCGCTCGGCGTGGGCCCGGCCGATCGCAGGGCCCGGGCCCGCGAGCTGATGGAGCGGTTCGGGATCATCCACCGCGAGAATTTCCGGGCCGCCCAGGTCTCGGGCGGTGAACTGCAGCGGGTGGCCATTGCCCGCGCCCTGATCAATGACCCGCCCATAATCCTGGCCGATGAGCCCACCGCCCATCTGGACTCCCGGCTGAGCCATGTCTTCATGGACCTGATGGCCGAACTCCGGGCCGCCGGCAAGACCATCGTCATCACCTCCCACGATCCCCTGGTCACGGAACACCCGGCCATTGAGCGGATCATCGATATCCGGGACGGACGTATCCATGCTGCTTGACGTCTGGAGCCTGGCGCTGATCGTCTGCAGCACGGTGGTGGCCTTCCTGATGGTATTTGCCGGCCGGAGCGCGCTGCGGGTCCTGCGGTTCTGGAACCCGGCCAGCGACGACAACCGCCAGATCCGGCTGGAAAACGAGATCTGGCTGACGTCCACCCTGGTGGAGTACGGCCTGGGCGTGCAGATCATCTCCCTGGTGGTCTTTGTCCTGGCAGCCGACCATTTTGCCGGCTCCATCCCCGGTGCCATGTGCGCCACCGGCGCCCTGCTGGCCGATCCGCGGGGCATGCCCACCCTGCTCATCAAACTGGCAGGCGTCTTTCTCTACGGCTTCTGGCTCCTGCTCCATCAGCTTGACATCCGTTCCGAACACTACCCCCTTGTCCGCGTCAAGTACATCTACCTCCTCCTGCTCCTGCCCTTCCTGGCCCTGGATATCGGCCTGCAGATGTCCTACCTTGCCGGCCTCAGGCCCGACATCATCACCTCCTGCTGCGCCGTGGTCTTTGATTCCTCCAGCGGCGGCGGCCCCCTGCTCCTGCGCGCGCCACAGGTTCCGGTCCTGCAGCTCTTCTACGCCACGGTCCTTCTCCTGGCCGGCCTGGCCGTCTTCCTCCTCCGCCGCCGGCGCATCACCGCCGCCATTGCCTACAGCCTCGGCTGGTGCTGGTTTTTCGGCCTGGCCATGGTGGCGATCATCACGGTCTTTTCCTCCTACATCTACAACATGCCCTTTCACAAGTGCCCGTTCTGCATCCTCAAGCCGCAGTACCACTTTATCGGCTTTCTCCTCTACGGCACCCTGATCCCGGCCACCTTCTTCGGCATCACTCCTGTCCTGGTCGAACCCTTCCGCCACCGTCCAGGTCTGGCAGGCCCCATCGCCATATACCGCACGGCAGCGCTCAAGATCTCCCTGTTTCTCCTTCTTGTCTTTACGGCCCTGGCCTCCTTCCCCTACCTCCGCTACATGCTCACAGGCGGCGAGAGCTGATCCGACCGAGTGCCTGAAATTGCCGTATGCGAAAAGAACAACAGAGCCTCCTCGACGTTTGACGCGAATTTGATTATCCTCAGATTCAAATCCTCGCCAGACGTCGCGGCAGCCTGAACCGGCGCGGTTGTCCCATGGTGGCCGCCAGGCCGGAACTCTCCCAGCCAACCTCTTCCCAGGAGGGATCAGATGGATATCGAAAAGCTTCTCCTGCATCTTGACGGCCTGCCGTCCATGGACCGACGCCGTTTTGTCAAGGGAATAGCGGCTGGCGGCATTCTGCTCGGCCTGGGCGTGCTGCCCCGCAGAACAGCCGCTGCCGGGGCCGCGGAACAAGACCGGATTCCTGTCCTGCGCGGCAGGAATTTTCATCTCACCATTGCGCCGCAGCAGGTCAACTTCACGGGAAAAATACGCTGGGCAACGGCTGTCAACGGCTCGGTTCCCGGACCGGTCCTGCGATGGCGGGAGGGGGACAGGGTAAGCCTCAAGGTCACCAACCGTCTTGCCGAGTCTGCCTCGATCCACTGGCACGGCATCATTCTGCCTGCCACCATGGACGGGGTACCGGATATCAGCTTTGACGGTATTGCACCCGGCGAAACCTTCCACTACCAGTTCGATGTCCGCCAGAGTGGCACCTACTGGTATCACAGCCATTCCGGGTTCCAGGAGCAGACCGGCCTTTATGGCCCCCTCATCGTCGAGCCCCTGGAGCCCGACCCCTTTGCCTGGGACCGGGAACACGTTGTCATGCTTTCGGACTGGACGGATGAAGATCCCGACGACCTGTACGCCAAGCTCAAGAAAATGAGCGATTACTACAACTTCAACGAACGTACCCTGGGTGACCTGATCAACGACCTCCGCACAAAAGGCCTGGTGAACACCTGGAATGACCGGCGCATGTGGAACATGATGCGCATGAGCGACCGGGACCTTTCCGACGTGACCGGCTATACCTATACATATCTCATGAACGGCCGGACACCCGCTGCCGGCTGGACCGGCCTGTTCAGACGTGGGGAAAGGGTGCGCCTGCGGGTGATCAACGGCTCGGCCATGAGCTTTTTTGATGTCCGCATCCCCGGGCTGAAGATGACTGTCGTGGCGGCGGACGGCCAGAACATCGAACCGGTTACCGTGGATGAATTCAGGATCGGTGTTGCCGAGACCTATGATGTCATTGTCACCCCCAGGGATGACCGCGCCTACTGTATCTTTGCCCAGGCCATCGACCGGTCAGGCCACGCACGGGGTACGCTCACCCCGGATCCGGCCCTGACGGCAGACGTTCCTGACTATGATCCCTATCCGATCCTGACCATGACCGACATGGGCATGGACATGGCCGGGACAACCGGGAAGGATGGCGGCCGGGCCATGCCCCATACGCAGCAAGCCATGGGGCGAATGGACACAATGACGTCTTCCCGGGACGGGACGGCCCGGGAAAGGACGGCTCGGGGGCCAGCCGGAACAGGAAGCGATGCGCCGGTGGTGCACGTGGCAACGGAATTCGGGCCACAGGTCGACATGCGGGCCATGCACCCGCGCTACCGGCTCGATGACCCCGGCGTGGGCCTGCGAAACAACGGCCGCCGGGTGCTGACCTACGCGGATCTGCGTAATCTCTACCCCACCCCTGATCCGCGCGACCCGGGGCGTGAAATCCAGCTTCACCTGACCGGCAACATGTCCCGCTACATGTGGTCGATCAACGGGATCAGGTACGCGGATGCCGAGCCCCTGCGTTTCAGGTATGGCGAACGTCTCCGCATCACCTTTGTCAACGACACCATGATGAACCATCCCATGCACCTGCACGGCATGTGGAGTGACCTGGAGACCGGTGATGGCCGCCGTATCCCGCGTAAGCACACGGTCATTGTCCAGCCGGGTGCAAAGATCAGTTACCTGGTGACTGCCGATGCCATGGGGCCGTGGGCCTACCACTGCCACCTGCTCTATCACATGCTGGCCATGTTCCGCAAAGTCGTGGTGAGGTGAGGAGATGAGAATGAAACGATACCTGTCCCTGCTGCTCCTGTGCCTGCTCCCATCCGTCACCGCGTATGGAGGCGGCATGATCGACGACCCGCTCCTGGGCCGGCTCCTTGTGGACCAGATGGAGGTACGGGCCGGTGACGGCAGCGATCCCCTGGCATGGGATGCTGAAGGCTGGCTGGGATACGACCTGAACAAGCTCTGGATAAAGACAGACGGTGACTATCTGGATGGCGAGGTCGAGGAGGCGGAACTGCAGGTGCTCTACAGCCGGGCGGTGGCGCCGTACTGGGACCTGCAGGTGGGATGGCGGGGTGACCTGCGCCCGGAACCGGGCCGCAACTGGCTGGCCATGGGTGTCAAGGGACTGGCTCCCTATTTTTTCGACATCGATGCGGCCCTGTTTCTCGGTGATCGTGGCCGCACCGCGGCACGGCTTACCGCGGAATACGAGATCCTGTTCACCCAGCGCCTGATCCTGGTCCCGGACCTGGAGGTGAACCTGTACGGCAGGGACGATCCTGACACGGGTACCGGCTCGGGACTCTCTGACCTTGAGCTCGGTCTCCGCCTCCGGTACGAAATCAGGCGGGAATTCGCGCCCTATATCGGCATCAACTGGGTCCACCTCTACGGTGACACGGCAGACATGGCCCGGGCCGGAAACCGGGACGTGGATGACTTCCGGTTTGTTGCCGGTATCAGGGCGTGGTTCTGATCCCGGCCGGGTCCTTGTGATAGAGGGAACTGGGCATACCGTTGATATAGATCCCCTCCAGGTAGGAGAGTTTTCGCGGCAGTTGCCTGACCGTGCCGCGCACGGCCAGGAAGGTCGCCCGCCGGCCGGCGGCGAGCATGCCGAGACTGTCCATGCCGAAAAGACGGGCCCCATGTTCCGAGGCGCTGCGGACGGTCTCCTCCAGGGAATAACCGGCCCGGAGAAACAGCTTCATCTCCTCGACCATGGACTCGCCATGAAGGATGCCGACACTGCCGGCGCCGGTACCCACGGCTGTCCTGACTCCCAGTTTCCTGGCCAGGCCCAGTTGTCTCAACTGGTCGGCCAGCGTCTCTTTCCAGAAGGCCTCCGCCCCGGGAGCCGCCTTTTCCGGCGAGATATAGCGCTGGGAAAACCGGCAGGCCACTCCACCGTCACCGGTGGCGCTGTCCAGGCCGTTCCTGGCCCGGATGGCACAGGGTATCCAGACCACCTGCCGCCGCGCCATCTCCCTGAGATTGGCTTCGCCCATGCGGTAGCCCTGTTCGACGGCATCACAGCCGGCGGCAAGGGCCAGGGCCACCTGCCGCCGGCCATTGGCCACGGCCACCACGGTTCTGCCGCGCCGGTGCGCCAGGATGTGCTGCAGCTCGGCCCGGTCAGGGAACGGCAGGGTATCATCCTCATCGCCGATGTCGCCGGACAGGACGACCCTGAGGTACTCCCGCTCTCCTGGACGTTCCCGGTCACAGTCCTGCCGGCTCCTGCACGGGGTCCCGGAACTCCGGATCTCGATGGCACGCTCTGACCCGGCCCTGTAGCGTGCCGCCAGGCCGGCGTCATCATCATGATCAGCAACCCCCAACACACCGTAGGAGTGGCAGTAGAGGACATGCCGCTCCAGCATGGCCAGCCTGGCGTCGTCATCGGCCCGGTCCAGGGCAGTGCGCAGCGACCGGTCGACGGAAGGAGAGCGACAGAGGCTGACACTGCAGTCCACCAGCGCCGGCAGGAGGGTACAGTGCGAGAGGTCGGTCACGGTCGTGGGGGCGGCATGGGTCGGAAGGGCGGAGAGCGGAGCGATGGCGGTAATGATCCCGCCGCTGACGGCCAGGAAGACCCGGCGGCGGACCTGGCCGCCACTGCCGTCAATGAGCCTTCCCGCCACGATGTATCGTGTCGCGTCCATGGGGCAGTGAACTTCCGGTATGAACATAATACACCGCTGACAGCCCGTCGACCGGAGAGGGGCTCCAGGAACATGGACCCGGCCGACAGAATTATTTACCGATGCAGAACCTGGAGAAGATGGCGTCGAGCACATCTTCGGGAGTGGTGATACCGACGATATCACCCAGGTGATCGAGGGCCGCCTGAACCTCGACGGCGAGCAGGTCGGCGGGTGCGCCCCCGGCCATGGCCTCGCGCAGACGACGGCAGGCGGTACGGCTTTTTTCAAGCACCAGGCGGTGGCGCAGGTTGGGAGCGCAGGCTGGACGCTCCTCCAGGGTGCCGTCCCCCTGCATCCGGCGGAACATGGCCTCCCGCAGCCCCTCGATCCCCTCGTGCCGGTGGCAGGAGATCCGGACCACCTCTGTGCCGGGGAACGATTGTTCGAGCCCGGCAAGCAGGTCCGGAGAGGCGATGTCGGTCTTGTTGAGCACCACGATATGGTCGCGGCCGGCTACGGACCCGTACAGTTCCCGGTCCTGGTCGGTGAGACCAGCCCCGGCGTCGACAAGGAACAGAACCAGATCGGCCTCGTCCAGCTTGCGGCGGGCCCGCTCGATACCCAGTTCCTCGACCAGGTCGTCATGGGCCCGGATTCCGGCGGTATCCACAAGGTGGACCGGAATGCCGCGGATGGAGATCATCTCCTCGATGGTGTCGCGGGTGGTGCCCGGCACCTCGGTGACCAGGGCCCGCTCCTCCTGGAGCAGCTCGTTGAGCAGGCTGGACTTGCCCACGTTGGGCCGGCCGGCAATAACCACGCTGATCCCTTCCCGGATCACCTTGCCCGTCTCCGCCAGGGCAAGCAGCCGGTCAAGGGGCGCCTCGACATCCTTTTCCAGCCGCTCCAGGAGATGGCCGCTGTCCAGAATCTCCACGTCCTCGTCGGGAAAATCGATGGCCACCTCGAGGATGGCGAGGATATCGGTCAGGCCCTGGCGCACGACCTCCACCTGTTCCTGGAGCCCGCCCTGCAACTGGCCCACGGCGAGATCGACACCACCCCGGGTCCGGGCCTGGAGCAGGTCGATGACCGCCTCGGCCCGGGTCAGGTCGATACGGCCGGCGAGGAAGGCGCGCTTGGTGAACTCGCCGGGTTCGGCCGGCCGGGCGCCACGGGCCAGTACCTCGGCCAGGATGGCCTGCAGGACCAGGTAGGAACCGTGGCTGTGCAGCTCCACCACGTCCTCGCGGGTATAGGTGGCAGGCGCCTGCATGTAGACAGCCAGGACCTCGTCGAGGACCCGGCCGGTACGGTCGATGACCGTACCGTAACGGAGCTTGTGGCTTTCGGGGACGGAACCGGCCCGGAAGGGCCGGAACATGGCGTCAAGGATGGCGCGGGCCCGGGGCCCGGAGATGCGGATGATGCCGATACCGCCGGTGCCGGGGGCCGTGGCGATGGCGGCGATGGTCTCAGTTTCCCGATGAAGAACGGTCACCCTGGCGGCCTCTGCGTTTCCTGGAACCTGACTTCCTGTCCTTGCCGGGCCGGTAGATCAGCACCTTTTTGAACAGGCCGTCACCCACCGACCGGGAACGGATGCCCTTGTCTTCCTGCAGCGTCATGTGGACCACACGCCGCTCCGAGGGATTGAGCGCCGGGATGGCCCGTGTCTTGCCGTCTTCCCGGACCTGGCCGGCCAGGTCCCGGGCCCGCTCTTTCAGCTCCTCGGCCCGCCGCTGCCGGAAGTTGCCGGCATCAAGGGTCAGCATCACCCGGTCGGGCAGGCGGCGGCTCATCATCTTGCGGAGCAGATACTGGAGGCTGTCCAGGGTCCGGCCGTCGGTGCCGATGATCACCTCCTCGTGTTCACCGCTGATCCGGCAGCGGACCGTGAGATCCTCCACCTCCACCGCCACCCGGGACGGATATCCCATCAGCGAGAGCATCTCCTCGAGATCGGCCCGGATCATCTCCAGGACCTCGGCCGAGGGAGGTTCCCTGGTGACCTCGGCCGCAACCGGTTCGGCCTGCTGCCTGCCGGCCGGCGCACTCTCTTCGGGTGGAGGCTCCTTTTGCGCCCCGGCCGTGTCCGCCTGCGGCTGTTCCTGTTGCCTTGCCCCGGGGGGAGCGGTTTTCTCGGGCTTTTCCTTCGCCGGCTTCACCTTCTTCTGCCGTGAATCCTTTTTTCCCTCTCCCGACCCGCCGCGGCGGCGGGGTGCCGGTTTGTCGGCCGACTCCTCACCGGCCTTCGACTTGGGGGTCACCCTGATATGGGCCTTTTTCCTGCACAGGCCAAAAATCCCGGCAGAACCGGTCTCCAGGACCTCGATGTCGAGTTCCTCCTGGGGGATGGCCAGCTCCCTGCAGGCCTGCCGGATCGCTTCGGTTACATCCTTGCCAAAAAAATCTTTTCCTTTTGCCATGTAATGTGTCCTTGTCAAGAGGCCTGGGATGCGGCCTTCACCTGCCGGTTGATGAGCTGCTGCTGCAGGATGGAGAGCAGGTTGTTGACCAGCCAGTAGAGGACCAGGCCGGAGGCAAAGTTGAGAAACATGAAGGTGAACAGGATAGGAAGAAACTGCATGATCTTTGCCTGGGTCGGATCGGCGGTGGTGGGTGTCATCTTCTGCTGCAGGTACATGGAGGCGCCCATCAGCAGAGTCAGGACCGGGATACCGTGAATATAAGGGATGTCAAAGCCGATCATCAGCCGGTCAGGGGCGGACAGGTCATTGATCCAGAGCATGAACGGCGCATGCCGCAGCTCGATGGCCGACATCAGAACCCGGTAGAGGGCAAAGAAGAACGGGATCTGGATGATCATGGGCAGGCAGCCGCCCACCGGATTGACCTTGTAGGTCTTGTAGAGAGCCATCATCTCCTGGTTCATCCTGGCGGGATCGTCCTTGTACTTCTCCTTGAGCTTGGCGACCTTGGGCTGCAGCTTCTGCATGTTCTTCATGGACTTCATGCCCTTGGAGGTTATATGCCAGAAGGCGGCCTTGATGAGGATGGTCACCATGATGATGGCGACGCCGTAGTTGTGGACAAAGGAATAGAAGAAGTTGAGCAGCCAGAGCATGGGCTTGGCAATGACGTCGAACCAGCCGAAGTTGACCGCCTTGGCCAGCTCGTGATCCACGGCCTTGAGGATGGCCAGTTTCTTGGGGCCGAAGTAGGCGTTATAGCCGAACTCCCTGGCATCCTGCGGCGCCAGGGTCACGACCGGATCAGAGACCACGGTGCGCACCCGCTCTCCCTCGGCACGGATGGTCACGGTCCGCCGGACCGGTGGCCTGGGGATCACGGCGCAGATGAAGTAGTTGTCCTCATAGGCGGCCCAGGTTACGATGCCCTGCATGACCTTGGGCCCCTCCTTCAGGGCCTTGCCCTTGACCTGGGTGAGACTGGCGTCGATGTAGGCGGCCGGACCGGAAAAGAGATAGCGGCTGACACCACCGGAGGCGGCGTTCTTTTCAAACGGCTCATTGGTCAGGACCATGGCCGGGGTGATCTGCGCCGGGGCGGAACCGCTGTTTTCCACCCTGTAGCTGTTCTTCACCATGTAATTGGCGCCGTTGAACTCCAGGGTCCTGGTGATCCGGAGACCGGACGGCAGAGTGGCGGCCATGCGCAGGGTGGCGGTGTCACCACTGCCCTTCAGGGTCAGGGCGGTGGTATCGGCCCGGTACAGGGGAAGCTGCGCCGCAGCGCCGTTGTCCAGGGTGAAGAGCAGGGGCAGTTCCACCGGATTGCGGGTCTGCACGAGCTGCATGGGGTCGGAATCCCTGTCCAGCTTCTGGCGATACCGCTTGAGAACAAAGCTCTTGAAACCGCCGCCCTGTTCACTGATCACTGCCGTGTACAGGGGCGTATCTATGGTGATATCCCTGGCCTCGGGATTGACGGCCACAGCCTTTGCCAGGGGCGTGGGGGCAACGGGCGCGGCCGCGGCCGGCTTCCCGGCCCGGGCGGGCGGAGCCGGCTGCCCGGCCGTCTCTCCGGTCGGGGCCGAGGCTGTCTGCCCGGTCTGCGCCTGCTGGTGCTCTACTGCCGGCTTGACAAAAAAGTACTGGTACCCCAGCAGGATGGCGATGGAAAGAACGAAGGCCAGGAGGGCTCTATGCAGGTCCATGGGTATTTACCTCAAAAAGGCTGCCGTCCGCAGGAAAGTGACAACGCGCCGGTTTCGCGGCGACCGGGACAACAGCCTGTCACTGGATTATAGACACGACTACTTCACGGGATCATAGCCCCCGCGGGCAAAGGGATGGCAGCGCAGGATCCGGCGGACGGCCAGATACAGCCCCCGAATGGCACCGTAGCGTGCCACGGCCTCGATGGCGTACTGGGAACAGGTCGGGGTGTAGCGGCAGGTGGCGGGAAAAAGCGGTGAAACAAGATACTGATAGCCCCTGAACAGTACCACCAGCAGACGGCCGGCCAGGGCAGACACTCCTGCCCGGTGACGCGGTCCGCCAGGTGGCGCGGTATGCCTGCGGCAGTGAGACACCACTATGCCGGCCGCTCCCCGGCTTCCAGCAGCCGCCTCACCGCGGTCAGCATGGCCGCCGGGCTGTCAGGGCCGAAATCAGGCCGCACCGTGCAGACAATGTCGGATGACGGAGGAAAGATATCCCGGTGCAGGCGGAAGGTCTCGCGGACGATCCGCTTGATCCTGTTGCGGCGGACAGCGCCGCCGGTCTTTCTGTGCACACTGATTCCCAGACGGTTCCACGGCAGGTCGTTGGCCACGTAAATCAGGGAGAACCCCCTGCCGTGCAGACGGCGGCCCTGCCGGTAGACACGGTTAAACTCCCCGGTCTTCCTGAGCAGACAGGTCTTGGGAAGCCCGAACCTCTTCATCCGGATCAGACAGCAAGCCGCCTGCGCCCCCGGGCGCGGCGCCGTTTGATCACCGCCTGGCCGGCACGGGTTCTCATCCTGACCCTGAAACCGTGGGTCCGCTTCCGTTTGGTATTGCTGGGCTGAAATGTTCTCTTGCTCATGATCTGCTTCCTTCTGCTGGTTTGAGGACAGGTGCCGCGGTCCCTCCGAATGGTAGGGCCCTCCCGGGGACTCTGTCTGATGTGCCCGCACGCTGCCTGTGAGCGATTACAGAAACTGCAGCGCCGGGATCTGACCGGGATGGGCTGACCGTCGTTGACACCGGCCGTTTACTTTATCAAAATTTTGTATTTTAATCACAGTGGTCCTACTCTGTCAAATTATTTCATGTCCCTGCGGAGAAAGTATGCAACAACCACGTTTTGAAGAGCTCGACTGGAACCTAATGTATCAGCGGGCCCGGCAGGAGAAATCATGGAAATCCAAGGGTGCCGCCGACTGGGACCGCAAGGCGGATTCCTTTGCCGAGCGGACCGAAAGATCGGTCTACACGGAAAAATTCCTGGCCCTGCTCCGGCCGCGGAAGAACTGGTCGGTCCTCGACGTGGGCTGCGGTCCCGGCACCCTGGCCCTGCCGCTCGCCCGCAGAGTGGAACGGGTGACGGCCCTGGACTTCTCCGGCCGGATGCTCGATATCCTGAAGGAGCGCGCTGCCCGGGCACACCTGGGCAATATCACCACCTGTCACGCCGGCTGGGGTGACGACTGGCAGACCCTGGGCATCGGCCGCCACGATATTGCCATTGCCTCGAGATCCCTGGCTGTTGCCGACCTGGGGGCAGCCCTGGAACAGCTCAGCCGCCATGCCAGATGCAGGGTGGTGATCACGGACCGGGTCCGGCACGGTCCCTTTGACCCGGACGCCTTTGCCGCCGTGGGCCGCCTTCTGCAGCCGGGCCCGGATTTCATCTACACCGTCAACCTGCTCTACCGGATGGGCTACCTGCCAACGGTGGAGTACATCGTCCTGGAGGAGGAGATGGTCTACCGTTCCCTGGAGGATGCCGTTGAGAGCTACCGCTGGATGTTTCGCGACCTGAGGGCGGAGGAGGAAAAACGGTTGCAAAAATACGTCCGGTCCATTACCACCTCTGCAGACAACGGCTCCCTGGTGCTCAGGCGCATCCATGTTCCCACCTGGGCCTTCATCAGCTGGCGGCCGTGATGATGTCACTACTTTGCGGAGGCTACCCGTGCGGATAATGATCGTCGGTGCCGGCCTGGTGGGCCAGTACCTCTGTTCCAAGTTTTCCTCGGAAGGCCAGGACGTGATCCTCATCGACCGCGACAAGGACAAACTGCTGCGGATCGAACAGGAGATGAACATCCTCACCGTGCACGGTTCCGGGGCCTCGGCCCGCATCCTGGCCGAGGCAGGGATAGCAAAGACCGATCTCTTCATTGCGGTCACGGACAGCGACGAGGTCAACCTGGTGGCCTGCATCATGTCACGCCAGTATGACGTGGGCATTCGCATCGCCAGGGTGCGCAACGAGGACTTCCTGACCCCGGGCATGTCGCTCAACGAGGAGGCGCTCGGCATCGACCTGCTCATCAGCCCGGACTGGGCCATGGCCGACGAGATCATGAAGCTGATCCACGTTTCCGAGGCCTTCGACACCGCCGAGTTCGCGGGGGGCAAGGTGGTGCTCCTCGGCTACGTGGTCAATGAAAACAACCCCCATGTCGGCAGATCACTCTTCGAGCTGGGCCGGGAACACGGCACCCATCACTACGTCATCACCGCCATCATCCGCGACGGCGAGACCATCATTCCCCGCGGCGAGGACACCATCCGCGCCGGGGACAAGATCTACCTCATGGTGCTCAGGGAAGAGATGGCACGGGTGGAACAGATGTTCAACCTGGCCAGCCGACTGCCGGCCAAGGTCTTCATCATCGGCGGCGGTGATATCGGCTACCTGGTGGCCCGCCGCCTGGAGGAACTGGATCTCGAGATCAAGATCGTGGAGGAAGATGTGGAGCGGTGCAGGTTCCTGTCCGAGAACCTGGGCCATTCCATTGTTCTCAATTTCGACGGCCTGGACGCCCATGACCTGCTGGAGGAAGGTATCGATCTCGCCGACCTGGTCATCGCGGTCACCGGCTCGGACACCACCAACATCCTCTCCAGCCTGCTGGCCAAACACCATGGCACCAGACGCTGCATCACCAAGATCACCCGGCACGACTTCGTGCCCATGCTCGGCAAGCTCGGTATCGACGTCGCCCTCAGCCCGCGGCAGGTGGCAGCGGACATGATCCTGCGCTACGTCCGCCGCGGCTCCATCGTCTCGGTGGCCACCATCCTCGATTCGGACGCCGAGGTCATGGAGGTGACCGTGCCGGAGCGCAAAAGGTTCGACAATGTCAAGATCAAGGACTGCCCCTTTCCCCGCGGCTCGGTGGTGGGCGCCGTTGTCCGCGGCGAATCGGTCTTCATCCCCTCGGGCAACTCGGTCATCCGTCCCGGCGACAACCTGGTGATCTTCTTCACCCGTGACGCGGCCAGGGACGTGGAAAAATTCTTTTCCCCGCAATCGTGACACCCGCATCCATTCCCAGGCCCGGCAACTGACCCATGCGTATCGGCGGCGTTCTCAATCTTCTCGGCAAGCTGATCATCATCCTCTCCCTGATGCTGCTCTCGCCCATTCCGTTCAGCATCTACTTCAGCGACGGCATGATCCCCACCTTCCTGATCAGCTCGCTGCTGGGACTCGTGGCCGGCACCATCCTGGTGGCAGTCTTCCTGCCCGAGCGTGAACTCGGCTACAAGGACGGCTTTGCCATCGTCGCCTTCAGCTGGATCGGCCTGGCCCTGCTCGGCGCCCTGCCCTACGTCCTCAGCGGCTACATCCCCTCCTTTATCGATGCCTTCTTCGAGTCCATGTCCGGCTTCACCACCACCGGGTCCACCATCCTTGCCGACATCGAGATCCTGCCCAGGAGCCTGCTCTTCTGGCGCACCATGACCCACTGGCTCGGCGGCATGGGCATCATCGTCCTCACCCTGGCCATCCTGCCCCTGCTCGGCATCGGCGGCATGCAGCTCTTCCAGGCCGAGGTGCCGGGCCCGACCAAGGACCGGCTGGCGCCGCGCATCCAGGACACGGCCCGTATCCTGTGGAGCGTCTACCTGCTCATGACCCTGCTGGAGACCGGCCTGCTCATGGCCGGCGGAGTCGACTTCTTCAACGCCCTGACCCACTCGTTCGCCACCCTGGCCACGGGCGGCTTCTCCAACCACAATGCCTCGCTCGGCCAGTACCAGTCCACCTATATCCAGTCGGTGGTGATCCTGTTCATGTTTCTGGCCGGCGCCAACTTCTCCCTCCACTTCATGGCCCTGCGCGGCGACCTGAAGGCCTACTGGAAGAACGAGGAGTTCCGGCTGTACGGCGCCATCGTCCTTCTTGCGGTCCTCCTGATCCTGGTGGCCAACCAGGTCAGCGGCACCTACCTCGACATTGGACGGAACCTGCGCGATGTCTTCTTCCAGGTGGTCTCCATCATGACCACCACTGGCTTCGGCACCGCGGATTTCGATTCCTGGCCGCCCTTCTGCCGCGTCCTGCTGGTGGCCCTGATGTTCGTCGGCGGCTGTGCAGGTTCCACCGGCGGCGGCATCAAGGTGGTGCGCATCCTGCTCTTCTTCAAGCATGCGCGCCTGCAGCTCCACAGGCTGGTCCATCCCCGCCAGGTGGAGACCATCAAGCTGGGCAGGACCAAGGTTCCCCAGGACGTGATGATCGCCATCCTCAGTTTTTTCGCCATCTACCTGGCGGTGTTCCTGATAGCCAGCCTGATCGTCACCGCCCTTGGCGTGGACATCATCACCGGCCCCACCGCCGTGATCGCCACCCTGAACAATATCGGGCCCGGCCTGGCTCTGGTGGGGCCGACGCAGAACTTCGGCCATCTGCCGGATCTCGCCAAGCTGGTCCTGATCTTCTGCATGCTGGCCGGCCGCCTGGAACTCTACACCATCGCCATCCTGCTGACCCCGGGCTTCTGGAAGATGACCCGCAGGCCGAAGATGCGCTGGCAGAAGAAAACGGCCGCCACGGGCGGCCCCTCCGCAAACCGTTAACCGGCTCTTTCCACTGCGATGAACCCGTTCGACATTGTTGTCATAGGCGCCGGTCATGCCGGCTGCGAGGCAGCGCTGGCAGCGGCCCGCATGGGCTGCAGGACCCTGGTCTGCGTGATCAACGCCGATACCATCGGCGCCATGTCCTGCAACCCGGCCATCGGCGGTCTGGCCAAGGGCCATCTGGTCAAGGAGATCGATGCCCTGGGCGGTGAAATGGCGCGGAACATCGATGCCACCGGCATCCAGTTCCGCCGTCTCAACACCAGCAAGGGCCCGGCAGTCCGCTCCTCCAGGGCCCAGGCCGACCGCCTCCTCTACCGGCTGCGTATGAAACGGGTCCTGGAGCACCAGGAGAACCTCGAGATCCGGCAGACCGTGGTCGACGAGATCCTGGTCCGGGACGGCCGCGTCACCGGCATCCGCACCTCGCTGGACGAGGTGATCCCGGCGCGGGCCGTGGTGGTGGCCACCGGCACCTTTCTCAACGGCCTCATCCACATCGGCCTCAGGAACTTTCCCGCCGGCCGCATGGGCGACGCCCCCTCCACCAGCCTGGCCCGCTGGTACCGCCTGCAGGGATTCACCGTCGGCCGGATGAAGACCGGAACCGTGCCCCGCCTGGACGGCACCACCATCGACTATTCGCAGCTCGAACCCCAGTACTCCGACGATCCGCCGGCCATGTTCTCCTTCACCGGTCCGGGCGAGCCGCGACTGGAACAGCGGCCCTGTCACATCACCTATACCTGCGCCCGCACCCACGACATCATCCGCGCCTCCATCGACCAGTCACCCATGTTCGCCGGCATCATCGAAGGCGTGGGGGCCCGCTACTGCCCGTCCATCGAGGACAAGGTGATGCGCTTTCCCGACAAGGAGCGCCACCAGATCTTTCTCGAACCCGAGGGCCTGGACACGGTCGAGGTCTATCCCAACGGAATCCCCACCAGCCTGCCGCTGGCCACCCAGGTCAAGATGGTCCACTCCATCAGGGGGCTGGAGCATGCCCGCATCATCCGGCCCGGCTATGCCATCGAATATGACTACATCGATCCGCGGGAGCTGAAGCCGACACTGGAGACAAAACGGATCCGGGGCCTGTTCCACGCCGGCCAGATCAATGGCACCTCGGGCTACGAGGAGGCAGCGGCCCAGGGATTGCTGGCTGCCATCAACGCGGCCCTGCAGGTGCGCGGCGGGGAGCCGCTGGTCCTTGATCGCTCCCGGGCCTATATCGGGGTGCTCATCGACGACCTGGTGACCCTGGGAACGAAAGAGCCGTACCGGCTCTTCACCTCCCGGGCCGAGTACCGGCTTCTCCTGCGCGAGGACAACGCCGACCTGCGATTGCGCGAGATCGGCCGCCGTGTCGGCCTGGTGGACGACAGCACCTGGCAGGCCTTTATCCACAAGCAACACATGATCGACCAGACCGTGCGCCTGCTGCACGAGCTGCGGCTGCGGCCGCAGGACAGTGTCAACCGCGAGCTGGAACGGATCGGCTCGACACCGCTCACCCAGGCCCAGACCCTGGCCGAGCTCCTGCGCCGGCCCGAGATCCGCCTTGCCCATCTCTCCTCCCTGGTGGCGGCGGCCTCCATCTCCCTGCCCCCGGACCTGGACCGGCAGCCCTTTGCCGACGAGATCGAGCTCCAGGTCAAGTATGCAGGCTATATCCGGCGCCAGGAGGAACAGGTCCGGCGATTCAGGAAACTGGAGCAGACCCTGCTGCCCGAGGACATGGAGTACCGGGGGCTGCCGGGACTTTCCAACGAGGTGGTGGAGAAACTGACCCGGGTCCAGCCCCGTTCCCTGGGCCAGGCCTCGCGGATCTCCGGCATCACACCGGCCGCGATCTCGGTCCTGCAGATCCATCTCAAGAAACAGGGGCTGTTATAATCCCATGCTCACCTATCCCCGCATCGACCCGGTCATCATTTCCATCGGTCCCCTGCAGATCCGCTGGTACGGCCTCATGTACGTGCTCGGCTTTGCCGCCACCTATCTGCTGGTCCGCCGCCAGGCAACACGCTTCCGCTGGCAGGCCATGCTCGATCACCTGGACAACCTGAACCTGGCCCTGATCCTGGGGGTCATCCTGGGCGGCAGGCTGGGCTATGTCCTGTTCTACAATCCTGGCTACTACCTCCGCCATCCCCTGGAGATCCTCGCGACCTGGGAGGGCGGCATGTCCTTTCACGGCGGCTGCATCGGTGTACTTCTGGCCGGGCTCTGGTACAGCCGCCGGCATGGCCTTGATTTCTGGAAAGGGACAGATCTCTACGTGGTCACCGTACCCATCGGCCTGGGCCTGGGCAGGATCGGCAACTTCATCAACGGCGAGCTGTTCGGCAGGCCCACGGATCTGCCCTGGGGCATGGTCTTTCCGGGCGGCGGCCCCCTGCCCCGCCACCCGTCCCAGCTCTACGAGGCCCTGCTCGAGGGCGTGCTGCTCTTTGGCATTCTCTGGAGTCTCAGGGCGCGGCCCTGGTCGGAACCCCGGTCCCGACTCTGGCCGCACGGCAGCATGCTCGCCCTGTTCCTGATCCTCTACGGCGTGTTCCGTTTCCTGGTCGAATTTGTCCGCCAGCCCGATCCCCAGCTCGGCACCCTTGCCCTGGGCCTGACCATGGGCCAGTTCCTCAGCTCGGCCATGGTCCTGGCCGGTATCCTGCTCTGGGGGTGGAGAACAAGGGTGATGGGGCCCGGGAAGATGGAGACTTGATCC
>JALSNC010000281.1 GCA_026987195.1 Desulfobulbaceae bacterium | reverse complement strand
AAGGGAACCAGGGCTTTCAGATTCCAGGGACGCAGCCGGTCGGTGATGGTTCTGGGCAGGGTTGTGGAGGCGCCGACCAGCACATCGTCAAAAAAGCGGCTGACCCGGCCGGAAACAGGTGTCCAGCGCACCCTGGTAACCATCACCGTCCGTCGGACTCGACGACCGTTTTCCGTGACCACGGTTGACACCGGCACCTGGTAGGTAATGCCCCGCTCCCCGGAATACTCTGTTGTGGTGGCGCTGTCATAGGTCCAGTACGGGATATAGACACCAACCAGATGCCCCTTGTTGCGGCGGTATTTTTTCAGCTTGCCGGGGGCAAACCAGAGGGAGGAAAGCCAGGTCGTAAACCGCTCTTCCGCCTCTTCGCGGGTAACGGCAAAGGGAACCAGGGATTTGGGAAGAATGGGGCGGCTTTTCCCCGGCTTGACCACAATCGGCGTGCCGCAGAACGGACAGTTGCCGGCGTGGTTGTTCTGATCAAGGGTGAACTCGGCAGCGCAGTTTTCACATTGAACGGTGAAGGTGGTCCGACCGGGCGCAGTCGTTGCCAGTTTATCAAGCGCCTCATAAAAGGGTATCTCCCGGATGGATCCAAGATCGGCCTGCTGGTCTGCAATGGGGGTATCGCCGCCGCAGTAATCACAGTGCAGAGTTTTTGTGCCCGGCGCATAGGTTAAAAGCGCCCCGCAATGGCTGCAGGGAAAGCGGATCTCCCCGCTGGTTTTCTTCTGTCCGTTGCTCAAGGCGCTCACGGTAAAAAAGGCGGCATCCGGGAAAATCGGGCAGCCGTCGCTCAGCCGTCTGTCGGTGTACCCGGCAGGCTTGGCGGCGCCTGGTCAAAATAGGTCTGCAGATCTGCAAGCTCGCCCGCCGGCTGCCAGGACTGCATGCCCTGGGTCCAGACCAGGGTTTCACGGGCAAGATCGCTGCGCCTGATTTTGGCGCCCACCTCCCGGATGGTGAAGGGACCGGTCTGGTGGCCTTCGACAGCGATATACCAGATGCGCTCGGGCGGAATGGACGGCGGAGTGTTTTTGCTCTTCTCGCCGTTGGAGGACTCTGAACCAAGGGTGTCGCCCATCTTTTTTCCCATGGCAAGGCCAATGCCCAGACCTATACCCTCGGAGGCGGAGCTGCCGGGGTTGGCCGCAGCCGCGCCCATGGCCTCAGCCGCCTGAAACTGGCTGTATTCACGTAGATTTTTGATAATGCCCATGGAGGTGCGCTTATCAAGCACCTTTTCCACCTCGGGCGGCAGAGAGATATTTTCCACCAGCAGCCGGGTGATCTTCAGACCATACTCCCTGAACTCATCACCGATCCTGCTGGTGACAAAGCTGGACAGGTCATCGTAATTAGCGGCCAGATCAAGAACCGGTATCTTTGATTCCCCAAGGATATCGGCAAAGCGGGAAACGATCAGATTGCGCAGCTGGTTGGCTATTTCATCGGTGGTGAACCGT
>JALSNC010000280.1 GCA_026987195.1 Desulfobulbaceae bacterium | reverse complement strand
AAAAAGCAATACGTCTGGTAAAAGTTCAGCAGTGCGTCAGCTGTGCGTGATCGTGGCTGGCCGCTATAGTCCGCGCTATGCGGCCAGCCGCGAGCGCGTGCAGATGGCGTGCTGCTGAACTTTTACGCGTTGGTGTCCTACAGTGCAGTTTCTGTCATAAAGACTCGCGCTCCTGCCGTTTTTGGTCGAGGGCAGGGCCCGCATTGGGAGCGACTCTTGTGAGATAAGCGCAACAGATGCTATTGACGGTACTGCTCCCGGCCGGTAGTCTTGACCTGTGCAGGGTGATACACTGTTACCCATTGATCGATCTGAATGGCTCGTGTGCGCGGGAACTCCGTCTCGCTGGTCCCCTTGTTCCTGCCCCGAGGCCATGGCTTTCCACGAGATGAATACCTCACGACCCATTGCAGCGCAAGAAAGCGGCCCGGCATCGGCAAGGACGTATGGCGCAGTAATCCATCTCCTGCTTCGCAGCCAGCTGTTGACACGGCAACAGGTCGAGTACGCTCTCCGGGTCAATGACAAGTTAAACACCAGAAAGCCACTGCTTTCGGTCATCAGGGAGCTGGGCTATGTCACCGACGAGCAGATTCACGCGGCCATACGACAGAACAAGACCCCTTTTCGCATCGGTGATCTGCTGGTGGAGCTTGGGCTAATCACGGAGGAAGACCTTCGTATTGCCCTGAAACTGCAGAAAAAACAACATCCAGGAGTCAAGCTGGGCGAGGTCCTGGTCCGCAATAATTTCCTCGACGAACGGAAGTTCATCAGCACCCTCTCCCTCCAGCTCGGCTTTGTGCATGTCGATCCCGAATACACTGATCTTGATGAAAAACTGATCAGGAAAGGGTCGGTGAATTATTATTACACCCATGCCTTTCTTCCTGTCCGCAGGGAAGGGGACACGATCCTCGTCGTCTTTGCCGATCCTCTGGATGGCACAGCCCAGAGAGCGGCGCAGAGTATCTTCAAAGAGAAGATCACCGTCGGCATCGCCTCCAGGAAGTCCATCCTGACAACCATTGAACGTCTGTTCCCCAACTTTCGGCCCGAAGAGCGGCTGCGTGGCCAGAACGAGTCTGTCGTTGATATTGTCAACAGCCTCCTTGTCGAGGCCATCGAGGCGGGCAATGTGAGCGATATCCATATCGAGCCACTGAGCGATCGCATACGGGTTCGGTTCCGTACCGACGGGGTCCTGGTGCCGTTCAGGGAGTACCCCTTGCAACTCGCCCCCTCCCTATCCAGCCGGATCAAGGTCCTCTGCAAGGCAGATATCGCCGAAAAGAGGCGCCATCAGGACGGACGGATTCTCTTTGTTCACGGCAACCGGGAGATGGACCTGCGGGTCTCCTTCTTTGTGACCGTATTCGGGGAAAAGATCGTCCTGCGGCTTCTCAACAGGCAGAACGAGCTGCTCGGCATCGAGGATATCGGCATGCAGCCGCGCATCCTGAAAAAATTCCGCGAAGAGGGGCTGGACCGGCCAAGCGGTGTTATCCTGGTCACCGGGCCCACCGGATCGGGCAAGACCACCACTGTCTACAGCTGCATCAACTATCTCAACAATATCGAAACCAGCATCATCACGGCCGAGGACCCGGTTGAATATGTCATCGAGGGAATCGCCCAGTGCTCCATCGACCAGAAGATCAACCTGACGTTTGAGGAGACCCTGCGCAGCGTGGTTCGCCAGGATCCCGACGTGATCGTCATCGGCGAGATCCGGGACTCGTTTTCAGCGGAGATCGCCGTGCAGGCGGCCATGACCGGTCACAAGGTCCTGACCACCTTTCATACCGAAGATAGCATCGGCGGCCTGCTGCGCCTGCTGAACATGGATATCGACGCCTTCCTCATCTCGTCAACAGTGGTCTGCATCATCGCCCAGCGGTTGTTGCGGCGCATCTGCCCCCGGTGCGTCATGCCCTATGAGCTGGGAGCCAATGATTACCGGCGCATCGGCCTGAGCCCCACAGCGCTGCGTGAAGGGATCTTCAAAAAGGGAAGGGGATGTGACCATTGCCGCTATACAGGCTATAAGGGACGGGTTGCCGTGTTCGAGGTCCTGGTTCTGAACGAGGAGGTGCGAAACGGTCTGATTCAGCGCCTGACCAGCCACCAGATCCGCAGGATCAGTATCGAATCCACCGGCATGCTCACCCTGTTCGAGGACGGCCTCTACAAGGCCGCCCAGGGAATAACCACGATCGATGAGGTGATCCGATCATTGCCAAAGTTTCAGAAACCGCGAACCATTGAACAGATACAGCGCCTGGTGGGAGCATAGAGAGCATGAGCCGCAAGACATCCTTTGTCGATATCCTCGACTATTGCCTGCAGAAGAAAAAGATCGCTCCCCCTGTCTTCAACCGGACAGGACTGCAGGTCCAGCAGGAAGTGATGCGGGAGGAACCCGACCCCAGGGCCATCGAACAGCTTATCACCTATGATCCGACCCTGACCAGCCAGATCCTGCGTATCGCCAATTCGGCCTTTTTCAAAGGGCTGTCAGAGATCACCACCATCCGTAACGCCATTGTCCGGCTCGGCATGAAAGAGATCGCCAATATCGCCCTGCTGGCCTCCCAGAAGAGCAATTTCACGTCGAAATACCGGACCATCCGGGCAGCGATGCAGTCCCTCTGGGTCCATTCGGTGGCCTGTGCCATCGCTGCCCAGTGGATCGCCCTGAACTGCGGTATGAAATCGAAGGCCCAGGAGGCCTTTACCGCCGGTCTCCTCCACGACATGGGCAAGTTGTACATCCTGATCATAACCGAGGCGCTCAAGCGTCGGGGCAATCTCAGGCAGGTGCCCTCGGAGATGATCCTGCATGAGGCCCTGAACAGGCTGCATACACGCTATGGCCATGAACTGCTCACCCTCTGGAATCTCCCCGAGGTGTACGCGGTCATTGCCAGGGATCATCACCTGGAGGAGTTCGACGACACCAATATCCTGCTCGTCATCGTCCGGCTGGCGGATCTGGCCTGCAACCGGCAGGGCATCGGCCTGCTGCCGGATTTCGATCTCATCCTGGCCGCAACACCCGAGGCCGACTGTCTGGGAATGTCCGAGATCCAGATAGCGCAACTGGAGATCAGGCTGGAGGACGCCGTCTCGCTCTCGTGACCGGCTCGACTGGTGCTCGCGGCCCTGTTACTTCCGGGGATGTCCCGGGGGCAGCATCATGGGCGATGCCTGGGGCGAGGAGAGTTCCACCGAAATATCCATGGTCTCGTCCGGCAGCAGGGAGCGGGTGCGGAGGATGGTGAGCCGGACATGGTCGCCCGGCTTCTTGCCCATAAGGCCGATCTTCAGATCGTCCATGGAGTGAACCGGACTGCCGTCGATGGCCAGGATGATGTCGCCCTTCTCCAGCCCGGCCTTGCCAGCCTTGCCATGCGGACTGATGCCCACGATCCGCATCCTTGTCTCGCCACCCTGCTCCTTGGCATGTTCCGTCTTGAGCATGATGCCGATCTTTCCCGCCGGTTCCAGTTCCATGGGCGTAACGAACATCAGGTAGTCCACCTGTTTGCCCTGCTCCCGGCCACTCTCCATGCCATTGTCGGCAATGACCACGCTCTGGCGCACCTTCATCCGCCGGGCCACCCGCAGGGGGATGGCGCTGTCCCTGTAGACGTGGCCGCTGCCGGCAATGATCACCATTCGTTTTTCGGGATGGGCCTTGAGGTAGCGGACAACGGATTCGGCCATGGTCTCGTCCCACATGGCCTGGGCCTGAATGAAGCCGGAAAGACTGTTCCTGCCGGCAGCCCCCTCGTGCATGGCCCGGGCCCGGGCCAGGCGCTGCCGGTAGCCGGGAACGTCCAGGTCGCGTTCCGCGGCCACGGTGGCAAGCTGCTCCGGCGTCAGGCTGTCGGTGGAGCCCTCTTTGAAGACCGTGCTGACGATCTTCTTGTCCAGGTTCAGGGCCACGATGGGCAGCCGGTGTTTCCTGGCATATTCGATGATGTCCCTGTACATCCGGTAATCATATCCCCAGACCTTGAAGTAGCGTGAAGCCCGGAGGAAATCCTTTTCATTCTTGATCCTGCCGTTGATGTAGTTGTCAAGGGCTTCCTGGGAGGAGCGGGGAAACATCTCCATGCCGATGGCCAGCTTCGGATTACGGGCATGAAGGGCCTGGATGATCTGGAGCTGCAGCAGGTGATCGGCGTAATCGGTGTGGTGTTCACCCACATAGACGACACGGCTCTCTGCCAGGTCATCGATGATGGCGGCGAAGCTCCGAATGCTGCGGACCGGGATGCCGGCCGGCGGCGGCAGCAGTTCCTTGACCATGCCATCGGCCGATGGTCGGATCCGCTTTTCCTCTATCCTGCCCGCCTGAAAATGGAGAAAGCTGTACTTGCCGTAATGACGGATCTTGGGCAGCGCCGCCCTGGTCTCTTCCACCGAACTGCTGCTGACCAGAACCATGGTCCGTCGGGGGGCAAGCGGATTGCTGCGCACGTCCAGGGTGAAGCCCGAGTCGGGATGTCCCGGATCGGCGAACAGGGCGCGGGCGGCATCGCAGCGGCCGGCAAAGAGGTAGTCTGCCCCATCGAGCCGGCTGTTGTTGAGGTCCTTGCAGGGGATGGTTGTTACCCCTTTCTCCTGCAGGTACTCGATCAGGGGCGCATACACCGCGTCCCGGTCGGCCGGCGGCAGCACCACCGTCCGTTCCGTCGCCCCGGAGAATCGCTGCCATGTCGGTGGTATCTCCGCCGGTACCGGCTGGCGCATCAGGTCATAGTCCGGGTCGATGATCAGTTCCGTGGGCAGGTCCGTGGTGCGGAGGGTGTACATCCTGTCTGCAGTGTCGCTGGCCAGCACTGTGTCAGTGGTTCCGGTCAGGGTCTTTACGCGGACCGGAACATCGAGTTGAAAGGGTTCCCCGGTCTTCTGCTGCAGGTGGAAGCGGATCAGGGGCTCGCCCTTGTCCTGATCGATGACAATATCGCGGATGGCGAGACGGGGAATATCGGGCCGGTTGAGCCACTGGTTGAAAAAGGTGCCCAGGTCGGTTGCCGCGGTTTTGGTGAAGATCCGTTCGATATCGTCCCAGCCGGCCTTTTTCCAGCGCATATCGGCATAGAAGGCGCGCAGGCCCCGGCGGAACTTTTCCGGGCCGATCTTTTTCTCCAGCATGTGAAAGACCATGGAACACTTGTCATAACCGATGGCGCGGACCTTCCTGGCCATGGGCTGGGAGTCGCTGGCATTGCCGAACTGGGCCAGGGTCATGGTGTTGTCGTCATGGACATAGGCGTTGTAGCGCAGAAGCTGTTCCTTGCGGTAAGCCGCTCCCTTGCCCCGGTCCCGGGCATAGCTCTGGTCGGCCAGGTAGGTGGTCAGGCCCTCGCACCAGTTGCCGCCCGCCGGGTTCAGGAAGATGGAGTTGCCGAACCAGGAGTGGAGGATCTCGTGCCCCAGCGAGGTGTCCTTGATAAAGGGCAGCCGGACCACGGCCTGGCCGAGCAGGGTGAAGGCGGGCATGCCATAGCCGGTGGGTAAGCGATTTTCGACGATGCTGTAGCGGCGGTAGGGAAAGGGGCCGATCAGTTGTTCGTAGCGGTGGATATACCGGGCGGCTTTGTCCAGATAGCCTTCAGCAAGAGCCGAATCTTCCGGGAAAAAGTAGGTAAAGAGGGTCAGGCCGGAGACCCGGCGCGAACGGACCTGGTAGGGGCCGGCGACAAAGTGGATGGAGGGCAGGGGGTGGGGAAACGAAGAGCGGAATCGAACCATGGTGCCTTCTTTTTCCTCTCTGATCTCTGAAGCCTCGGTGATGCCGGTGAAGCCTTCGGGCAGCAGGGCCTCCACGGTGTAGGTCATGTCCTGTTCCGGGAGCGGGTGCCAGAACCCGGCCAGGGTGATGCCGCGGCGGCTGATGAGATTGTCGCTTCCCGGTGTGTTGTCCGCCTCCAGTCGCCAGGATATATAGAGGCGGCGGGTGCGGTCAGCACCCGGGAGCCTGATATTGTTGTTGCTGTTGGTTCTGACCAGCAGGGGAGTGGCGCCGTCTTCTTCCAGCACTCCTCCTGTGACCTGCAGAGGGCCGCAGCGCAGGACCAGGGGCATGCCGGCCGGCAGGATGATTTCGGAGGTTCCCAGTACCGTTCCGCCCGGCAGGTCAAAACTCAGCGAGATGGTGTGACGCGGCAATGGTGCGGTTTCGCCGCCACTGGTGGCACCGGACGGGCTCGGAAGAAGGACGGAGGCCAGGAACAGCAGGCTGCCCAGAACGAATATTGCATGCGATTTCATGATCTGTGTGGCCGCTTCGGGTAAACAGGGGTTATGGGAGAAAAGAGGGTATGTGATGATTGAGTGAATAAGGTAATCATTTCCTCTGAAAAGAAAAGTGGTATATTGCAGAGCCGTCGGCATACGATCCATCACCGTGGTGATGACCTCGGCGGTTCAGTAGTACGTAATGGTAAGTAACTCACATCCTGCAGGATCGATCATGGCATCTTCCCGGGGCATGAAATGCCGGGCAATCTGAAGGTAACCCCTCACGGGATAACCAACCATCGGTTTTTTCGGCCGCAATGGTGTAAGCGCTCGCAGGGGGCGCAGATGCGGAGTCGACGCTTACCTGTGCAGGCGTGCCTGACCGCAGGTAAGCGACCGCAGGGAGACCCCGATAGCCTGCCTGTGCGGCCAGGCACGACCGTGCAAAGCGGTAAGCGAAGACTCCGTGCGGCTCCTGTGAGCGCTTACATAGCCCGCTTCCATGAGAAGGCTTGTCAAGATAATGTTCGACGTGGCGAACCATTTTTTTCCTGTACACCCCGTAACGTCACGCTTCCATTCGCATTCCTTGAAGGGCTCTGCCAAAAGCCCGATGCATTA
>JALSNC010000279.1 GCA_026987195.1 Desulfobulbaceae bacterium | reverse complement strand
AAACGCCAGGTTTTCTCGTCCTCCCTCCTGATGCCGACGCCGAGGGCGCGGTAGCCCTGGGCGGCGAAGTCGTTGACCACCTGTTCGGCCCGTTTTTGTTCGGCCTCGTCCAGATCAGCCATGGCCATGATCACCTGCGGCGCTCCCTTGGTCACCACAAAGGTGGTGCCGTCGGCGTCGCGCACCGTGGCCTCGGTCCGCTTGCGCACCGGGTCAAAGGGGACAAAGTTCGTCTGGGTATAGGACTGCAGCCTGGATGTGTCCTCAAGTCCCTGCAGCACGGCCTCGTCGATGGCGTCGCGGTTCTCGGCCCGCGAGGCCAGCGAGGCCATGAGCAGCACCTCCTGGACATTGGCGGCCTTGAAGACCGTGATCTCGCCCAGGGTCAATTTGTTCTGGGTGAGGGTGCCGGTCTTGTCCGAACAGAGGATGTCCATGCTGGCCATCTCCTCGATGGACTCGAGCCGGGTGACGATGGCCTTTTTCTTCGAGAGCAGCATGGCGCCCACCGCCATGGTCATGGACAGGACCGCCGGCATGGCCACGGGGATGGAGGCCACGGTGAGGATCAGGGCGAACTGGATCAGGTCCAGCCATGGGGCATGCCGGTGGAGCTGCACCAGGACCAGGATGGCCACCAGCACCAGGCTGACATAGATCAGGTAGTCACCGATGGTGAGCACCGCCTTCTGGAAGTGGGAGACGGTCCTGGCCTCTTCCACCAGGCCCGCGGTCTTGCCGAAGCGCGTGTTCTTTCCCGTGGCCGTGACCTCGGCAATGACCTCGCCCTGCTTGACCACGGTGCCGGAGAAGACCTCCTCGCCGTTCTTCCTGGTCACGGGCAGCGACTCGCCGGTCAGGGCCGACTGGTCCACGCTGAGATAATCGCCCTCGACGATGCGGGCGTCGGCCGGCACCACGTCACCCAGGCGGATACGGACGATATCCCCCGGCACCAGGCCGGTTGCGTCGATGAGTTTCCATGCGCCGTCCCGAAGGACGCGTGCTTTCTGGGCCAGTTCCTTTTTCAGGGCCTCCACCGCGTTGCTGGCAGTGTACTCCTGCCAGAAGCCCACCCCGGCATTGAAGATCAGCAGGGCAACGATGATGAAAAAATCAGGCCAGTGGCGGACCAGGGCCGAGAGGACGGCCGCCACCTCGATCATCCACGGGATGGGGCCCCAGAAGTAGCCGAGCAGCATACGGATGAAGGAGACCTTTTTCTCTTCCAGGGCATTGGGACCGTACTGCTGCAGACGCCGTTCCACTTCAGCGGCACTGAGTCCCCTGGTGGTGTCGGTGGTGGCGGGTGACGATGCGGGTGTACTCATAAGCCGGACCTCCTTGTTACGCTTTTTGCGGCTGTCGGGACGATTATTTCAGCCGGCAGGCCAGTTCGAAGAGCCGCCGTGAGTAGCCGAATTCGTTGTCATACCAGACCTGGACCTTGGCCATCCGGCCCTGGACCACGCGGGTGGAGAGGGCATGGACGATGCCGGAGCGGGGATCGCCGATGATGTCCGAGGAGACCAGCTCCTCTTCGCTGTAGCCGAGAATCCCCTCCAGGGGCGGCTCGGCGGCGGCCCGGCGGAAGGCCTCGTTGACCTCTTCTTCCGTTACCTCCCGGGAGAGCAGGGCGTTGATATCGGTGAGAGCGCCGTCGGCAACCGGGGCCCGAACGGCAATGGCCCGCAGCCGTCCTTCGAGGGCGGGCAGGACCCTGGCCGTGGCCTTGTCTGACCCGGTGCTGGTGGGGATGAGATTGACGGCGGCGGCCCGGCCGCGGATCGGTTTTTTCGCCGGCCGGTCCACCAGGCCCTGGGTGGCGGTGTAGGCATGGATGGTGGTGACCAGCGCCATGTCGACGCCGAAGTTGTCCAGCAGGACCTTCATGGCCGGGGCAAGGGAGTTGGTGGTGCAGGAGGCGTTGGAGATGACCCTGTGGTGGTCGGGATCATAGCCCTGGTCGTTGACCCCCATGACCACCGTGTAGTCGGCATCGGGCGAGGGCGCGCTGATGATGACCCTGCCGGCGCCGGCCTCGAGATGGCGCGCCGCATCCCTGCGGTGGACGAACCTGCCGGTGCATTCCAGGACCACGTCGATGCCCAGCTCCTGCCACGGCAGCTTCTCCGGTTCGGTGATGGCGGTGATGCGGAGCCTGCGGTCGCCGAGCTGCAGACCGTCGGCCGTGGCCGTGACCGGAAACCGCGCCCTGGAGTGTACCGAGTCGTACTTGAGCAGGTAGGCCAGGTCATCGGTGGGCACCAGGTCATTGGCGGCCACGATCTCCACCCCCGCCGGTGCCTCTTCCATGTAGTGCCGGAGGACCAGGCGGCCGATGCGGCCCAGTCCATTGATTGCCAGACGTGTCATAGCGTTCTCCTCCTGTAACAGTTCACCGCTATCGGCAGACCGATACTTTTACATCTCCCTGTGTCTGCTTCCAGGTATGATGGTCTCATGCTCCGGCCATGCCGTGGAATTGTACCGCCTCCAGGTCAAATATGGTCACCATTGTCCGAATTGGCAACCGGTGAGGGGCAATTCAGGTGCAATGGTCTGTTTCGTCCCTGGTGCACGGCCAGTTCGATCTCCCTGCCGGTTGCCAGGACCTGTGCGGCCCGGTCAACCCGGGAAGGGCTGTCTTTCAGCAGGAGCAGGATGTGGCCCCTGGCGAGCGCGGTCCCGTACCGGCCGATGCCGCGTTCAGGGAAACCCGCTGCTGCCAGCGCCGTTGCCAGTGCCGGCAGGGCGTCGCTTCCCTCGCCACAGGTCAAGGCATCGAGCATGCCGTTCACCATGGGACCGCAGACCACGATCTGCCCGATCCCTGTGTTGGGAAACAGGGCAAAGTCGTCGAATTTTCTGCACCATCGATTGGACGGCTGCCGGGATTTTCTGGCCTTTCCGTCCGGTTCCGCATCGGGCCGGAATAACCGTCCCAGGACCGAGACCGCAAGGTTCAGGTCATAACCTGCCCGCTCCAGCTTCTGCACCGCCTCTTCAACTTCTCCACTGGTGGCGAACAGGGCGGCGAGACAGTTTCCTCCGGTCATGGCGACTCCTCCCTGCAGAGAGATCATATCAGAATATCAGAAGGCCGTACCCTGGTCCCCTTGCACCGTTCCGCGGTGCACCACGCTATCTCCCCGGTTTCATCGTCCGGCGCATCACTGTCCGGCGCGGAATTGATGATGCCCGGACTCTATCCTGACCCGGACCCTGAATTCTGCTACCTGGGTCACAGAGCCTGATTTTTTTTCCGTCCCCGGCGTCATCATGGGCCTTGTCCTTTTTGCGATTTTATGGCATAGAGAGCCCACATACCCAGTCTGGTGCTGTCGGCCCGGGGCCGACGGAGAATAGGGAATACGGTGTGAATCCGTAACGCTTGAGGGCCGGCGCTGTATGCGGGGACCCTGGTCGTACTCTGCCACTGTCCGCTCTGCGGATGGGAAGGCCCGGCCCGGGGCTGATCCGTGAGTCAGAAGACCTGCCAGACTGCATCCGGGATACCACTACCTGTCCAGTAGAGATCCGCGCCACGACCATTGGAGGTCCGGGCGCGGATTTTTTTTTGCCGGCCGAAAACCGCAGCCGCAAGGCTGCTGTCTCCGGGACAGGACCGAGAAGGAGAATACCAATGAAGACACAGCTTGAACTGGCGCGGGAGGGGATCATCACCCCGCAGATGAAGAAGGTGGCGGCAGACGAGGGCGTGGAGAGCGGCTGGGTCCGGGAGATGGTGGCCCGCGGCGAGATCGTGATCCCCGCCAATCCGGGCCGTCCGGACCAGAAGGTGGTCGGCATCGGCACGGGCCTGCGCACCAAGGTCAACGCCTCCATCGGCACGTCCTCGGACATCAAGGACATCGAGCTGGAAAAGCGCAAGGCACGGATCGCCGAAGAGGAGAAGGCAGACACCCTGATGGAACTCTCCACCGGTGGCGACCTGGACCTCGTCCGCAGGGAGGTGCTGGCGGTGACCAGCCTGCCGGTGGGCAATGTGCCCCTCTACCAGGCCTTTTCCGAGGCGACCAGGAAGTACCGAAATCCCAACCGGCTGGACCCGGAATACCTGTTCGAGCTCATCGAGCGGCAACTGGCGGACGGTATCTCGTTCATGGCCATCCACTGCGGTATCAACCGGTTCTCCATCGAGCGGCTGCGCCGGCAGGGCTACCGTTACGGCGGCCTGGTCTCCAAGGGCGGCACCTTCATGGTCTCCTGGATGGAGTACAATGACCGCGAAAATCCCCTCTATGAACAGTTTGACCGGGTCTGTGGGCTGATGAAGAAGTATGACGCCGTGCTCTCCCTGGGCAACGGCATCCGGGCCGGCGCCATCCATGATTCCCACGACCGGGCGCAGATGGCCGAGATGGTGATCAACTGCGAACTGGCGGAACTGGGACGGGAGATGGGCTGCCAGATGATGGTGGAGGGACCGGGGCATGTGCCCCTGGACGAGATCGCCGGCAATATCATGCTGGAAAAAAGGATGAGCGGCAACGCGCCCTACTATGTCCTCGGTCCCCTGCCGGCGGATTCCGGGGCCGGCTACGACCATATCACCGCTGCCATCGGCGCGGCCGACGCCGCCCGGCACGGGGCGGACCTGATCTGCTACATCACCCCTGCCGAACACCTTGCCCTGCCCAACGAGGCGGATGTGCGCGAGGGCATCCGCGCCACCCGCCTGGCGGCCCGCATCGGCGACATCGCCCGTGACCCGGCCCGGCGCGACCGGGAGAAGGAGGTGGCCATTGCCCGGCGCGACACCCGCTGGGAAGAGCACATGGAACTGCTGATGTTTCCGGAGCGGGCACGCATGATCCGGCAGGAACGGACCCCGGAGAACAGCCGCACCTGCACCATGTGCGGTGATTTCTGCGCCATGGAGCGGGGTATCAGCCTGTTCAGGGACGATATCCGCGGCGACAAGTGCGGCCACAGTGTGGTGCAACCCTGAAAAAATCCGCTGTCATCATGGAAAAACAGCAACTTGAAAGTGGAAAAATGGTTTGCTTTTCAAGGTGGATTTGAGATAATTGTTATTATCAGTTGCGCTGCCGGCACCTGCCGCAGGGGCGGAGAAGGGGTCGGCGCCATGCACCGGCATCGTGGGCCATGTGCCACGGTGCCGGTGCCAGTGGCCGGGCAGGGAACGGAATGTCGGGCAGGACGCCGGTGTTTCGCCCGGCCCGCAGGATGACAGCGAGGGGGTGCCAGATGCAGTTTTTTCCGTGGAAGGAGCAGTACAGCCTGAATATCAGTGAGATCGATGAGCAGCACCGGATGCTGGTGGGTATGATCGACAAGCTGCACACCGCCATGGCCGAGGGCAGGAGCAAAGGTGTGCTTGACGACATCATCACCGAGCTCTATAACTACACCAAGTTCCACTTCATCACCGAAGAGCGGCTCATGGACGAGCATGACTACCCGGCCCTTGAGCAGCACCGGCTGGAACACAAGAAGCTGATCGGCAAGGTGCTCTCCATGACGGAACGGAAGAAGGAAAACACCCTCGGCCTCAGCTCGGACCTTTCCATCATGCTCCAGCAGTGGCTCAACAATCACATCCTGGAAACGGACAAGAGGTTCAGCGAATACCTGGCCGGCAGGGGAATCACCATCTGATGCCGGGACGGATCATGCCCGGCCGCGTAAAAGTTCAGCAGCAGTTCAGCAGCACGCCATCTGCACGCGCTCGCGACTGGCCGCATAGCGTACCATAGACGGCCAGCCACGATCACGCACACCTGACGCACTGCTGAACTTTTACCAAAGGTGTCGTTATTTTCAGGTAGTTGCTGATAGCGGTGAACTATTACCCGGTCGCCTCAGGGGACAGCGCCGATGGACGAACAGTATATCACCCGTGAAATGGTGCGGCAGACCGTGGAATTTCATGGCCATTCATGCCCCGGCCTGGCCTTCGGTATCCGGGTCGCCGAGCAGGTTGTGAGACGCTTTGGCACCTCCGATGACGAGGAGCTGGTGGCTGTGGTGGAAAACGACATGTGCGCGGTGGACGCCATCCAGTTTCTCACCGGCTGTACCTTTGGCAAGGGCAACCTGCTGTTTCTGGATTATGGCAAGAATGTCTATTCCTTCTACCGTCGGGCCACGGGCAGCGGTATCAGGATTGCGGTCAGGCCGGATATCGGCTGCCTGCACGATGAGCAGTTGCAGGCCCTGATGCGCAGAAAGGCCTCCCGGGGACTCGATGTGGACGAGCAACGGCTGCTGGCCGAGCGCAGGGAGCGCCGCCGGCAGCGGATCATGGAGGCACCGGCAGACGAGCTCTTCCGCATCCGGGAGATTCCCGGCCCCGTTCCCCGCCGGGCCAGGGTCATGGAAAGCCTGGTCTGCGCATCATGCGGTGAGCCGGTCATGGAGTCGCGGACCCGTCGCCTCTTCGGTCGTACCCTCTGCATCCCCTGTTTCGACGCCGAGGAACGGCGTATCTGAACCCTCCCGCTTCCCGGCAGGCATGGAGATTGCTTGGCCCGCAACAGCGGTCTGCCGGTTTCCCGCCCCATGCTCTCCATCCGGATGTGCCGGATCCTTCTGCGCGAACGGCGCGAAGGCCTGCCGTCCGGTTCTTCGACATTCTCTTCTCTCTCCAGCCTGTTCTGTTTTCGCTCCGGCGGGCCGCTGCCGGCCTGCTGTCGATTGCACTTCTGCAAGGTCCGGCATTGCATGCATTGCAGAGATGCAATGTTCCTGGCGGCACCTGACGGCTTCTCCTGTATAATATATTGGAATAGCAGGAAAAATAATGATTCCCAGTCTGGCATGGCGTGTGCTTTGACCAAGGTGAATTCTACCTGAACCAACCAGCAAGGGAGGCGGTGCAAACAGTCGGCAGAAGGGACAACACCCGGTTGTCCGACTTCAGGTGGTACAGCAAGCGGATTATACGCACCAAAGGAGGCACGTCATGAGTCAGTGGTTAATTCTTCTCGCCATCGTTCCGTTATCCTGTCTGCAGTTGACAAAGATATACAAAACCAGAAACAGGTGGATGCTCAACGGCATAGCATTCGGTGCTGTGGTGGCGCCGATCAGTTTCGGTCTGCTGAAACTGACCTATATTCCCGTGATCGGCAAGATCCTGGGGCTGGTCGGGCTGGTGGCCAACCTGACCCACGGTTCGGTGGGATACTTCTGCCTGGTCGGCTCGGGCATCCTCGAGCCGGGAGCTGTGATTACAGGCTCGCAGCTCATGCTCATCAACCTGGTCAACGGGGTGCTTTTCGCCTTCTGCTACGGCATGATCGGCTACTCGGTGGATCGGAAACTGGAGACGGTCCAGGGCAGGATGGACGCGGGTATCGCCAGGCTGTAGCCCGAAAAAGCAGGGCAAAGGTCCCACCGGTCCGGCACGGCATCGTTCCGCAACAAGCGGAGCGGTGCCGCTGTCATGCAGTCGAAGTCTGTTCTTTGCAGTGTGAAAACCTTTATTTACCAGGAGTAAAATATCATGATCGGAATGGAGAAGGTCAGGTCCGGGTCCAGGGCGGGCACGGCGGGAAAGGAGCGAATCTACCGCCATGCCGACGATACGGTAGACCTGTCGGCCGGGCTCAGCAGGGCGGGAATCGGTGTGCTCATGATCCTTGCCGTGGTCATTGGCCTGTGGGGGCTTCTCTGTCTTGCCTTCGGGCTCAGGGTCTGTGGTGGTGTGTCGGCGCTGGCCGCCGGCTGGCTCCATAGTGTCATGGGCGGATAGTCCACCCGCCACCACCGGGAACTCCGCATCACCGGCCGTCCCCTCCTTGCCGTTCTGGTGCGGAGTCCCTGTTTCTGCCTGTTCCCTCCCCCTGAGACCGCGTACAAAAGCGAGCTTGATAAATTGTGACCTTGCATATCCTGTGATCAGTTACCTGCAGGCGGGAACGGGTAATCCCGTCCCCGCTATTTTTGTCTTGTGACAGTTCACCGCCATCGGCGCCCACCTCAACATAGCGATTCCGCTTGTTTTCCCGTCTACCATTGCACATCCGCAAGTCACCCATTGCAGAGGTATTGCACCGTTGCAATGTCCAGGTTGATATATCTCGGATATTTCATTGATATTCCGGCATAAATTGATATGGCACGGTGCCTGCAACGGGAGAGGTACAACAGCGAACATTGCTTGGTACGAAGACTGTCCGCAGGCGTGGGTGGCGTCGAGGTGAAACCATGTCCGGGCAGTGTCATTTATCTTGTCCGGATGGCGTCATTTACAGGGTCCGGTCACTGCCGGTTGACATGACCGGCAACCGGAGGACCCCGGAATCCGGGACGCCTATGACCCAGGGAGGTTTCCGGTGTCGGGCAGACCGATCAACCAGGTGCAGGTCAGGATCTACATGGAAGCACGAAAGGCAGGGAAGACCCAGAAGACCGCAGCGGCAATGGCCGGAATATCGGAACGTTCCGGCCGGCGCATAGAGAGGGGCGAGCTGCCCCGGGTCCGCAGGTACTGGCGCACCCATCCGGACGCCTTTGCCGATGTCTGGGCCGCCGATGTCGTGCCTCTTCTGGAGAAGGATGCCACCCTCAAGGCGACCTTCCTCTTCAGAATGCTGCAGAGAAGGTATCCCGGCCGCTTTCCTGACAGCAAGTTGCGAACCTTCCAGCGTCGTGTCAGGGCATGGAAATCGGATCAGGTCCAGGTATCTGCCGGCCGCCGGAGGAGGAAGGGGAGATGCCGGACGGCGCAGATCAGGCCCGCGGCAGCGGTCAACAGGCCTGACGCGAGCCGGTCATGACAAATGTCGGCGTGTGCGGCGGCAGGGAGAAAGTCGGAACGAGGAGAGGGCCCGCAACCGGGAAATCAGCACAAGGGGGGAAACTATGAAACGAAAAACAGGATCACCAACTCTTCCGGGGCTGTTGGTTGTCATGCTCTGCTGCCTGTGGCCCCTGGCCAGTCCCGCCATCGACAACTCCGAGTGCCTCGATTGTCACGGCGACCCGAGCCTGACCAAGGAGAGCACCGACAATATCCTCAACATGGAGATCACCGAATCCCTGTACGTGGACGAGGACAGGTTCAACCGCTCGGTGCACAACATCAACGGCATCACCTGCGTGGATTGCCACTCCGACATCGAGGAGCTCAACTACGACGAGGAGGTGCCGCACAAGAAGGAGCTCAAACGCGTGGTCTGCGCCTCCTGCCATGAGGAAGCCGGTCAGGATTTCAAGAATTCAGTGCACATGAAGATGCGGACCAAGGGCGTGACCATGACCTGCTACGCCTGCCACGGCTATCATTATGTCCGTCAGATGGAGGGGGCCTCGGTAACGGAACGTGAAAACAGCATCTGCCTCAAATGCCACAATCCCTACCAGTTCCACCAGTGGCTTCCCTCCAGGTCGTCCCATTTTTCCAATGTGGAATGCGTGGTCTGTCACGCGCCCGATGTGCCCCGTCACATCAACCTCAAGATCTATGACCTGGTGAGCAACACGTATTATGACAGCAACCGCTTGTTCAAGGTCCTGGGCATCGATTTCGATCAACTGATGCGGACGGTGGACAGAAACGGTGACGATGTCATCGATCCGGCCGAGTTCGACAACCTGGTGCTGCTCCTGAAACAGAAGAATATCCATCCGGTCTTTCACGCCGAACTGGTGGCGGACATCAGCTCCATTGCCCATCACGTCAACCGGGGCACGGCCCAGCAGACCTGCCAGAAGTGCCATTCCGCCAATTCACCCTACTTCAACTCCGTGCAGGTGGTCTTCACCCGCGACGACGGCACCGTGGACAGGTACAAGGTGGACCGGGCCGTTCTCGAGACCTACTATGTCAACCATTTCTACCTGCTGGGCGGAACGCGGATGAAACTCATGGACAGGATCGGCCTGCTGATCCTTGCCGGCGGCGCCTGCGCGGTGGGTCTGCACCTGACGGCAAGGATCCTGACCATTCCGCTGCGCAAGAAAAACGAGGAGGAAACGTCATGAGATCAGAGAGCATCGACAACCGGCTCCGCCTGCACCAGGGCGCGGCAGCAAAAGGGGATACCGGTCAACCGGGGCAGGTCCCGGGGAACAGGGGAGAGGCGGCCATGGCACATGAAGGCATGATCTATATCCATCCGGCGCCGGTGCGCGTCTGGCACTGGATCAACGCCTTCGGTTTTGTCCTCCTGATCCTCACCGGGTTCCAGATCAGGTACGCGGAACTCCTGCACCTCATGCCGCTGCGCGATGCCATCAGTCTGCACAACTATGTCGGATTTGCGGTGATCGCCGATTATTTCCTCTGGCTGGTCTACTACATAGGCTCCGGCCGGATCCGGATCTATATCCCGGACCTGCGCCAGGTTGTCACCATGGCGCTCAAGCAGGCCGTCTATTATGGCTACGGCTATTTCATCGGCAGGCCCAATCCTCACAAAATGACGCCGGACGACAAGTTCAACGCCATGCAGCAGCAGGCCTACCTGGTCATCATGCTCCTCCTGCTGCCGGCGCAGATGGTCACCGGGGTCCTGCTCTGGAAGATCAAGGGATACAGTGAATATATCAATCTCCTGGGGGGTATCAAGGTGGTTGACACCATTCATGTGCTGCTTTTCTTCTTTTTCACTGCATTTCTTATGATCCACTGTTATCTTGCAACACTGGGACATACACCTCTTGCCCATTTCAAGGCCATGTTCACCGGGTACGAGGAAGAACACTGAGGCGGGAAAGAAGGCGGAACCGGCTGTATGGAAAAAAGGAGGGGATTATGATTCGACCGATAGGGTGTTTCAACCGCAGGAGGTATCCACGGTTCAAGGTGGACGGGGGCCTGTTCGTCATCCATGCCGATTTCGGACAGGTCCAGGAGATCGGCATCGGCGGCGCAGTCTTCACCTATATCGAAAAGAACCGGGAGCACAACGGCTTTCCCGGCCGCGGCCTGGTCTTCAGCCGTCGCGACAGAGAGGTGGTGGAGCTGCCGTTCAGGACGGTTTCAGACGTCTCCATCCGGCAGTCCACCTTTTCCATCTTCAACGTTCGTCAGCGGATCGTCACCTTTGACGGCCTGACCGACGGGGAGGTGGAACTGCTGGAACAGCTGATCCTGAAAAATGTCGCCATCCTGCCGCCCGAGGACGAGACCTGCGGTTCCCGCAACCGCGGCAGGGACAGGGCGGCGGCCATGCCGGGTCTGCCCTGAGCGGCCCGGCCCGCAACAGAGAACGGCCCGGCCCGGCGGTCACTCCCGCCCCGGCCGGGCCGCCCCAGCCAGCCTCCACCCCCACCCGGCCCGGGACAGCGTCACCTGAAGATCCTGTATCCCGCCTCCTTCCGTTGTCCAGGCCGACCGGGGATGGGGGCCTTTCTGTGTCCCTTCGCCGGCGTCCGGTCCCGTTCATGGCCCGAACTGCTGCCTGGTCCGCGCTTTCTTCTTGACAGAAGGCATATCCATGTAGTTTATTATATCGTTCCGCATGTTATCAATGAGAATCGCAGGTTTGAATATAGGAGGAATCGCATGTATGCTATTATCCGCACCGGCGGCAAGCAGTACCAGGTCGCGGCCGGTGATACACTGCGTGTGGAGAAACTGCAGGGAAATGTCGGCGATACCGTGGAGATCGACGATGTGCTGATGGTGGTGGACGGCGAGTCTGTCCGCATCGGGCAGCCCGTGGTCGACGGCGCCAGGGTCATCGCCAGGATCGCCGAGCAGGGCAAGGCGAAGAAGGTCATCGTCTTCAAGAAGAAGCGGCGCAAGGGATTCCAGGTCAAGAAGGGCCATCGGCAGCAGTACACGGCGCTGACCATCGAAGAGATCTCGGCATAGGGAATTACAGACAGGGGAGAGACTACCATGGCACATAAAAAAGCAGGCGGCAGCTCGCGGAACGGAAGGGACTCCATCGGCCAGAGGCGCGGCGTCAAGCGGTTCGGCGGCCAGTCGGTCAAGGCGGGCAACATCATCGTCCGCCAGCTCGGCACCAGAATCCATCCGGGCGAGAACGTCGGATGCGGCAGGGACTACACCCTGTTCGCCAAGATCGATGGTGTGGTCAGGTTCGAGAACTTCGGCCGGGGACGGAAACGGGTTTCGGTCTATCCTGCCTGAGTCCGACGACCCCTGGCAAGGGGACTGATATCCGCGGCGGGCCTCCTGGTTCCGCTGCCATGAAATCCGACATCATCCAGCCTGGTGTCGGGTTTCTTTTTTTCGGGCAGGCAACACCCGGCAGGTTGTAAGCGCTCACAGACACCGCATCTTTGCACGGGCGTGCCTGCCCGCATAGATAGGCTATAGCGGTCAGGCACGCCTGCACAAATCTGCGGCCCCTGAGAGCGCTTACAGCATTGTGGTCGAAAAAACCGGTGGTTGGTTACCCCGTGAAGGGTTACGGCAGGTTTTGTGTGTATGGGATTTATCGACGAATCAAAATTCTTCGTCAAGGCGGGTGACGGCGGCAACGGCTGTGTCTCCTTCCGGCGGGAGAAGTATGTCCCCAGGGGCGGTCCCAACGGCGGTGACGGCGGCCGCGGCGGCAGTGTCTACCTGGTCGCCGACCCGCGGCTTCGCTCCCTGATCGATTTTCGCTACCGCTCCCACTTCAAGGCCGAGCGGGGCGCGGGCGGCCAGGGCAGCGACAAGCACGGCCGCAGCGGCAGGGACTGCATTGTCAAGGTGCCGCTGGGCTCGGTGATCTCGGACGCGGAAACAGGGGAGGTCCTCGCCGACCTGGTCAATCCCGGCGACACCTTTCTCGCGGCCCGCGGCGGCAAGGGCGGGCTGGGCAACGCCCGTTTCGCCACCGCCACCAACCGTGCCCCCCGCAAGGCCACACCCGGCAGGCCCGGCGAGGAGCGGTGGCTGCGGATCGAGCTCAAGCTGCTGGCCGATGTCGGCCTCATCGGCCTGCCCAACGCGGGCAAGTCCACCCTGCTTTCAAAGCTCTCGGCCGCAAATCCCAAGGTGGCAAGCTATCCCTTCACCACCCTGGAACCGCAGCTCGGCGTCCTTCAGTTCAGGTTTCGCGACCCCTGTATCATCGCCGATATCCCGGGCCTGATCGAGGGGGCCCACGAGGGGGTCGGCCTGGGCCACAAGTTCCTGCGCCATATCGAGCGTACCGCCATCCTGCTGCACGTCATCGACGCCTCCACCGAAGGGGACCGGCCCTTCCGGGACCACCAGGTTCTGGAGGGTGAACTGGAGGCCTACCGGCAGGACCTGCTTGACCGGCACAAGCTGGTGGTGCTGAACAAGACCGACCTCATCGACGCGGCACGGCTGGAGGAGGTGCGCGATCTCTTCGCGGGCCGGGACATACCGGTCCATACCATTTCCGCCATGACCGGCGAGGGAATCGATCAGCTCAAGGAGACCCTGGCCGACATCCTCGACCGGGTTGACCGGGAACGGGCTGCAGAGACTGCGGCGCCGCAGCAGGAGACACCGTGACATTCCAGGTTTCCAGGGAAGACGGCCTCTTTTACCGGCAGACCCTCTTTGACCAGGCCCGGCGGGTTGTGGTCAAGGTGGGCAGTGCCGTGCTGACCACCGGCGACGGCCTCAACCTGGAGATCATCGACAGCCTGGCCCGGCAGATCTCCTTTCTCTGTTCCACGGGCCGGGAGGTGATCCTGGTCACCTCGGGGGCCGTCGCCGCCGGCCGGCAGCGGCTGGGTATGGTGAAAAAGGAGGCCGGCGACACCCTCAAGGTCAAGCAGGCCCTGGCCGCCATGGGGCAGGGGTTGCTGATGCAGGCCTATGAACAGGCATTTCTCAGGTACCACCAGCAGGTGGCCCAGCTCCTGCTCACCCATGCCGATCTTTCCGACCGCGGCCGCTATCTCAACGTCCGCAATACCATCCTCACCCTGTTCGATTTCGGGGTGGTGCCCATCATCAACGAGAACGACACGGTCTCGGTGGAGGAGCTGCGTTTCGGCGACAACGATACCCTGGCCGCCCTGATCACCAACATGATCGGCGCCGACATGCTGATCCTGCTCACCGATGTCGATGGTCTCTACACCGCCAATCCGCTCCATGATCCTTCGGCGCGGCCGGTCTATACCGTGGCCGAGATCGACGCCGCCGTGGAGGCCATGGCCGGCCACAGCAACTCCGCGCTCGGCACCGGCGGCATGCGGTCGAAGATCCGGGCCGCCCGGATGGTGGCCTCGTGCGGCGGCAGTTCCTTTATCGGCCCGGGCCGTCATCCCGAGCTGCTCAAGGAGCTGTTCAGCGGTGACCTCGTCGGCACCTTTTTCCTGCCCGGCCGCCGGCGGATCAGCGGCCGCAAGCACTGGATCGCCTATGTGCTGCGGCCCAAGGGATTTCTCATCCTCGACCAGGGAGCCCGGCAGGCCCTGGTCGAAGACGGACGGAGCCTGCTGCCCTCGGGAATCCGCGAGGTGCGGGGCCGGTTCGGGGTCGGCGCGCCGGTCCATTGCCTGGACGAAAGGGAGGAGCTTGTCGCCGCCGGCCTGACCAACTACGCATCCGCGGATATCGAAAAGATCAAGGGGCACAACAGCCGCGAGATCCGCGACATTCTCGGCTTCAAGGACAGCGACGAGGTCATCCACCGCGACAATCTCGTTCTCCTCGGACCGGAGGACGGGACGCGCCGGGAAACAGCATAACCCTGCACAGGGTAAACGTTTTGTAATAGTTCACCGCTATCAGCAACTACCTGAAAAAGAGCAATACTTTTGGTAAAAGTTCAGCAGTGCGTCAGCTGTGCGTGATCGTGGCTGGCCGCTATAGTCCGCGCTATGCGGCCAGCCGCGAGCGCGTGCAGATGGCGTGCTGCTGAACTTTTACAACGTTTTAGGTGGTTGGCTATAACGGTGAACTGTTCCGCACAGGGTTGATAACTTCTGACAACAGACATGGAGGAGGTATGGACAGCCAGCAGATTGAGTCTACAGTGATCGAAATGGCCCGCAAGGCACGGGAGGCGGCCCGGCACCTGGGCACCCTTTCCACCTCTGTGAAGAACCGTATCCTCCTGGCCACGGCGGATCTGCTCCTTGCCGAGCGTGACAGCCTGGCCCGGGAGAATGCCAGGGACCTGGCCGCGGGCCGGGAGAAGGGGCTCTCCCCGGCAATGCTTGACCGGCTGGAGCTGAGCGACAAGGTGATCGACTCCATGGTGCGGGGCCTGCGCGAGGTGGCGGCCCTGCCGGATCCGGTGGGGGAGATCAGCGATATGAAACGCCGGCCCAGCGGCATCACCGTGGGCCGGATGCGTGTTCCCCTTGGCGTGGTGGGCATGATCTACGAGTCCCGGCCCAACGTGACCATCGATGCCGCGGCCCTCTGCCTGAAGGCCGGCAACGGCGTGCTGTTGCGCGGCGGCTCCGAGGCCATCCATTCCAACCTGGCCCTGGCCGCCATCCTGCAGAAGGCGCTGGGGGAGGGCGGGATCGATGCCGCCGCCATCCAGGTGATCCCCATGAAGGACCGCGAGGCGGTCAGCGTGATGCTGGCCCAGGAGGAGTACATCGATGTGATCATCCCGCGCGGCGGCGAGGGATTGATCCGTTTTGTCACCGAGACCTCGCGCATTCCGGTGCTCAAGCACTACAAGGGAGTCTGTCATCTCTACGTGGATGAGAGCGCGGACCTGGACATGGGCGTGCGCATCGCCATGAACGGCAAGGTGCAGCGGCCCGGTGTCTGCAACGCCCTGGAAGGGATGCTGGTGCATGCGGCCGTGGCCGGTGACTTCCTGCCCCTGGCGGCGCGGGAGCTGATGGCGGCCGGTGTGGAGCTGCGGGGCTGCGAGCGGAGCTGCCGCATCGTGCCCGAAATGGTCCCGGCCACCGATACCGACTGGGGCACCGAGTTCCTCGACCTGATCATGGCGGTCCGGGTGGTGGACGACATGGACGAGGCCATGGCCTATATCCGGCAATACGGTTCCCGCCACACCGAGGTGATCGTCACCGGATCCTACGAGCGGAGCCAGCGGTTCCTGCGCGAGGTTGACGCCTCGGCCGTCATGATCAATGCCTCGTCCCGGTTCAACGACGGCGGCGAGTTCGGGCTTGGCGCCGAGATCGGCATCTCCACCACCAAGCTCCACGCCTACGGCCCCATGGGCCTGGAGGAGCTCACCACCAGGAAGTTCGTCGTTTATGGCGACGGCGAGGTCCGTGGCTAGCGGAAGGGAAGTCGAAAAAGTTCGAAAGACAGGGCTGTTCGGCGGAACATTTGATCCTGTCCATGAAGGGCACCTGGCCCTGGCCCGGGCCGCGCTTGCCCGGTGCGGCCTGGACCAGGTGCTCTTTATTCCGGCGGCGCGTCCGCCCCACAAGGAGCAGCCCGGGGCCTCTTTCGAGCACCGGGTGGCCATGCTCCGCGCGGCACTGGCCGGCAGTGCCCGCATGGATGTCTCCTGCATCGAGGCTGAGCGGGATAGCCCGTCCTATACCATCGACACGGTGCGGGAGCTGAAAAAACGGCTTGGAGATCACGAGTTTTTTTTTATCATCGGCGCCGATTCCCTCCTGGAGCTGCACCTCTGGTACCGTTACCGGGAACTCCTGGAACAGGTGCCGTTCATTGTCGCCGCCCGGCCGTCGGTTCCCTTTGCAGAGGTGGCCAGGGCCGTTGCCATGCTGCCCGGCGGTTTTGTCTATGACAGGCGCAGCAGCACCTGGCGCCGTGCCGACGGGGCCCGCATCCACTATCTGGCCGATGTGCGGGTACCGGTCTCCTCGTCCGAGGTCCGCCGGCTCCTTGCCCGGGGCAGGCCGACCCCCATGGTGCCGGAACCGGTGCGCCGCTACATCGAACGCCACAATCTCTATGGCCAGGCCGAGAGGAGGGCCGCGTGCAGTACATAGCAGACCTGCATATCCACTCCCGCTACTCCAGGGCCACCAGCAAGGCCAGCCACCTGCACGGCCTTGCCGCCTGGGCCGCTGTCAAGGGCATCCAGGTGGTGGGGACCGGTGATTTCACTCATCCGGCCTGGTTCGACCACATCGCCGGGACCCTGGAGGAGGCCGAGCCGGGCTTTTTCCGCCTGCGTCCCGCCGAGGCGGAGCGGCTGCGCACAGGCGAAATCGATCTCACCGGCCTGCTGCCGCCGGGCGTGATGCCGGATGTCGCTGCCATCCGTTTCGTCCTCACCGCGGAGATCAGTTCCATCTACAAGCGCGGCGGCCGGGTGCGCAAGGTGCACAATGTCCTCTTTGCCCCGGACCTGGAAGCGGCGCGCCGCTGCAATGCCAGCTTGGCCGGGATCGGCAACCTGGAGGCCGACGGCCGTCCCATCCTGGGGCTCGATTCCCGCGACCTGCTCGAGATTCAGCTCGAGACCATGCCCGGCGGTTTCCTGGTGCCGGCCCACATCTGGACCCCCTGGTTTTCCCTGTTCGGCTCCAGGTCCGGTTTTGACAGCATCGGGGAGTGTTTCGGCGACCTGACCGACCATGTCTTTGCCCTGGAGACCGGGCTTTCCTCGGACCCGGACATGAATCGCAGGATATCGGCCCTGGACCGGTTCACCCTGATCTCCAATTCCGACTGCCATTCGCCGGCCAAGCTGGGGCGGGAGGCCAACCTCTTTGATACCGGCTTTGACTATTTCTCCATGCGCGACGCCATTGCCCGGCCCGTGGATGAGCAGGGCAGGCAGGTGTTTGCCGCCACCATCGAGTTTTATCCGGAAGAGGGCAAGTACCACTGTGACGGCCACCGCAAGTGCGGTGTCTGTTTCGAGCCCGACGAGACCATCCGCCATCATGGCGTCTGTCCCCGCTGCGGCCGGCCGCTTACCATCGGTGTTCTTTACCGGGTGATGGAGCTGGCCGACAGGAAGGAGCCGCTCTATCCGCCGGGCTCACCCGCGGTCCACAGCCTGATCCCCCTGCCGGAGATCCTCAGTGAGCTGCTGGGAACCGGCCCGGCCACCAAGAAGGTGATGACCGCCTATGGCAGGCTGATCAGTGCCTTTGGTTCCGAGTTTGACCTGCTCCTGCGGACACCGGTGGACGATATCGCTGCCGGAGCCTCGCCCATGCTGGCCGAGGCGGTCCGCCGGGTCCGGGAGAACCGGGTGATCCGCAGGCCGGGATTCGATGGCGAGTTCGGCGTGATCCGGGTCTTCAGCGACGAGGAACGGCGCGGCTTCGGCGGCCAGCTCTCCCTGTTCGGCGTCACCGCGGCAAAGCCGCGCCGCAAGAAAAAGAGGGCTGCGCCCGTCTTTCCGGTGAAAAAAAAACAACCCCCTGAGCAGGCCGCCTCCCCGACGCCCGATCCGGAGCAGGAGGCGGCTGTCACTGCCCCGGAAGGCCATGTCATCGTGACCGCCGGCCCCGGTGCCGGCAAGACCTTTACCCTGGTCCGCCGGGTCCTGCGGGTCGCTGCCGCCGGAGATCGGCCCTGCACGGTGATCACCTTCACCAACCGGGCCGCCGACGAGGTGCGGCAGCGGCTGGAGGCGCAGGGGGCGGATCACGTCTTTGTCGCCACCTTTCACGGCTACTGCCTGCACTGGCTGCGCCTGCACGCGCCCGTGGGCGTGGCCGGGCCCGGGCTGAGGCGGCTGCTCCTGCGCCGTCTCTTTCCGGAGAAAAGCGACAGGGAGATCCGGCAGATGGCCGCCACCATTCCGGCTGCCCTCATTGATGACACCGGATGCGAAAAAGAGCATCATGACAGTGTGTTGAAAAAATACCTTGAGGCTCTGGATGAGATTGAGCACGTGGACATCGACGGTGTCGTGCCCCGGCTCACCTGTCTGCTGCGGGAGAATGGCCCGGAGGCCGCCGAGGTCCGCGAGGGCACGGGCCATCTCTTCATCGACGAGTTCCAGGACCTGAACCGTGCCCAGTTCGCCCTGGTCCGCCTGCTGGCCGAGACCTCGGCAATCTTTGCCATCGGCGACCCGGACCAGGCCATCTACGGCTTCCGTGGCTCGGACCCGGCCTATTTCCACTGTTTCATCCGCGAGCTCAGGCCACGGCAATATGTCCTGGCCCGCAACTATCGGAGCGGCTCGACCATTGTTGCGGCCGCGGCCGCGGTCATTGCCCGCAACAGCGACCGGCAGGATATCCCGGCCCGTGCCTGCCGGCCGCAGCAGGGTGCGGTCCATGTCCGGCAGTGCGCCTCGGCCGACGACGAGGCCGGTTTTGTCGCCGCCACCGTGGAGCAGCTCCTGGGCGGCACCTCGCACCGGGAGATCGACCGTCTTACGCCCGGAACCGGCACTGCCGCCTCCCTGGCCGACATCGCGGTCCTCTACCGCACCGGGCAGCAGGCCAGGCCCCTGGCTGCGGCCCTTGCCGCCCGCGGCCTGCCCTGCCAGGTGGTGAACATCTCCGCCTTCTTCACCACCGGCGCCAGCCGCATCCTCTATCTCTGGACCCTGGCCCTGGCCGGCATCGCCGACAGTGCCCGGTTCCTGGCCATTGCCGGCATGGAGAAGGGGATCGGCAGCAAGGCCCTGCAGGTCATGGAACAGCAACTGCCCCTGGAGTCCGGTTTCGGGTGGCCATTCTTCTTCGACATCGTCGACAGGCTGGAAAACAGCGCAGTCCACGCAGCCCTGGCCGATCTCCGCTCCTTTGCCGACACCATGCAGGCCCGGGCCGGGTCAGAGGGGCTCCCGCGTCTCCTGGAACCCCTCCTGGCCCGCTACGAACTGGATCCCGCTGATCCCGACATTGAGCGTTTCCACCAGCTTGCCCGCTCCGTCGGGCCATCTCTGATCTCCTTTGCCGCCCACCTGGAGCGTCACGCCGATTCCGTGGTCTACGACCCCCGGGCCGAGGCCATCACCCTCATGACCCTGCACGCCGCCAAGGGCCTGGAGTTCGCCCATGTCTTCATCACCGGCGTCGAGGAAGACCTGCTGCCCATGGCCCTGCGCAGCCAGGCCGACCAGGCCGCGCCCGGACGCCATATCGAGGAGGAACGCCGGCTCTTCTTCGTCGGCATGACCCGGGCCCGGGAGACCCTCTACCTGACCCATGCCGCCAGGCGGCCGGGCCGGTCCGGGTGCCGTCCCTCCCGCTTTCTGGCCGAGATACCGCCCGAACTGCTTTCCAGGCCCGAGGTGCGCGGCAGCAGAAAAAAGAGGCGATACCGTCAGCTTTCCCTGTTCTGAACAGAGGGCTGGATTGATTTTTGCAACTTTTACCAGACAGCCATGAACACGACCAGCAAGCAGGAGCAGACCACCGACCCCGCGGCCGGGGAACAGCGCAAACGGATCACCGAACTCGAGTCCATGGTCACCCTGCTGGAGATGGAGAACCGCCACCTCCGCAAGATCGCCCGCCAGGCCGACTCGGCCAACAAGGCCAAGTCCGACTTCCTGGCCATGATCAGCCACGAGATCCGCACTCCCATGAACGGTGTCATCGGCATCACCGAACTGCTCCTGGATACCGAGCTGCAGTCACGGCAGCGGTACTTTGCCGAGCTGATCCTCGGATCGGCCAGGAACCTGCTCACCCTGATCAACAGCCTGCTCGATTTCAGCAAGATCGAGGCCAACAAGATGGTGCTGGAGGTGGAGCAGTTCGACCTCACCGAGCTGCTCGGCGAGATCATGGCCCTGTACGAGGTCTCGGGCCGGCAGAAGGGACTGTTTGTTCATGCCGACATCGACCGGAACCTGGCCGCAAGCTACATGGGCGACGCCTACCGCATCCGGCAGGTCCTGGTCAATCTGCTGGGCAATGCCATCAAGTTCACCGACCGGGGTGGTGTCGGCCTGACGGTGCGCCTGCAGGAGCGAGGCGCCGAAGGGGACCGGCTGCGCTTCGAGGTGGCGGACACCGGGCTGGGCATCGTGCCCGAGAAGATCGACCAGTTGTTTCTTCCCTTTTCCCAGGTGGACAGCTCCACCACCCGGCGGCATGGCGGCACCGGCCTGGGGCTTTCCATCTGCTCGCGGCTGGTGGAGCTGATGGGCGGCAATATCGATGTGGAGTCCACGCCCGGCGAGGGCAGCACCTTCTGGTTCGAGATCTCCATGCCCAGGGTGGGGGAGGAGGCGGCAGTGGCAGGGCCGGCAGAGGAGGCGGTGACGGATGTGGCGGCGGTCCGGGACGGGAGCGGGGAGCGGGGGACGGACAGGGGCGCGGCCATCCTCATCGTTGACGATGATGACACCAACCGGGTGCTGCTGGAGCAGTCGTTCAGGAACAACGATGTCCGTCTCACCATGGCCGGCAACGGCAGGGAGGCCGTGGAGGTGTGCAGGGATGCCGATTTCGACCTGATCTTCATGGACTGCCAGATGCCGGTCATGGACGGCTTCGAGGCCGTGCTCGCCATCAACGAGCTGCTGAAGGCCGACGGGCGCAAACGGCCGGTCATCATCGCCCTTACCGCCGATGTGACCGATTCGACCCGGAAGCGATGCCGCGAGGTGGGCATGGACGACTACCTGATCAAGCCGCTGGATTTCGGCGAGCTGCAGCGGGTCCTTGACAACTGGCTCACCGGCTACCGTCTGCGGGTCACGCCCCGGCACCGGCTGCCCGGCGGCAGCGGCGGCGAGAGCGGGCCCGACGGCCGGCAGAACGTTGTCCGTCTCTCCAGCCTCGAGAAGCTGCGGCAGAACATCGGTGACATCCGGCCGGTCATCACTGTCTTTCTCTCCACCATGCGCACCCGCCTCGACGAGCTGGAAAAGGCCATTGCCGACCGCGACGCCGAGACCATCCAGCGGACCGCCCACACCCTCAAGGGCAGCAGCAGCCAGTTCGGGGCGGAAGAGCTCTCGCGCCTCTGCCTGCAGGTGGAGAACATGGCCCGCAGCAACAACCTGCAGCAGGTGGAACCCCTTTTCAGGAGGATAACCCGCGTCGCGGACCAGGTGGCCTTTTTTCTGCACGAACAGCTTGATTAAGCCTGCTGTTCACTTACAATAAATAAAGGAATTCATTTCCGGCCAGGCAACTGTCGGGTCTTTTCCTCCAGCGCACGGCACAGCCCATGACAACAGCCTTTTTCCATGGCACCACACCACGCATCCTCGTGGTGGACGACGACGAGGTCATCCGGCTTCTTCTGCGGCAGTTTCTCGAGGGTGCGGGCTATGAGGTCGATGAGGCCGTCAACGGCCAGGACGCCCTGGACAGGCTGACCGCCACCTCCTATGACCTGGTCATCCTCGACATCGCCATGCCCGGCATCGACGGTCCACAGGTCTGCGAGCACATCCGGGCCGCCATCGAGAATCCGCCGCCGGTGCTGATGGTCACCGCCCTGGATGACGAGGAGACCGTGGACCGATCCTTTGCCGCCGGCGCCGTGGACTATATCCGCAAGCCCATCCGCTGGTCGGTGCTCAAGAACCGTATCCGCTATATCCTCGCCTCCTCCCGCGCCCACAAGGAACTCGAGCTGCTGTCCCGCAACTACGAGATGATCCTCGACGCGGCGGCCAACGGTATCTGCGGTGTCAGCGAGGACAAGCTGATCAGCTACATCAACCCGGCCGGCCTCAAGATCCTCGGCTACAGCAGGGAGGAGGTCATCGGCCGTCCCTATTACGAGATCTTCCGCATCTCGGAGGCGGGCAGCGACGCCTTTGATGTCGACTCCTGCCCCTTCTTCGCCCCCGGTGGCGGCGCGGCATCCTTCCACTTTGACGAGGCGCGGCTGATGCGCAAGGACGGTACCATGGTGCCGGTGGACTACCGGGCCACGCCGATCATGGAGGGGAACCGGGCCGTGGGCGGGGTGCTGGTCTTCCAGGACGTGACCGAACGGCACCAGGCAGCGGAACTGATCCGCTACATGGCCAACCACGATTCCCTCACCAACCTGCCCAACCGCAACTACTTCACCCGCCGCCTGCCCCAGGCCATCTCGCTCGCCAAGCGCTACAAGCGCCGGCTCTGCCTGCTGTTCATCGACCTGGACCGGTTCAAGCCCATCAACGATTCCTATGGCCATGGCGTGGGGGATATCGTCCTGCTGCAGGTGGCGAGACGCCTGAGCGGCATGCTGCGGGAGTCGGATTCGGTCTGCCGGCTGGGCGGGGACGAGTTCGTGATCCTGCTGGAGAGCACCGAGTCGGTGGAGGGCGCGGAGTACGTGGCCCAGCGGGCCATCGACGAGCTCAACAAGCCCATCGAGGCGGACAACCACATCTGCTACATCGGCGCCTCCATCGGTATCAGCGTCTACCCCGATGACTGCGAGGATGCGGAGACCATGCTCCGCCACGCCGATATTGCCATGTACGAGGCCAAGAAACGGGGCAGAAACCAGTGGGTGCTCTACTCCCGGGAGATCAGCTCCACGACCGGCGGCAGATCATCCTGAGGCACAGGCGCGCCCGTCCCGCACCGCTGTGCCCCCTTGCCATGTAAAAGTTCACTGCTGCCGGCCCGGCTATGCGGCCGGCCGCGGGCGCGTGCAGATGGGGTGCTGCCGAACTTTTACGAAATCATTTCGCTTTGCGGTCCGCTTCCTTCTGGAACATGGTGCGGATGATATCGTCGCGGCCGATCACGCCCACCAGCTCGTCCCCATCCATCACCGGCAGGGTGTGGACATGGCGCTCCGCCATCAGGGTCGCCACCTCGTCCATGGGGGTCTCGGGCGTGACACTGATCAGCTCGTGGCTGCAGATGTCGTCCACCTTGGTGCCGGCGATCTTCTTGATATCCTTTTCCAGTTTTTCCGGGCTCTCCAGGAACAGGAACGAATCCAGGATGGCCACCACCGTGGGGATGTGCACCCGCTTGTTCTGGTCGATGAGGTCGCTCTCCGTGACCACGCCGATGATCCTGCCCTGGCTGTCCTTTACCGGTGCGCCGCTGATCTTTCTGGTATAGAACAGCTCGGCCAGTTCCCTGACCGGCATCTCGCTGTCCACGGTGATGACCTCGCGGGTCATGATATCCTTTGCCTTGAGCATATGCTTCTCCTGTTGCTGGTTCCGGGGAATTCTCTTTCAGCCGGCCTTCTGCCGGGCCACGTTGGCAGCGGGTAACGCAACCCCGCACGGGATAACCAACCACCGGTTTTTTCGACCACAATGCTGTGAGCGCTTACCGGGTAACAGCTTGCCGCTATCGGCGACTGCTTTGAACTACCGGCATTTTCATTCATCGATTGCGTCAGCGGACATGAGGCGGGGCAGTATGGCCGCGACGTCCGAGGCCAGGTAGCCGCGCTCTGTGCGGCGGGCCAGCAGGTCGGCGGCGGCGCCGTGCAGGCAGACACCAAGGGTGGCCGCCTCCCAGGGCGGATACCCCTGGACCAGCAGGCCGCCGATGATGCCTGACAGGACATCGCCCATGCCGCCGGAGGCCATGCCGGGATTGCCTGAGCTGTTCACCGCCCAGCGGCCGCCGGTCTCGGCGAGTACGGTGCCTGCCCCCTTGAGCACGGTGATGATCTGATGGCCCCCCCTCGCCCTGTCCTGCAGCCACTGCGCGGCTGCCAGGCGGTCCTGCTGGATGTCCGCGGTCTGCAGACCGCTCAGTCGTGCCATTTCGCCCGGGTGCGGGGTCAGGATCCGTGGCCCGGCAACCACAGTGATCTCCTTCCGGTGTCGGGCCAGGATGTTCAGGCCATCGGCATCCACCACCATGGGCAGCTCCAGGTCCCGGTAGAGGCGGAGCACCAGCTCTCCGGTTTCCCGGGCGGTCCCCAGGCCGGGACCGATGACGACCCCTGCCTTGCCGGCGAGCAGGTCCAGTATCTGTTCATGATCGTCCACGGACAGCCGGCGGGCCGAGGAGGGGAGGGGGACGGTCATGGCCTCGGGCAGGCTGGTCTCGAAGATGGGGTTCAGCAGGTGGGGCACGGCCAGGGTGACGAGACCGGAGCCGGAGCGGAGGCCGCCGAGGGCGCT
>JALSNC010000278.1 GCA_026987195.1 Desulfobulbaceae bacterium | reverse complement strand
ACGAGGAGAGGAATGAAGAATGTTAGCCCAAAGCAGTAATGTCCTCTTTGTCCAATTCTAAAATGTCCCCTTTTGGTTTCAGGAGGGGCCCGTGACAGAGGAGCAGATTACGATGAGTCATCAAGAGGCAGATCGATTGGGAGTGATCCGGCAGGTGATGGAGAAACGACTCCGGCAGAAAGAGGCGGCCCGGCAGCTGGGCCTGAGTGTGCGCCAGATCCGGCGTCTGCTACAGCGCTACCGGGCTGAGGGGCCGGCTGGACTGGTTTCCCGCCGCCGCGGCAAGCGTCCCAACAACTGGATCGACGATACACTGCGCCAGGAGATCCTCGGCCTGGTCCGCTCTCGCTATGCTGATTTTGGTCCCACCCTGGCCTGTGAGAAGCTGGGGGAGTGCCATGACCGCAAGGTGTCGGTCGAGACGCTGCGCCAATGGATGATCGCCGACGGTCTCTGGAAGCCCAAGGCACGCAAGCAGGCGCGCATCCACCAACGCCGCCCGCGCCGGCCTTGCCGGGGTGAACTGGTCCAGATCGACGGTTCCCCCCACGACTGGTTCGAGGATCGGGGGCCACGTTGTACGTTGATCGTCTTCATCGACGATGCCACCAGTGCGTTGATGGCCCTGCGCTTCGCCCCCGCGGAGACCACCCGGGCTTATATGGAAACCCTCGACGGCTACCTCCAGCTGCATGGGCGTCCCGTGGCCCTCTATTCCGACAAGCACAGCATCTTCCGCGTCAATCATCCCGACCGCGAGGGCGAATTGACACAATTCACCCGTGCCCTCAAGACCCTCGACATCGAGCCCATTCATGCCAACAGCCCGCAAGCCAAAGGCCGGGTCGAGCGAGCCAACCAGACCCTCCAGGATCGCCTAGTCAAGGAGCTGCGCCTGCGGGGCATCTCCGACATTGAATCGGCCAATGCCTTCCTTCCTGAGTTCATCAAGGGCTACAACCAGCGCTTCGCCGTCCCACCCCAAAACCCAACTGACGCCCATCGACCGCTGCTCCACAGCACTGAAGAACTGGCGCTGATCCTCTGCCCGCACCACAGCCGTACCCTCTCCAAAAACCTGACCTTCCAGTTCAAGAACCGGGAGTATCAACTACAGGGCCAGGGCAAGGGGTATCGCCTCAGAGGCGCCCGCGTCACCCTCTGTGAAGCCTTCGATGGTACGGTAACCGTGCTACATGCAGGACACACCCTGGACTACCGTATCCTGGCGACAGGCGAGCCTCCCATTCCCCTTGATGATGAGAAGAGTCTCCACCACAGTGTCGATCAGGCCAGGGCGCGTCAGCAGGCAAAACCCAAATGGAAGCCTCCGGTAGACCATCCTTGGCGTCGTCCAATCAATCGCTGTCCAAATACCTCAACCAACCCTTAAACGACAGACAAAAGCGGACACTTCTGAATGGCAGAAAAGAGGACATTTCTGAATTGGGTTGACAGGAGAGGAATGAAGAA
>JALSNC010000277.1 GCA_026987195.1 Desulfobulbaceae bacterium | reverse complement strand
CACATGTTGCACAGCTTGGGCACGAAAAAGGTGTCACGCACCGGGTAGGGAATATCGGTGCGTGGCTCCTGGTACCCGTCCAGGCCGCCGTTGGGCGAATCCACATAGACGTTGTCGTGATCGTCGATGATGTAGCGCTCCACCCAGGTGCGGTAGTTGCCTTCCGGCACCTGGTACTCGTTGCGGTCGGCCACGCAACAGGAGCCGCAGCCGATGCAGCGGGTAATGTCGACCACAAAAGCGAATTTCCGCCTGGTGATGAAGGGGCCTTTCTCGGCGCGCATGCCGGGGATCTGTTCCGGGATCCCGGCCAGATCCATGGCCCCGGCCGGGATCACCAAGAGCAGCGAGCCGGCAATGGTTCCCTGCAGCACCTTGCTGATGAAGGCCCGCCGGTCCCGGTTGATCTCTTCCTGCAGTGCTTCCAGATCCATCATGATTTGTCCTCCCTGATACCGACGATCTCCCTGGCCTGCTTGACCCACATCAGGGGTGCATGCACATTGTGACACTGGTTGCAGATATGGTCGGTGCGTACGTGTTTCTCCTCCAGGTGCTGCGGCATGGAGATCATCTTGATCGACTCCCTGGGCCGGGCGCGGATGATGCGGTTGTGGCAGCGCAGGCAGAGGGTCCTGATCTCGGCGCCCTGTTTCTTGGGCAGCAGGGCGACGACCCTGCCGTCCTGCACGTGGTCGGCCACCGGACCGTGGCAGAACTCGCAGGAGACCGTCCGGTGCACCCCCTCCAGGTGCATCTGCCGGATATAGGGATGGCAGACCAGGCAGGAGGCGTTGGTGCCGTTGCGGATCGGGCGGTTGATCTCGTCCTGGATCGCGTCGGCCCGGTAGTGACCATACCTGCCGAACGATTCGGGCAGGACCATTGCCCGCACCACTATCCCCACGACCGCCAGCACCACCAGGGTGACGATGATCCTGATGAGATGTGTGTTGTACTTCGATCTGTAGTCCGGTTGCACGTCACCCCTCCCCTCAGCAGAGCTTGAAACCTTTCACAGTTCACCGCCATCGGCAACTACCTTGAATGAGCGGTGCCTTTGGTAAAAGTTCAGTAGCACCACATCTGTTGCAAAGCCTGTTCCATCATTTTTTTTCTTTTATATCAGCATGATACAACGATAGCCATCCGCATGGTTACGCGAAGGTAACAATACGGACGATCAGACGTTACCGGACAGTAACACCAGAAAAACAGGGCGGGAGGAAAAGAAAAATATCTTGACCTGGATCAAGGCGGATACGGTAAGATGCATGGAGAATGGAGTATGGAGAACGGGAACCGGACCGGAAAGGGGCCAGGATGGAACAGGTGAGGAATACGCAGAGACAATCACCGCGCATGGAGCGGGAGAGGGCCACGGTGGAGGTGATGATCCGCCGCTTCTGCCGCGACCAGCACGGGGGCGGCAGCGAACTCTGCCCCCGGTGCAGGGAACTGCTCGACTATGCCCG
>JALSNC010000276.1 GCA_026987195.1 Desulfobulbaceae bacterium | reverse complement strand
GGCTGACGGTCCACTTCGACCCCCGGCTGCGCGAGCAGGACTGGGGCCGGTGGAGCGGTCTCACCTTTACCGAGCTCCATGAACGTCACCAGGAGGAACTGCAGCGCCAGGTGGCGGCAGGCTGGGACTTCCGACCGCCGGGCGGTGAGTCCAGGCGCGAGGTCCTGGCCCGGGCAGAGGCCGCCCTGGCGGACGGCTGCCGACAGTGGCCCGGCGAGCAGGTCCTGGTGGTCTGCCACGAAGGGATCATCAAGTGCCTGCTCTACCACCTGCGGGGACGACGCTTTCTGCCCGCGGAACCGCGTCTGCTGCGGCGGGGCTACTGGCTGCACCTGCTGACCGCGGATCAACGGGGAATCAACCTGCAGCAGATCCATGCCCTCCGCCTGGCATCACCTGAGACCGCTTACACAAACGAGATTGAAAAATCGTGAGCTTCCATACCCTGTGATCAGTTACGATATGCCATGAAAATCCTGGTCTACTGTCAGCATGTTCTGGGCATCGGTCACCTGGCCCGGACCATGACCATCCTCACGGCCCTGGCGGATCACGAGGTACTCCTGGTCCTGGGGGGTCCGCCGACCGGGATCAGGGTGCCTGGACATGTCGAGGTCGTCCGCTTGCCGGCCCTGCACATGGATGCAGAATTTTCCACCCTGCGGCCCGTTGCCGCCGGGGATGACCTGGAGGAGATCAAGACGAAGCGCAGAGAGCGGCTGCTCCATCTTTTTGCACAGTTCCGGCCGCAGATCCTGCTGATAGAGCTCTTTCCCTTTGGTCGCAACGGGTTTCGTTTCGAGCTGGAGCCCCTGTTGGCTGCGGCCCGGCGGCGGCACAACTGCCGGGTGGCCTGCAGCCTGCGTGATATCCTTGTGGAACGGAAGAACCGGAAAAAATTCGAACAGAGGGTCCTTGACCGGCTCGACCGCTGGTTCGATCTCCTCCTCGTCCACAGCGATCCGGACCTGGTGCCGCTGGATCTCACCTTCGGCCGGATGGATGCCATCCAGATTCCGGTCCGCTATACCGGTTTCATCTGCCGGCGTCCCGGCCCCGGGGCAGGGCGACGTATCCGCAGGCAACTTGCCCTGGACGCGGAGGAGCGCCTGATCGTTGCCAGCGCCGGCGGCGGCAGCGTCGGTCATCGGCTCCTGGCCGCCACCCTGACCGCGCACCGCCTGCTGACCGGAAAAGGATACCGGCTCCGCCTCTTCACCGGCCCCTTTCTCGCAGAAACCCGCTTTGCCGGCCTGATGCGGCTGGCCGGACCAGGGGCACGGGTGGCCAGGTTCAGCGATCACTTTCCCGACTGGCTGGCCGCAGCCGATCTCTCCATTTCCATGGGGGGCTACAACACGACCATGGATATCATCGCCGCAGGCTGCCCCGCCCTGATCCACCCTTTTGCCCAGAACCGGGAGCAACGACTGCGGACCGAGATTCTCCGGGCCCGCGCCCCCCTTGCCCTGCTGGAAGACAATGACCTCGAACCGACCCTCCTGGCGGCAAAGATCAACGAGCTCCTGGAGGCCGGGACCCCCGATGAGACCGAATACCGCCGGTACGGCGGCATCCGGCTCGACGATGGCCGCATCTCGGCCAGGATCCTCACCGGGGAGGAACCATGAGCGTACAGAGACGATCCGCTGCCATCTGGAACAGAACCCTGCCGGCAGACCTGGAGCAGCGACTGACAGAAAGCCTGTATCCTGGAGAAGACCGCCAGGCGCCCATGGAGATCTTTTTCCGGGCCGATGACATCGGCATCATGGATGACAACCTCGGACAACTGCTGCGGCTCTTCCGCCATCACCGGATACCCCTCTGCCTGGCCGTGGTGCCGGCCTGGATGAATGAGAGGGCCTGGCGGCAGATGGCCGGATACACACCGGACGACCCGCTCTGGTGCTGGCATCAGCATGGCTGGGCCCATCGGAATCACCAGAAAAGCGGCCGGAAAAGTGAATTCGGCAGTCACCGGAGCAGGGAGGAGATCCGTGACGACCTGGCCAGGGGAAGCAACCACCTGCAGACCCTCCTCGGTTCCTGTTTTTTCCCGGTCTTCACCCCGCCCTGGAACCGCTGCTCCGAACAGACCCTGCAGGTCCTCAGCGAGCTGGACTTCACGGCCGTCTCCCGCACGCCCACTGCCCGGCCCGAGGCAAAGGGCATCATCACAGACCTTCCGGTCAACGTGGATCTTCATACCCGCCGGGAACAGGATCCGGCAGAGGGGTGGGACAATCTCTGGCAGGAACTCTCCATGGCTGCAGCCAGCGGCCGGATCGGCATCATGATCCATCACCAGCTGATCAATGGCCGGGGATTCCGCTTCCTGGACATCCTGCTGTCGTTCTGCAGGCATCAGCATCTTCTCCGGCCATGTACTTACAGAGAACTGCTTCCCTGAGACGAAAATGAAATGCCGGCGACCTTGAGCAATTTCTGGCCTGCCGCTGACCAGTTACATATCGATGCTCAATACATCGACCAGCTGAGACTTGCCTGGGCAAAAAAATTACCGTCCTCATCCCCACCGCTTTCCTGGCTGTAATCGACACGAATCACAGCGGAAAGACGATCAGTAACCGACCAATTCAAGAGCAGGTCGCCCTGGTTAAGCAGGGAGGCCTCCTTGCTGGAGTACTCGAACTGATACTCGAATCTCAACAGCAGTTCCGCCCATGGTTTCCACTGATAGCTGGTCGTCAGGTTGAAAATATTTTCATACTCTTCAGTGTAGTAACCATAACCAAGGCTGACCCTGGTGCCGGGAATACTGGAAAGCCAGTGGCTGATCTGAATATTGGGGTTCAACTGATTTTCGCGGGCGGTACCATACTGCTCATAATAAAGGCTCGACCCCAGCTCCCAGGAAGGAGCCATGGCATATCCTGCCGAAAAACCGGTCAATTGCTTGGTCTTGATATTGAGAGCGGAGCGGTTGTTGGTCAGGTCGTAGACCGGATCCGGATCACGCTCCCTGGAATAATTGAAATTGGTCCAGAACATATCGCTCCTGTAGGCGAGAGCAAGATATCCGGTGAAGATATGCTCACTGCCGTCAAGCCTGTAGAAGCCCGAGGCATCTCTGTTGGAAAATTTTTCATCCCGCAATCTGGCTGCAAGAGAAATATTGCGTGGCATCTGCCAGGACACATGAAGAAAAGGCGCCTGCCGTTTCAAGGAGAAATCGACATCACCGTAGAGTTCATTTTTCTGGTAAATGGTGCTTTCAATCCAGCCAAGCCCCAATGATTTTCCCTGTCCCCAGGATTTGCTGAGCTGCACATTGGTGAGCTGTTCTTCCCATGTGGCAATATCTCGATCCAGTGCAGGAGCGAATTCTTTCTGATGTTGAAACGAATAGTAAACCCGTGCAAGTATCCGGTGGGCTGCGGCAATGCGCTTCATTCCCTGTTGAGCCATCCTGTTTTCCGGGTTGATAGTGATGGCCTGTCGGTAGGCTGCCAGGGCACTGGATTCCTGCCCGAGAGTTTCGAGAACGCTGCCGAGACGGGTCCAGATCTCTGCATCGTCAGGGTGTTCCTGCAATAAGCGAAGATATTTCTCCTTCATTGCCTGAAGATTTTTCTCTCCCACCGACTGACCGGCAGTATCATTGAGGCCGCTGATGCCCCTTTCCTCCATATTCAGCTCCCTGGTGGTCTCGCCAATCTGAAAAAACAGCTTGATCTGGTCCATCAGCGTGGAGGAATCCACTGTCTCCTTTACACTTTCATCTGCGGCGGCCCGATCCGGGAAAAAGAAGATCGACGTTGCAACAACAGATGCAAACCCCATGATGAACACGCCCATGATGACAGGTAGACTCTTTTCGAAATGCATGGATCAATTGTCCCGTTGGATTGTCGGAGCTGATATGGTGGCTTTCTTCACCGGGTTTCCCATTCTGCAATTTCAGGCTCCGACCCGTACGTGTTGGTATGCAGATGACATCCACCGTAGACTCATGCAGATGCAACCTCTGACACAAAAAAAGGCGGGATATACCCGCCTTTTCGCTCTGCCAAACAATCAACTCACTTACTGACGCCGATCACAGATGCCGTCTCCGTTGAGATCAACAAAATTGTCGTTGATACCGTCTCCGTCGGCATCGACAAACCCCGCACCACGACTTCCGACCGGAAGGCCGGTGTTATCACAGATGCCGTCTCCGTCGGCATCGACAAAATTATCATTGATTCCATCGCCATCGGCATCGACAAACCCTATCCCGGGCCCCTGCTGTCCGGCGTGCATGTAGCGGGCCTGGGTCGCGGTCTGGGTCTGGGTCATATTACCCCCTCTGAAGCGACCGGCATCGGCATTGAACGGCATGCTCAACAGGCCAAAGCAGGAAAGAACCGTAACCGTCATGACAATACTTTTGTGATGCTTCATCTTTCATACCTCCTTGAAAAAGTGAATCGTGGTAATCCATTGCGATCAGAACAATCGCTTTCCCTCCCCATGGCAAGGGGCGTTCCAGAAAAACATCATCATTAATATTTCAATAATACCAACATATTGCAAAACAGAAACTCTCCAGCCCCTGATATGAATCCGAGAAGGAGCTGACAGACCTGTCGAGCATTCGGAAAATTTGTCGAATGCAGGCGGCAAAGTATCCATAAGACGACATGGCAGGTTTGTGGAAATGTCATCGATATCGGTAAAAGGAGACACTGTGTCTTTTCAGGTGGTAGCCGATAGCGGTGAACTGTTACGAACCATGACGATTCTGCAGGACAAAAAAAGGCCCCCGGCGGTTCGCCGGGGGCCTGGACACAGGAGAATGATCCTGTCAGCAGCAGGGGATCAATCGGGAGCAGTGCTCATGACGTGGCTCAGCTCCTCGATCTTGTTGTTTTTGATCCGGTAGTTGTAGAGATCCTCCATATCCTTCATCACCTGCTGCATCTGGAAGAATCCATGCCAGTGGGCATAGTCGGGACCGTTCATGGCCGCACCCTGGCGCGCACGCCGGCCGGTGTGATGCCAGAGGAAATAGTAGAGTTCCTGGAAGCCGTCCCGCCAGGGATCCTTCTTGAGCAATCCCTTGGCCTTGAGGTCGTTGAGCATCACCGTGGCCTTGTCATAGTACTGATTGTAGAGGGCCACCACGTTGTCCAGAGTCTTGCGCTGGACATCGATCTGGGTCGGCCCGTGGCAGTTGGCGCAGACCTTGCGCATCAGGACCTCGCCCTTTTCACCATCGCCCCGCTCCCCGCTGCGGACCACGCTGCGCGGATGCACCAGGTCCCACTTGAGCCGCTCGTTGACATTGTGAGTGGTATTCAGGTCTCCGATTCCGCTCATATGACAGGTGGCGCAGGTGGGCGCGGTATAGTCGCCGGGCTGCCAGGTGTCGGGTGCGGAATCCCAGTTCCACTCCTCGCCCTGGGTCAGGTAGAGCTGACCATGCTTGCTTTCGAGATAGATCTCCATGTCCGGATGGTCCGGGCCCAGGTGGCAGGAGGCGCAGGCCTCGGGCTTGCGGGCCTCGGCCACCGAGAACTGGTGCCGGGTATGACAGACCGTGCAGTTGCCGATGGCCCCGTCCGGGTACCTGGTGCCGACGCCGCCGGGCCAGGTCTCCTTGATGGGCTTGTTGTCCGGCCCCAGCTCCACCTTGGTGCCGTGGCACATCTGGCAGCCCGAGGCCCGCGCTGCCCTGTTGCTGGGCGACCCGATCTCATTGCCCATGAAACCGGCACCCTCGTGATAGTACATCAGCTTCTGGAATTTCTCCTTCTCGATCACCGGTGCACCTGCCAGGCGGGCATGACCGCTCTTCAGGAACTGGTCCACCTCCTCGGGATGGCAGCGGGCGCATGTCTTGGAGGAGACCATGGGCGAGATATAGGTATCGGTGCCCCTGGTGCCCTCGCACTGGCTGGCCATGGGTGAACTCTTCTCCACCACGTGACAGTCATAACAGGTGATACCGGCATGTCCCATTTTGCCCTTTTTCCAGGACTCGATGATACCTGGTGTCTTTCTGGCATGGCACTCGATGCACCTGGCGGCCTCTTTGCTCATGCCCCGCTTGATGACGATCTCCTTTTTGGCCAGGTTGGGCAGCCGCGTCTCCTCTGCCGCGGCACCACCGGTGAGGACACCGCCGATCAGCAGAACAGCGGCAATGACTCCGGCCCTGTACGGTACAGGTCTCATCTGTTCACCTCCATGATAGTATGATATTGCACGCCACTCGACGCAATTTCCTTCATTACGACTTTCCAAAAAACCTGTCCGCCGTCTCCAGCATATCCCGGTGGCCGACATGGGAATGACAGGAGGTACACATCCTGCCCGCATCACCCCGCAGATAGGACCGATGGGCGATCAGTCCGCCCCGCGGCAGCCCGGCAGGGGTCAGGTTCTGGTGGCAGGACCGGCAGGCGGAATCATATGTGAAGTGTTGCCGGTTGTTCTCGGCGTTGGCCGCCCAGTCAAACTTGCTGCCGTCAATGGTCAGGTTGGCGATAACATCGCCGGTTCCGGTGATGGCCTTGGTCACCAGGTACTGGACAAAGTTGCCATGGGGCAGGTGACAGTCCACGCACTGGGCCACCACGCCCTGGGGGTTCCGGCCGCCGTGGACCGACTCCTGCCACGAGGCGCGGAAAGGCTCCATCACATGGCAGCCGGCGCAGAAGGTATCCGTGTTGGTGGTCTCCACCATGAATCCGGATGCCAGCACCATCATGACAGTGAACAGTATACCGACGCCCAGGCCGATCCACCATCCCCTTTTTCCGGCGCGACCGCGCCCTGCTTGTACCGACATGCAATCACCTCCCTCTGTAAGCGCCCACAGGAGCCGCACGGAGTCTTCGCTTACCTCTTTGCACGGTCGTGCCTGCCCGCATAGAAGTAGGCTATCGGAGTCTTCCTGCGGTCGCTTGCCTGCGGTCAGGCACGCCTGCACAGGTAAGCGTAGACTCCGGGCCTGCGGCCCCGAGAGCGCCAGCACCATTGTTCCCGGAAAAACCGACGGTCAGTCATCCCTTTGAGGGGTTACGACGGCACTGCCCGGGACATGTCCAACCACGATGACCCGGCCACGGAACCCGGTTCACGGGAAACCGCCACACCAACCGTTGAAAGTCGACCGGTTACTGCACGCTTTTCCCACGGAACACCTCAGGCCACAGCCGTGACACCGATGACCTCGCCGATCCGGCCAATGACAACAAAAATACACAAATTCAACCAATTGAGCACAAAAAGACCACCTGGGCCCAACCAATGGGGCAGCATCTTATTCAAGGCACAGATGAAAGTCAATATTTTTTAAGAACTCTTCCCTGAACATGATCTGCCGGAGGAATTTCCCGGTCTATGCTCCGGCCGGCTCTCCGCAACAGGAAGATACCTGCCTGCTTTCACAACCGTGTTTCCCCCACACTGTGTGGCTGCGATTTTCTCCGGGTTCCGTTCCCGCCGCCGCCCGCGAAGAGCAATTTCTCTCATCAGCCGGCGGAAAGCAATAGCCTTCACCTGCAGCTCATGGTATCCTTTTCAGGAAGCTGTGCCGATTATTTTTCCACAGGCCCAACGGCTGCATCGTCTTTCTGCTGTCAGGAAACACTTCATGGAACGGCTGGCCGCGCTGCCCTTTGCCAAATCCGTCGAGATCGCCTACAAGTCCATCCGGGTCCGGTTCTTCCGCTCCCTGGTCACCACGGCCAGCCTTGTCCTTGCCGTGGCCTTTCTCTGCTATGTCCAGGTGGTCAACCATATTGCCACCGGCCTGCTGCAGAGCGGGGATCCGGTGGCCCTGCGGGCCCTGGTGCGGGCCGGTTACGACATCAACGGCATCACCGCCATCGGCGAGAGCGCCCAGCAGCAGTGGCTGGTCTCCCTGTCGCTGCTGGTCTGCGTGGTGGGAATCATCAATGCCCAGCTCATGGCGGTGAGCGAACGGTTCCGCGAGATCGGCACCATGAAGTGCCTGGGCGCCCTGGACCGGGTCATCATGCTGCTCTTCCTGCTCGAGGCGGGAATGCAGGGCTTTGCCGGCTCACTGCTCGGCGTGCTGGTCGGCCTGCTGGCCGGCGTGGCCAGCGCAGCCATCTCCCTGGGCACCATCGCCCTGTCCGGCCTGCCCCTGGCCGCTCTGGCCATGACCGCCCTCCAGTCGATCCTGGTCGGCTGCCTGCTCAGTCTCATCGGTGTCCTTTATCCTGCCATTGCCGCGGCCCGCATGGAACCTGTCGAGGCCATGCGGGTGGAGCAGTAATCCATGAACGAACATATCATCGTCCGCACCACCAATGTCACCAAGAGCTTCCAGCTCGGCAGGCACGAGCTGCAGGTCCTCAAGGGCATCAGCCTCAAGATCGCCGCTGGCCGCTATATCTCCATCATGGGGCCCTCCGGTTCCGGCAAGAGCACGCTCTTCAACATGATCGGCGGCCTGGACAAGCCCACCAGCGGCAAGGTCTTCATCGACGAGGTGGACATCGCCCAGCTCGATGCCTATGAACTGGCCTGGCTGCGCTGCCGCAAGATCGGCTATATCTTTCAGACCTTCAACCTGATCCCGGTGATGACGGCGCTTGAAAACGTGACCCTGCCCATGATCTTTGCCGGCACCGGCAATGACGAGGCCATGGAGCGCGGCATGGAGCTGCTGCGGCTGGTGGGCCTCGACCAGCGGCACAGCCACCGGCCATCGGAGCTCTCCGGCGGCCAGCAGCAGCGGGTGGCGGTGGCCCGGGCCCTGGCCAACAACCCGGCCATCATCCTCGCCGACGAGCCCACCGGCAATCTGGATCTCAAGACCGGCGAGGAGATCATCGGCCTGCTCAAGCAGATGAGCAGCGAGCGGGGAGTCACCATCATCTCGGCCACCCACGACTTCAAGATGCTCAATGTCTCCGACGAGGTGATCTGGATCCGGGACGGCAGGATCGACAAGATCGAACAGCGCGACGAACTCAACATCTCCATGGGCACCATCGAATGAGAGGCGGTTGTACCGGTTCAGCAGCACGCCATCTGCACGCGCTCGCGGGCGGCCGCATGGCGGACTATAGCGGCCGCCCGCGATCACGCACAGCTGACGCACTGCTGAACTGTTACAAAAAGTTGTTATTATTCAAACGAGTTGCCGCTGGCGGTGAACTGTTACGAGGCAGTTCCCGCACATGCCGGCACAGTCTCCTGCTCCTGCTCCTGCTCTGCCCAGGTCTGCTCCTGTCCGCGATTCCCGCCCTGGCGGGCATCCCCGATGGCCCGGACCGGGCCATCCGCGAGGATGTTGCCTTCCTCGCCTCCCTGGGCGACCGCTCCACCGGCACCGCGGGCAACCGCCGGGCGGCGCAGTACATTCAGCGGCAGCTCGCCGCCACCGGGCCGGCGGAACTGGGCATCCTGGACTTCCAGGTTCCGGTGCTCAGGCACCGGGGCTCGACCCTGACCATCGGCTCCAGTACCATTCCGATCGACCCCATCCTCTACAATGCCATCACCCCGGAAAATCTGCCCCCGGACGGCCTGACCGGCCCGCTCGTCTATGTCGGCCACGGGGAACCGGCCGACTTCGACGGCCAGCAGGTGCAGGGGGCCATTGTCCTCATGGAGTTCGACTCGGGCCGCAACTGGCTCAATGCCGCCTCCCTGGGTGCCGCCGGCCTGATCTACATCAACCGCGGCACCACGCCGGCCGACCAGTTCCGGGACAAGGAGGAGCTCTCACCCATCCAGTTTCCCTGTTTCTGGCTCGAGGCGAACCGCCTGACCACCCTTATCCCGGATCCGGCCATGGACCCGAAGGGCCTGGCCGGCAGCACCGCCACCATCACCAGCCGAATGGCGTGGGAAGCCGCGGCAGCGCAGAACATCTACGCCCTCTACCCGGGCAGCGACAAAAAGCTGGAAAACCAGCTCATCGTTGTCGAGGCCTTCTTTGATTCCACGGCCTTCATTCCCGGCCGCGCTCCCGGCGCCGACGAGGCCCTGTCCGCGGCCGGCCTGCTCGCCCTGGCCCGCCACCTCGCCGAGCAGCCGCCGCGGCGGCCGTTTCTGCTCATCGCCTCGGACAGCCACAGCCAGAGCCAGGCCGGCATGCGCGAGACCATCTGGGCCATCAGCGCCCGTTCCCGGGACCTGCGCCGGCAGGACAGGAAGCTCAAGGCGAGCAAAAAGGAGAAACAGGCCTTTCTCCAGGTCCTGACCCGCTACCGGGAGGGGCAACTCCGGCCCGACGACGGAACCACACTCCAGGATGCCCTCAACCATACCATCAAGCTGAAGATCGACGAACTGTCCACGCAACTGATGCGGTTGCGCCTGTCGGCGGCAACCGCCACCACCGAGAGCAGGATCAAAAAACTGGCCGCCCGCCGCATGCTCCTGCGCCGGCTGAGCTGGCGCAACGAATTCAGCGACATGGACGATACGGAAACGAACGAGCTTCTGCCCCTGGTGGGCGAAGCCATGGCCCGCCACCAGGCCGTGCTCGACGAGATACGGGAGAAACGGCGCCGTCTCAAGGCAGCGCGCCGTTTCCGGGCCCTTATGGCAGACTTTGAACCCCGGGCACTGGTCTCCCTCCATCTCTCCAGCCATGGAGACGGCCTCGCTGCTTTCAACCGCGGTTTTCTCTACTATCCCCTGCGCTCCATCATCAACCGGACCTCGGGCTACCGTGATCTGCACGCTGCGCTCCGTGATGCGGCCGCCGATGCGCCGGCCGGAAGCCCCGACTTCCTCTCCACCCTGCGGCCGGACCGCCTCAACCCCTGGCAGGACCTGCTGCCCGATCGTCCTCAGCTCGGCGGCGAGGTCAGCGCCCTGGCCGGTCTGCCCGGCCTGACCCTGGCCACCACCGATGACCTGCGCACTCTCTGGGGCACGCCCTACGACACCCCGGATCGGATCGACTGGTCCCGGGTCCTGGCCCAATGGCGCCTGGTTGCCCATCTGCTCCGCGGCCTGGACCGGGCCGAATCACTGGAACCGGGCTATATCCGCAACGGATTCGCCACTGTCTCCGGCCGGGCCACCCTGCTCCTGCACGGCGAACTCTTTGCCGAACATCCGGCACCGGGCACCACCCTGCTCGCCTTCCAGGGACCGGCCCGCTATCACCTCATCACTGACCTCGAGGGCAGGTTTCTCATCAAAGGGGTGGCGGACAAAAAACACCTCCAGGACAAGGTGATCCTTGAAGGCTACCGCTTCTCCAGGAACGACGGCTCCGTGATCTGGGCCATTGACAAGAAACAGACCGGCAAGCCGGCCTACCGGGTCAAGATGCGGCGCCGTTCCATGAACACCGACCTGGTGCTGTTCAACTGCCGCCAGACCACGATCTTCAACCTGCTGGAGCCGCGCAGCCTGCGCTACATGACAAAGCTGCAGCTCATCGACGGCCGCCGCGAGGCACCGCCGGTGCGCTACTGGTATTCACGCATCGACACCCGCCGCTCCATCATCGCCTCCATATTCCTCGAACCCGGCACCCGCCTCAAACTGACGCTTTCGGACACTGTCCTGCAGAAGAAGATGATCCTGACCAACGGCAGCACACAGGATCCTCTCGGCAGCGGCTACCTGGTGGACGACCATCCCTCCCTCTTCCATACCTCCTATCTCGCGGCCCGGGACATGTGGTCCCTGCTGTCACCGAGGATCCGCAACCTGGAGGAGCACGGCATCCATGACCAGCGGATAACGGACCTGCAGGAGGAGGGGCTGGCCGCCCTTGCCCGGGCAAAAAAGGCCCTGGCCGAATACCGCTACACGACCTTCACCGAGGAGTCGAGCCGGGCCTGGGCCCTGGCCAGCCGCGTCTACGACCGGGTGGAGTCGACCCAGAAGGATGTCCTCTTCGGCGTCCTCTTCTACATCGCCCTGTTCGTGCCCTTTGCCTTCTGCATGGAACGGCTCCTCTTCGGTTTCGTCTCCATCTACAAACGGATCATCGCCTTCTGCGCCATCCTCCTGATCCTGATCCTCCTCATCGCCCGGGTCCACCCGGCCTTCGAGCTGGCCTACAGTCCCACCGTGGTCATCCTCGCCTTCTTCATCATCGGCCTTTCCTTCCTGGTCACCATGATCATCATCCTCCGCTTCGAAGACGAGATGACCCTGCTCCAGCGGCGCGCCTCCCACAAACGGCCCGAGGAGATCTCCACATGGAAGGCCTTTGCCGCCGCCTTCTTCCTCGGTGTCTCCAACCTGCGCCGGCGGCGGCTGCGTACCGCCCTCACCTGCCTGACCCTGATCATCCTCACCTTCACCATCATGAGCTTCACCACCGTGCAATCCCTGCGCCGCCAGAACCGGCTCCAGTTCGACGCCGCGCCCACCTACCAGGGACTGCTGCTCAAGAACATCGACTGGCACCAGTTGCCCGAGGAATCCCTGGCCATCTTCGAGTCCCTGTTCGACGGTGACGTGACCGTGGCGCCCCGCGTCTGGCTGGCCGGCGACGAGCCCACCCGGGCCGGCCGGATCATGGTCCGCCACCGGGGCAGGGGGTACCGTTTCCAGGGCCTGACCGGACTGTCAGCCGACGAACCCCGGGTCAGCGGCCTGGACCGGATCCTGGTCAGGGGCCGCTGGTTCAGGCGTGGCGAGGACAACGCGGTTCTGATTCCATCGGGGCTGGCCGGGCGCCTTGACATCGATCCCGACCGGCCGGAAACCGCAATGCTCGACCTCTGGGGCATGCGACTGCGGGTAACCGGCGTATTCTCGGAGAAACGGCTCCAGCAGCAGCCGGACCTGGACGGCGAGATCCTGACCCCGGCCATCTTCCCTGCCGAGACCACCATGGAGATGCGCGAGGTGGAAAAGGAGGCCCTGGAATCGGGTGAGGACGTGCGGACCTTCCAGGGGCGCTACCATCATATCCCGCCGGACCAGATCCTGATTGTGCCGGCGGCGACCCTGCTCAAGCTGGGCGGCTCTCTGCGGGCCGTGGCCCTGCGGCCGCCGACAGCCCCGAACCCGGTCCTGGCCCGGCAGTTCACCGACCGGTTCAGCCTGGCCCTGTTCAGCGGCGAACAGAACGGTGTCTACCTCTACAACGCCACCGACACCATGAGCTACTCGGGCATGCCCAACATCATGATTCCGATGCTGATCTCCATCCTCATCGTCCTCAACACCATGATCAGCTCGGTCTTTGAGCGGAAAAACGAGATCGCGGTCTACACCTCGGTGGGCCTGGCACCCACCCATGTCTCCTTTCTCTTCATCGCCGAGGCCCTGGCCTTCGCTATCCTGTCGGTGGTCCTGGGCTACCTCCTGGCCCAGACCAGCGCCGGCCTGCTGGCCGGCACCAGTCTCTGGCAGGGGATCACGGTCAACTACTCCTCCACGGCGGGCGTGGCGGCCATGGTCCTGGTCATGGGCGTGGTCCTGCTGTCGGTGATCTATCCGTCCAGGGTCGCCGCCCACATCGCCATACCCGACGTCAACCGGAGCTGGTCCATCCCCGAGACCGACGACGACACCATCCGGGTCACCCTGCCCTTTCTCATGCGCTACCACGAACATGCCTCGATCTGCGGCTTTCTCTACAGCTATCTCCTCGGCCACCGGGACATCTCGCACGGTCTCTTCTCCACCAGCGAGGTGGAGCTGCTCGACACCGAGGCCGCCGGCCGGGCCGTGCCCGGCACCCTGCCCATGGCCGCGGGCTGCCTGCACCTGCGCTGCAAGGTCTGGCTGGCCCCCTTTGATTTCGGTATCATGCAGTGGGTGGACATCAGTTTCTGCCCGGCCGGCGAGGGCGAGGATTTCATGGAGATCACCATCACCCTGACCCGGGCCTCGGGGGAGGTGACTCTCTGGCGCCGGGTCAACAGGTCATTTCTCCACACCCTGCGCAAACAGCTGCTCATCTGGCGTTCCCTGGACACGGAAGGCCATGCGGAATATGCGGCCCTGCTGCAGAAAAGTGAACAGGAACTTGCGGAGAGGCAGGCATGAACACGTCGCGGACAGAGGAGTCCGGGTATCCCGTCCGGCTGCGGGCCATCCTTGTCGGCCTTGTCCTGGCCGGGGTGATCTGCGCCCTGACCCCCATCAACAACATCTTTCACCAGTCCACTCCCCTGGGCGGCGGTCACTTCCCCCTTGCCCCGTTCTACATCCTGCTGCTCACCACCATCCTGGCGGGCATGCTGGGACGCATCCTGCCCCGCAACCGCATCATCACCGGCCGGGAGCTGCTGGTGATCTGGATCCAGATGGTCCTTGGTGCCGGTATCGCCTATACCGGCCTGACCCGGACCTTTTTCATCAATCTCACCGCCCCGTTCCAGTTCGCCACTGCCGAGAACAACTGGAAACAGGTCCTGCAGCCGCTCCTGCCCGAGCAGCTCTACCCGGGCCCCGGGGCCATCGAGGGGCTCTACAACGGCCTGGTCCACGGCCGCCGCATGGACTGGCTGCAGGTGCTGACCCACATCCCGTGGCAGGACTGGATCACGCCGCTGTGCACCTGGGGCCTCTTCATCCTGCTCTGCTACACGGTCATGGTCTCGCTGATCAACCTGTTCAGCCGCCAGTGGGTCCACAACGAACGGGTGAACTTTCCGCTGCTCTGCGTACCCAGGCTCATGGAGGAGGCCTATGACGACGGGGGACTGGCCTCCTTTTTCCTCAATCCCTACATGATCTGGGGCATCTCCATCCCCGTGGCCCTGCACCTGCTCAACGGTCTCCACTTCTACTACCCGTCCGTACCCCAGATTCCGACCCTGATCCTGGCCGGCCCCTACTTTCCCAAGCACGGCCTGCTCTCGGGCTTCCACAAGCTCAAGATCTACATCTACCCGGTCTTCATCGGTTTTGCCTTTCTCACCTCCAAGCAGCTCTCCCTCTCCTTCTGGTTCTTCTTTCTCGCCGGCGGCATGCTCTACGGTCTGCTCGGCATGCTGGGCTACAACATCCCCGCCGCCTCCCTGGGCGTCACCTTCGGCCCCACCCTGGCCCGGCCCGAAGAAACCCAGATGATCGGCGCCTACGGGGTCTTCTTTCTCTTCCTCCTCTGGCTGGCCCGGCACCACCTGCTGGAGGTGGTGAAGGTCTCCTGCTCCACCAGGCCCGTAGCGGTGCAGACCGAATGGTTCTCGGTCCGGCTCTCCTTCTGGATCTCGGTGCTGGGCATGATGGCCATTGTCCTCTGGGCCACCTGGTTCGGCATGCGCATGGAGACCGCGCTGCTCATGGTGGCCGCCTTCTTCATGATCTCCCTGGTGGCCTCCAGGATCATCACCCAGGGCGGCCTGGCCTACTTCACCCTCACCGCCGCCCCCATCGACGGCCTGCTGATCCTTTTCGGCCCCGGCATCTTCACCCATGTCGGCCTGCTGATCGCCGCGGTCAGCCAGAAGGTGCTCTTTGTCGACCTGCGCGAGTCCCTCATGCCCTCGCTCCTCCATGCCCGCAGGATCCACAACCGGATGGCCAGCCGGAGGATGCTGCTGTTCGGCATCGGCGCCACCCTGCTGCTGGCGGTGGTGGTCTCCTTTGCGGCCATGCTCGCCCTCTGCTACAGGTACGGTATCCGCGAACTGCAGCTCGAATGGGCGACCAGGACCACCCTCAATGTCTACGAGAACGTGGTCCGTCTCAACGAGACAGGGGTCGAGGCCGGCCACTGGGTCAGGATCTTTTCCGGTGCCGGCGCCCTGCTCATGCTGGTGCTGGTGGCCTGCTATCACCGGTTCTACTGGTGGCCCCTGCATCCCATCGGTTACCTGACCGCCTACTCCTCGGCCATGCGTATCCTCTGGTTCTCCTTTTTTCTGGGCTGGCTCTGCAATGCGGTCTGCATGCGCTACGGGGGAGTGGTCCTGTTCAAGAGACTGCGGCTCTTCTTCATCGGCCTGGTCATCGGTGACCTGTTCATGGGCGGCACCTGGGCCATCGTCGGTCTCTTCACCGACGGCGCCTACCAGGTTCTGCCCAACTGAGGCCACACCCTTGCAGCGCCAATCACGGCAACGACTGACGCATACTCTGCCATGTACGACGACAAGGAACTGAAAGAATACCGGGACCTGCTCAAAACCCCGGATCACTTTGAAGAGGGTTTTGACTGGAAGACGGTGGTGGGCGCCGTGTTCATCGGCTTCCTGATGATGCCCGGTTCCATGTACCTGCAGCTTGTCATCGGTTCGGGCATCGGCCCGGCGGCCCGCTGGGTGACCATCATCCTCTTTGCCGAGATCGCCAAACGGGCCCATACCAGCCTCAAACAACAAGAGATCTTCATGCTCTACTACATGGCGGGCGCCGCCCTGGCCTCGCCGTTCCAGGGGTTGCTCTGGAACCAGTACCTGGTCCAGTCCGATGCCGCCAAGATGCTGGGCGTGACCGAGTTCATCCCCACCTGGGTGGCGCCGGCGGCCTCGTCGGAATCCATGGCCCTGCGCACCTTTTTCCATCGCGACTGGCTGATCCCGATCCTGCTCCTGGTCGGCTCGCAGGTCATCCAGCGGGTCGATCATTTCGGTCTCGGTTATGCCCTGTACCGGATCACCTCGGATGTGGAAAAACTGCCCTTTCCCATGGCCCCGGTGGGCGCCCTGGGCACCATGGCCCTGGCCGAATCGGCCGAAGACAAGAAGACCGGCTGGAAATGGCGCATCTTTTCCATCGGCGGCGTCATCGGCCTTGCCTTCGGCGCCGTCTATGTCCTGCTGCCGGTGGTCTCCGGCCTGCTGTTCACGGAACCGATCCGCCTCATCCCCATTCCCTGGATCGAGCTGACCCGGCACACCGAACGGGCCCTGCCCGCCGTGGCCACCGGTCTCCAGCTCGACCTGGGCCTGGTCTTCGTCGGCATGGTCCTGCCGTTCTGGGCCGTGATCGGCGGCCTGATCGGCCTGCTCATCACTGTTGTTCTCAACCCGATTCTCTGGCGACACGGCGTCCTTCACCGCTGGCATGAGGGCATGGGCACGGTGGACACGGTCTTTGCCAACAATTTCGACTTCTACATGAGCTTCGGCATCGGCCTGGGCCTGGCCATCGGCGTCATCGGTGTCTGGACGGTGATCCGTTCCTTCCGGGAAGAAGAGGCCAGGCGGGGCACCTGGCACGACCTGTTCAATCCGCCGCCGGGCCGCGGTGATTTCAACTTCTGGATCGCCATCGGCATCTATGTCTGCTCCACCCTCGCCTATGTCCTGCTCTGCGTCTGGCTGGTACCCAACTTTCCCTGGATCTTCTTTCTCGGTTACGGGTTCATCTATACCCCGGTCATCTCCTACATCACCGCCCGGATGGAGGGTATTGCCGGCCAGTTCGTCAGCCTGCCCCTGGTGCGGGAGGCCAGTTTCATCGCCGGTGCCAAGTATTTCGGCTACCAGGGCATCGAGATCTGGTACGCGCCGATCCCTATCCACAACTATGGCGCCGCCACGGTGGGCTTCAGGGAGATCGAGCTCACCGGCACCTCCCTGCGCGGTATCATCAAGGCGGAGCTTGTGGTCTTTCCCATCGTCATGGTCTCAAGCCTGCTCTTCTCCCAGTTCATCTGGCGCCTGGCCCCCATCCCGTCGGCCAGCTATCCCTATGCCCAGGAGCTGTGGCACCTGCAGGCCCTCAACACCCTGCTCATGCAGACCTCGACCCTTGAAGGCAACTCCCTCTTCTTCCAGGCCCTCAACGGCAACTACGTGGTCTCGGGCCTGGGTCTGGGCCTGGTGATGTACATGATCCTCTCGGTGCTCGGCCTGCCGGTACTCCTGATCTATGGCGTGGTCCGCGGCCTGGGCCAGTCGACGCCGCACGGCATCCTGCTCGAGGTGGCCGGCGCCCTGCTGGGCCGCTATTATTTCCACAAACGCTACGGCTCCATGTGGCGGCAGTACGCACCGGTTCTGCTGGCCGGTTTTTCCTGCGGCATGGGCCTGACCGGCATGTTCGCCATGGGTTTTGCCCTGATCCTCAAATCGCTGAGCTACATGGCCTACTGAAGGCAGGCCCTTTTCTTCTGCCCCCCGGGAATAACCCCGTGTCCCGAATCATCAAACAGTAATAGAGCAAGTATCCGATGGTCACCTGCTCCGGGCCCCTCGGCCTGCCACCCTAACCCGGGGAGGACACCATGTTTGCCTTCCGGAAAAAGAACAAGAAACAGCTCTTCCGTGACCTGGCCTTTGTCCATGTCCCGTTCCTGTACAACATGGCCCTCAAGTACAGCGGCAACAGGTACGATGCCGAAGACATGGTCCAGGAAACCATGCTGATCGCCTTTGAGAAATTCCACCAGTTGCGTGACCAGGACAAATGCAGGAGCTGGCTCTTCTCCATCCTGCGCAACACCTTCTTCAAGGAAAGGAAACGGGCCGCCCGCGCCCCCCTGCCCTTTGACAATGACCACTATCTCGCCATGCTCGACGCCATGGCCGGCGAAGAAGAGATCAGCCGCCGGTTCGAGGAGAAGGAACTCGCCACCGAGGTCCACCGGGCCCTGGATGAGCTGCCGGAGCAGTATCGTACGGTTCTGCTGCTCTATTACATGGAGGAGATGCGCTACCGCGAGATCGCCGATCTGCTGGACACGCCCATCGGTACGGTCATGTCCCGGCTCAACCGGGGGCGGGCCCACCTGAAACGGATCATGCTGGAGTACCTGAACCGGGACAGAAACGACGGCAAGATCGTCCATCTGTCAGAAAAACGGTTGCACCGCAGTCCATCACCGTCAGTACAGGAGGTGAAATCATGAAGCACGATGACTGCAGCCGCTTTGCCGACACCCTGCTCAACGACAACGGGTCGGGCCTGCCGCCGGAGTGCCGGCAACACCTGGAAACCTGCGAGCACTGCCGGCAGATCCACGCCCTGGACCGGAAGCTGGAAGAGACCCTGGCCACCGCCCTGCGGCCGGAACCGGTGTCGGACCATCTCCTGACCATGCTGGAAAAAAACCTGGAGTCCGACCGGGGCCGCAGGGGTCGCATTCCTGTCCGCCCCTGGTTCCTGGTGCCGGTTGTCGCCCTGCTCGGTATCCTGCTGCTGCTCTTCCTGCTGCCGGCGCAACGCCAGGGATTGCACTCCCTGGATGAAATCGGCCGTCTTGCCTTTGCCGATCACCACAATATCCAGGCCACCGACTTCATCCCCGGCACTGCCGGCGAACTCTCGGCCCGGCTCAGCCGCAGGCTCGGATTCCGGGTACAGGTCCCCGCGATGCTCGACAGGGGCTACCACCTCATCGGCGGCAGGCTATGCGTGCTGGGCCGATGCAATGTTGCCTGGCTCCTCTATGGCCACGGAACAGACAGGGTCTCGCTCTTTATCATAAATGCCCGTGACCTGACCTTTCCCCTTTCACAGCCCAGAAAATATATCTTGCAATATTCGGCCAATACGGTGAAGATCTGGAAAGAAAACGATCAGGTCTTTGCGCTGGTCGACTGATGCCCCGGCCAGGCGTAAACGTCCCGTCATTTCAAGGGTAAAAGCCCAGTCTTTCAGGTGGTTGCCGATGGCGGCGAACTGTTACCCGAGATCAAGTACCAACCAGCCATTGTCTGATGCGAGTTACCCAGCGCTCTCTTTTCTACTGGATCCTCCGCCGCCACCGGCTGATGCAGCTCCTGCTGCTCGCCATCATCCTGGCCAGTCTCTTCTTCAAGGTCTTTCCCCTGGAGATGCAGAAACGGATCATCAACGAGGCCATCCATCTCAAGGATCTTGAACTGCTCTATCTCTACTGCGGCCTCTACATCGGTGCCGTGATCCTGGCCGGTGTCACCAAGTACGCCATCAACGTCCTCCAGGTCATCATCGGCCAGAAGATCCTGGTGGAGATGCGCACCGAGCTCTACAACCATATCCTCCAGCTTCCCCTGCAGTTCTATCGCAAGATGCAGCCCGGCACCGTGATCTCGGCCATGACCTCGGAGCTGAACGCCATCGGTTTTTTCCTGGGCGGCGCCCTGGCCATCCCCCTCACCTCGGTGCTCACCTTCCTGGTCTTTCTCGGCTTCATGTACAGTCTGAGCCCCCTGCTCGCCCTGCTCAGCATCTCCATCTATCCCCTGGAGCTGATCGTCATCCCGCTGCTGCAGAAACGCTACAACCGGCTCAACAAGAAACGGATCAAGACCACCCGCGCCATGGCCAACGTGGTCAACGAGGCGATCTCCGGCATCCACGAGATCCATTCCAACGGCAGCTTCCGGCTTGAGGAACAGCGGATCCAGGACCACATCCGCACCCTGTACGGCTACCTGAAAAAGCTGTTCATCGTCAAATACGGTATCAAGTTCGCCAACAACCTGTTCCAGTCCATGGGGCCCTTCATCCTGTTTCTGGTCGGCGGCTACCTGGCCATCCACGGCGAGTTCACCCTCGGTGCCCTGGTGGCCTTTCTGTCGGCCTACGAGAAGGTCTATGACCCGTGGAAAGAGATGCTGGAGTACTACCAGTCCCTGCAGGACGCGCAGATCCGGTACCGGCAGATCATGAAGATCTTCGATATCGATCCGCCCCATCCCCTGCTGCCCGAGGGAAGGGAGCCCTATGACCTGCAGGGCGCCATCGATGTCAAGAGCGTGGGCTTCACCGTCGACTCCGGCGTCAGCCTGCTCGACCGCATCACCATGCGGATCAACCCCAATGAACAGGTTGCCCTGGTGGGCTTTTCCGGCTCCGGCAAATCCACCCTTGCCCTGCTCATCGCCCAGCTCTACGATGCCACCAGCGGCTCCATCCTCATCGACGGCAAGGACGTGGCAACACTCACCAAGGCGGACGTCAGCAGGAACATCACCATGATCGCACAGCATCCATTCATCTTCACCGGCACCATCCGCGACAACCTCCTCTACGGGGTCCGGGCCGCGGGGCGCGAGGAGAAGATCGACCGGGAGACGCTGATCCGGGTGATCCGCGACGTGGGCCTGGAGGACGATGTCCTGCGGTTCGGGTTCAATTCCATCATTCCACGGCAGCGGGTCCTGCCGCTCAAGAACAAGTTCCTGCGGATGCGGCAGATCATCTCAGGTGAACTGAACAGGGAATTCACCCGCGTCATCGAGGTCTACGATGCCGGCAGGTTCCTCTCCTATTCCAGCATACGCGACAACCTGATCTTCGGCGACAGCCTGAGCGGGCGTTTCGAGACCGACAGGCTGCCGCAGGACACCATGTTCCGGGACTTCCTGCGCTCCGCCGGGCTTGAAGACCCCCTGCTGGTGCTGGGCTACGGTATAGCCCGCCATACCGTGGAACTGCTCAAGGACCTGGGAACGGACGAATTCTTCTTCCGCGGCAGTCCCATGCGGCCCGAGGAACTCGAACGTTACAACGAGCTGGTACGCAACAGCGGGGGAAAGGTGCCGCGGCAGAAGGAAGAGCGGGACCTGCTGCTGATCCTCGCCCTCCGGTTCATTCCCGGCCGCCACAATATCGTCCGCCTGGACCCCGGGCTGAGCGACAAGATCCTGGCCGCCCGTCACGTCTTTCTCGAGGAGGTGATGAAGATCGACCTCAATGTCTGCTGCAGGGCGGCCGAACAGTTCCTCGACCAGGGGACCATGGCCCGGCTTCCTGCCTTTGAGGAGGAAAAGGACTTCATCCCCTACTGCCCCTCGGAGTATCTCTACAGCCACACCCTGCGCGACAACATCCTGTTCGGCGCCATGAAACAGGAACTCAAGGACAACCAGCACCTGGTACAGCTGGCCCTGGACGCCTTTACCAGGGAAGGATTGCTCGGCGAAGTCCTCGATATCGGTCTTGATTTCAATATCGGCAGCAAGGGGGACCGGCTCTCCGGTGGCCAGAAGCAGAAACTGGCCATTGCCCGTTCCTTTCTCAAGGATACAGGGATCCTGATCATGGACGAGGCCACGGCCAGCCTGGACAATGCCTCCCAGGCACGGATCCAGGAACTGATGGACAACCGGTTCCGTGGCAACAAGACAGTGATCGCGGTCATTCACCGGCTGGACCTGGCGCCCTCCTATGACCGTATCTTTGTCCTCAAATCGGGATCACTCATCGAACAGGGCACCTACGAGGAACTGATGGCCAAAAAAGGCGCCTTCCATGCCCTGGTCCAGAGCCATCATCAGGCCCGGCCGGGACAGTGATGAAGCAATGAACCGCAAATGTCCGCCCGGCTCTGTACAATCCTGCTGTATGATGTATTTTATTATAGAGAGGATCACGGCCGTTCCGGCAACGGTGGGCCCTGTTCCGTCAACCGTCCTCTCTTCAGCGAGGGAAAGAAAATGATCCTGCGATATATCACCTCTCTTCTGTTCACCATTCTGCTCCTGGCCGCTGTTCCGTCGGCTGCGGAAAGGGTGCCGCACGAGATCGGCGGTTTCCGCCTGGGCTCCTCCATCGACGACTATGACTACATCAGCTACCGCAACTTCCTCAAACAGGTGGTGGTGGACCATATCGGCGGCTTCCGCAAGGGCATCATCGAGTATGGTGTCTGCGCCAACCCGGGCCAGATCGTCAAGATCAAGCTGAAATACCTGGATTCCAGCGAAAAGTTCTATCGCAAGCTGTTCAAGGAATACAAACGCCGTTTCGGTGAGCCCGACGAGTTCACCGGCGACACCTTCGGTATCGTCAAGTCCTGGAAATGGCGCTTCCGCGACAAGAACGGCAACCGGATCAGCCTGTCCCTGCAGCACAACCTGAAAAACCCGGACGAGGCCACCGGCAACATGGTCAAGCTCTCGCTGCCCGACCGCATCGAGGCGGAACGAAAGTGCTTCAACAAGACCTGCGCCAGCCGCAGGGATGCTCCCTGCGCCACCCGGGCACCCAGCGACGTGGACTGGGACGCGCTGATTCCCCGTTGAGCCCGTGCCGCCATCCCTCGTGGCACACCCGACGGACACGGCGGCCTGGCAGGAAATCGGCTGGAACGGTATCCGCCTCCAGGTACCTGCCCCCTGGCATCCGGCCGTGATCCTGGAGCGTTACCTCCTGTTCGAGGAGGACTACCGTCCCGTGTTCGAGATCCGGTGGGAGGAGACGGGCGGACGATTTTCCGCCGCCCGGGTACTGGCGAAACTTAAACGATCACTGGGGGACCACCCGCTGGTCCCCTGGCAGCCGCCACCGGAGTGGCTTGCTGCCTTTGCCGGCTGGCAGGCACACGGCTTCCAGTGGTGCCAGGGCGCAACCGGCGGCCCGGGCCTGCTGCTGTACAATTCCGCCACCGCCAGATCCGTGCTTCTGCGCTTCCACCCGGCCGGGAACACGGGAGACGAACACTGTGCGCCGCTCCTGAACTCCCTGCGGCTGCAGGCCCCGGGAAAAGAGCACCTGTGGGCTGTCTTCGACATCCGGGCCCTGCTGCCGGCCCGCACTCGACTGCTGGGACAACGTTTTCTGCCCGGCAGCTTCACCATCGATTTTCGCCTCGACCATCTCTTTGTCTCCCTGCTCCGCTTCAGGCCGGCGGCTGAACTGCTGCGTGGCAGGTCTCTGGCCGATTTCGGCGATCGCCTGGCCCGGGGGACCTGCCAGGTCCGGGACACCGGTCCCCGGGAATGTACCTGGCAGAGCGACGACTCCATCCCCCGCAGAATACTGCGGCGGTTGCAGCGCAGGAAGGCCTGCCACCTGCTGACCGTCTGGCAGATACCGGAGAAGAATGTCATCCTCGGCCTGCGTTGCGCAAGTAACCGGGCAATACCACACGATCTGGTCCAGGCGATCAGGCAACGCTACACCGCCAGCTGACCGCCGGACCGCCACATCCATGGAACTCCCGAGATCATGGCCTTTTTCAGGAAACGGAACCAGCCATCCATTCCCCGGCAGCAGGCCCTTGCCTGCATCCCGGTCCGCAACCCCGAGGCCGGACAGCACCGGAACGACGAGGGTATCCTGCTCAGTTATCCGGTTGAGGTCAAGCCCTGGTTCCAGGGTATCTTTCGTCGCGTGGCCGCCCGGTCATCCCCTGTCATTGTCAGGAAACTGCAACTGGACGCCATGGGCGGTTCTGTCTGGGAGATGATCGACAACCGGCGCAGTGTCCGGGAGATCGCGGAGATCTTTGCCCGCCGCAACGGCCTTGGCAGCCGGGAGGCGGAGATCGCGGTCAGCGCCTTTGTCCGCGAACTGGGCAAACGCGGCCTGGTGGCACTGCGGATGGAAGAATAAATCGATTGCCGGCTGCAGAGGAGATCCGTGCCAGCGAACAAAAAAGAGGCGGGTCAACCCGCCTCTTTTCGTGTGCACAACCCCGGGCTGCCAGCTCAGGGCATCCGGAGACGTCCGTCCCGTGGTGCCGGGGACCGAACGGTTGTCATGGTTGATTGCGGCTGTGACCCGGGTGGATCCAGCCTTGCCGGCTTACCTCTTTTCCCAGCCCCAGGCATTGACCACCATGGGGACTTCCTTGACCTCGGCGGCCTCCAGGATCGAGCCGTCATAGAGCTTGACGTTTCTGTACCCCAGCAGGTCATGGAGCACAAAGTAGCCCATGGCTGCGGCAAGCCCGTGGTTGGAGTACGTGATGATCTCGGCGTTCTTGTCCGCAGGCAGGTGGATACCCCTGGCCATCTGTGCCAGCTCATCCTTTTTCCTGAAGTAGGACGGCGCGAAATCCTCACCGGCAATGGTCATGTACTCCTCCGGCCAGAGCAGGGCTCCGGGCAGGTGCCCGGCCCGGCTGATCTCGGAATTCTTCTCGTGACCGAAGTAGTATTCCGGCAGCCGGTTATCCACAAAGGCGACCCCGGACGAGCCGAGTTTCCTGCGGACCTCGGCCAGGGTGGCCACCTTGGCCGCCACCAGTTTGCCGCTGAAATTTCCTGTCAGCGGCGCCGCGGCCTTGGTGGAAACCGGTTTTTCCGTCTGTTCCCAGGCCGCCATGCCGCCATCGAGGATGGCGACCCTGGTATGCCCCAGGGTATGCAGGGTCCAGAGAGCGCGGGCACTCTTGGCCGTGTCCTTGGAAGTGATCCCCTCGTCGTAGACAACAACAAAGGACTCATTGTTGACCCCGTAACTGCGCAGCATCTCGACCAGGGTCTCCTGGTCGGGCATCATGAAGCCGACAAAGTCACGGTTCATGGTCATCCAGGGGCCGAAGGCCTTGACGGCGCCGGGGATATGGCCCTTCTCGTAATGGATGAACTCACTGACATCGAGGATCACAAGATCCTTCTTTTTCAGATTCTTGGCAAGCCAGTCAACGCTCACCAGGGAACTTTCCGCCGCCAGCGCCAGGCCCGGCAGACAGAACATGAACAGCAGTACGCCGATGAAAGACGCTTTCAGTCTGCAAACACTTTTCATACTATTCCTCCATGATCAGTAAATAGACGCTACTTGGCAGTGGATCCCCAGGCGAACCTGACCAGGGGCAGGTCCTCGTCAGCGCCATATTCGAGCATGGAGCCGTCGTAGACACTGACATTCCTGTAGCCCAGGATATCATGGAGAACAACATAATCCAGCCCTGCGAACTGGCCGGTATTACAGTAGACGATGATCTCCGTCTTCTTGTCGGCAGGGATGCCGACACCCCTGACCATCTCTGCCAGCTGGCCGGCATCCCTGATGGTGGCGGGTGCGCGGTTGGCACCGGCATTGTTCAGAAACGGTGCCGGCAGGCTGATGGAACCCGGAATGTGCCCGTAGCGCTCCACGTCACCGCGCTTGTCGTCACCAAAGTGCTGGTTGGAATTCCTGGCATCCACCAGGACAACGCCCTTCTTCTTCATTCTGGCAACGACATCCTTCAGCCCGGCCACCTTGGAGGCGTCCAGCCGGGCCACGAAGTTGCCGGGGCTGGCCTTGGGCTTCTTGTTGTCGATGATGCGGCCCTCAAAGGTCCACTTGGTGAAGCCGCCGTTGAGATAGGAGACCCTGGTATGGCCCATGGCCTCGAGGATCCAGACCGTCGCCGCGCCCTTGGTGGCGTCGCCGATGGAGTTGCCGTGGTCATAGACGACCACGTGCGAGTCCTTGTTGACACCGATGGCCTGCAGCATTTTGGTGAATTCCTCTGGCGTCGGCATCAGCTGGCACTGCCGCTTCTCGTTGAAGGGCTCCCAGCCGACATAGGGAATATTGAAGGAACCGGGAATATGACCGACCCCGTAGTTGGTTTCGGTCCTGACATCGATGATCACCAGGTTCTTGGCGCCCAGGTTCTTGGCCAGCCACTGGGTGGTCACCAGGGGGGTGGTTCCCGCCTCGACCGTCGCCGGCGCGGAGACAAAGCCCGCCACGGCCAGCAACAGCATGAAAATCACGGAATGTAACAGCGTTCTATTCATTGAAATACTCCTTTATTCGTGCTTGTGCATGATGATCTCTGCGGTGCCGTGAGCGCTTACTTCTTGATCTCGGCCGGAATCTTCTCCACGATAATCTTCAGATTGGCTTTTGGTTCGTCCTTGGCCAGGTCTGCCTTGGTGAGGAAGAGTTCCTTGTGGCCATGACAAGCATTACAGGAGCGGTTCTGTTTGGTCCGGCGCTGGATACTGTGCACAGAGGCGGAGTTCCAGGTCGGCAGGGCGTCATAGTTGGCGACCAGGTCCTCGGGACCGGGCTTGCCCTTGAGGACCGCCTGCCAGTAGCGCAGCGATGCCAGGGAGTCCTTTTTCATGGGCGTATGACGCACCAGGTTGTACTTGTATGGATTTTCGGGGCTGCGGTCGATGTTGGTCCCGATCTTGAACGTATAGAGCGGCTCGGACGGGAAGATGACCTTGACCTGGCCCGGCTTCTTGATGTCCAGCGTTACATGGCAGTTGGCACAGTTGAAGTAGGTGTTGGCATGACAGACGGCGCAGGCGAGCGTTCCTTCCGGATGCGCATTGTGCATGGCCACCTTGGAGCGGCCCGGCCTGGCGGCATCGGGATGGCACTCTTCGCAGCGCACCGTCTTGGTGGCATAGTACCGTTTCACGCCCTTGGGCTGGGTGTTGTGCAGGTGGTCGGCGGAATGGCAGTCCGTGCAGACCATCTGGCCTTTTTCGTAATGGACGTCGGCGGTGGCGCCCAGCTTGCCCATGTACTCACCGGCGAAACGGGAACCGTGGCAGGCATAGCAGGTCTTGTCCATGGGCGGGGTCTTCTTGAACCGGTGCCGGTCGAGCAGACCGCCCTTGGCCACTGCCGGCCAGGCGACATGACAGGAGCCGCAGCTGGCATGACAGTCGGCACAGTCCAGTTCCCAGGCCTCGGGCAGGAGGGTGTCCTCCATCTTGTGCGGCGAGGTGATGGTGCCGACGATATCCAGGATACCGGTCAGCTTGTAGTGCATAGCATCCTTGTAGGTGGAGGTGATCTCCTCGTGACATTCCTGGCAGACACCGCCGCCACCCTCTTCAGACGGGTCCTTGATCATGTCCTTGTGGGCCTCGTCCTTGTCCTCGACATTGTGGCCCTTGTGACAGTTGATACAGCCGATCTCGCCGTGAACGGACTCGACGAAATCCTTGGCAACACCATAGGTATCCCGGCCCCTCACCTGAGGGGCAGAAACGCCTCAGCCCGCGATGGCGGCACCGCCACTGGCCGATGCCGCACCGTAACTGTCCATCTCCTCCAGGTCGGTGTGACAGTCGATGCAGGCACTGCTCGAGTCCGCTTCCTGGGCAGCGAGCGGCCCGGCCGTGCCAAAGGCCAGGGCAAGGCCCAGGAAAGTGGTTGCGATCAGCATTCCCTGTGTCTTTCTTTTCATTCTAGTTGCTCCTCCTTTTTGGTTGTTGACGATACAACGAAGCCGTTGTTCCCCTTACAGCAACTGAAAAAATGGAAAAAGCCGCAAACCGTTCCCGCAGCCAGGGGTCCGCTGCAGGGAACAGTGTAAAATCATGGACAGGCTCGCCACGGAGATGCGGTCTGCCGCACCATGGGCCGGCCGGGAACCGGACATCGACCAACGGGTATCAGAACGGCCGGAGGCCCGGTGGGAGAAAATATCCGGCTGCTGAAAAACCGTTTCTTATTCGTGGAGATAGCCAGAAGCCTACCACCATGTCGTGGTATTGCAATGTGGCAATTTGTCGCACCACATTGTGCCACAGAAATTTCCTGGGCAGGCGTGGTGGCGCACCAGGGGGGGATGATGGGCGGGTGTTTGGGAATCCGGCCCTTACTGGAGCGGGGGAAACTTATTCAGCTTCCGCTGCAGGGTCCGCCGGTGCAGACCCAGCTTTCTCGCTGCAGCGGAGATATTGCCACCACAGTCGTGAAGCACCCTGTTGATGTGCTCCCATTCCATGCGGGCAAGGGAGGGAACCGGAAACTCTTCCTCGTTCTCCCCGCTGGCGGTGCGGGACTCCCCTTTGAATGCGCACAGGATATCGTCCACATCGGCAGGCTTGGGCAGGTAGGAAACCGCGCCGGCCCTGATGGCCTCGGTGGCGGTGGCGATGCTGCCGTAACCGGTCAGCACCACGATGCGCATCGCCGGATGCAGGGCCAGGCCGTCACGGAGGACATCGAGACCGCTTTTGTCGGGCATCTTCAGGTCCACCACCGCCATGTCCGGACAGTGCCTGCGAATCAGGGCCATGGCCTCCCGGTAACCGGCAGCAAGATAAACAGTGTATTTACGGGCGGTAAAGGCTCGGCCAAGCCGTTCACGGAACATATCCTCATCATCGACCAGAAGAATGGACTGCTGCATGGTACCTCTCCTACGTTCTTCGCCCATTGGCAACTCCATTGAAATACCGGCACGTTTAGATCTGTTTCGTGGTCAGGGGGTTGACCGCCGTGGCACCGCCGTCGGGGCACGATGCCGGGTACGGCCCCTGCTCCGGGCCAGATACCGGCGTATCTTCTGCAGGTCCTGCCAGGCAACCTTTTTCAGTTCCTGCTGTCTGAGCAGAAGACGAGGATGGTAGGTCGGCAGGACCTGCGGGGTCCGGTCCGCTGCGTATCGACAGCCATGGAACCGGCCATGCAGCCTGGCCAGGGGCTGGCTGCTGCCGGTCAGCACCTGCGTTGCCAGTTCGCCCATGGCGCAGATCAGCTGCGGCCGGAGGATGGCGATCTCACGCTCGAGCCATGGACGGCAGGCCGCAGTGGCACGGGATGGCGGTGAGGCGGTGGCCGGAGAACACTTGAGCACATTGGTGACATGATAGTCATCCCTGCCAAGGCCGAGGGCCGTCATCATCCTGGCGAGCATCTCGTCCTCGCCGGGACCGAAGATCCGGCCGGCACCACTCCTGTCCCGAAGAGCCCAGTCGCCTACCACCAGGAGCCGGGGCGCCTCGGCACCTGTCCCCCGGCTCCGATGCGGCCCGTTTTCCGCCAGGCCGCAGAGGCTGCATGCCTGCACGGCTCGTCCAAGTTCCTCCAGGGCCGCATCGGCCGGCTGGCGGGATTCCACGGCCTGTCGCCTTCCGGGCTCCGGGCCGGGACGCTGCCGGCGCAGGGCGGCCGGTGGGGTGACCGGCCCGGGCCGGTCGGCGGAGTGAGCATCGAGAAACGACCGCAACTGTCCGCTGGCCGGATAGACATCCAGGCCCAGGGCAAGATGAAAACGCAGCAGGCGGCGCACTTCCTGTGCCACCAGGAGAGCGGCCGCCGGGTCAGGCGTCCTGATCTCAGGACGATCTGTTCCTGTTTTTTTTGCTGACAAGTGGAACTCCGATGCTTATTTTTGATAAGATCAGAAGCGGCCGCGGCAGCAAGACAGCCCGGCTTTCCTCATACCTGTTTGTGACTGCGACCAGAATCGTAACCGTTCACTGGCAAGCGCTCACAGCTGTTCCGCCTGCGGCAGCATGGAAGACCATATCCGTTGCCGCAAGATTCGCAAGAACTCACGGCTATCAGCAACGACTTTGACATTCCTGGACTTTTACCAAGATTCAACCACAGAGGGAGAAGCATACCATGCCAATCTATGAATTCGTCTGCAGGGACTGCAAGAAACACTTCGAGGTGCTGACCACCTCGTCCTCGTCGACAGAGACCGTCAAGTGTCCTGCCTGCGGCAGCCTTGACGTCACCAAGACCATTTCGGCCTCCCATTTCCGCGTGGGATCCCACAGACCCTCCATCCCCTCGGGGGCGCTGTCCGGGTGTTCCTCGAAATCGGGATTCTCCTGAGCATGAGCCGACCGGACCCGTGCGGTCCGGCCCTGCTGCCATATATATCCCGGCCAGATGCCGCAGGCCCGGAGGGAGAGCCGTCAGCCGGTGCCCTCCGGGCATTCTTCGATTATTTTTTTTTCTTTTTTTCCGCCGCCCCGAACTCGTAGACTGTTTCATCTTCCCTGAGCAGACCATATTTTTTCCTGGCCAGCTCTTCCAGGTAACGGTCATCGGTGCGTAACCTCCTGATCTCCTGCCGCAACGCATCATTGCGCCGTTCCAGGTCCCGGTTCTCCTCGGCCAGGGACTGCACCCTGTGCTGCAGACGGCGGTACCGAAGCAGGCCGTGTCCGGGCGCGAACAGGAGCCAGAGAAGGCCGACAGCCAGAACGATGAGGATCACGCGACGCAGTGTCCTCTGTTCCTGAGCAGACAGCCGCTTTCGGGGTCGCCGGGGACTCATACTCTTTTCCACCTGGAGCCGGATGCCAGAATGACCAGAGCCGATGCACTCCGAGCCGCGGCAGGACCGCGCCTGCCGCGCTGCCTGGTCAGCGCCTGTCTGACCGGGCTCTGCACCAGGTACGACGGAGGCAGCAGACCAAGTGCTGAATGCCGCCACCTGCTGCACCGATACCACTGGATCCCTGTCTGCCCGGAGCAGCTTGGCGGCCTGCCCACCCCCCGTACCGCCGCCGACCTGGTGGGTGGCGACGGTTTCGCTGTTCTTGCCGGCACGGCCAGGGTGATCGACCGGCAGGGAACGGACCGGACAGAGCAATTCCTCCGCGGAGCCCGCCAGGTATTGGCCATTGCCAGGGCCCAGGATATCCGGCTGGCCCTGCTCAAGGCGCGCAGCCCTTCCTGCGGTGTTCGGCCCAGGACCGGCATTACCGCCGCCCTTCTGCTGCAGAACGGTATCCGCTGCCTCGAATTCTGATCCGGCACCTGCACAGGCATCAGCTCCCCCCGCTTTTTTCGCCGCTCCCGGTTTTCCCTGCCGGAAGCCCCCTGGGCCGCTCTTCGATCCGCAACAGACGGATGACCAGGATTCCCGCCTCGTAGAGGAGATAGAGGGGCAGCCCCATGAGGGCCATGTTCACCACGTCCGGAGTGGGGGTGAGCAGGGCGGCCAGGATGGCGATGATCAGCACTGCGTAGCGGCGGTTGCGCTCAAAGGTGGCCCGCCGGATCAGTCCCACCTGGGCGCTGAAGATCATGAACACCGGCAGTTCGAAGATCAGGCCGAAGGCAAGAATGAAGATGGTGACGAAATTAACGAAGCGGCCGATGGAAATCACCGCCTTCATCTCCTCGGACTGGTAGCTGAGCAAAAACCTGACCCCGAAGGGCAGGGTCACCAGGTAGCAGAAGATGGTGCCTGCATAGAACAGCAGACAGGTGGCGGCAACAAACCAGAACAGCCTGGAACCGGTGACCCCGAAGGGCCTGCCGAGCGCCTTCCAGAGCACATACATCAGCAGGGGCATCAGGATATAGAGTGCTCCGAAAAAGGCGACCTTGACATGGGCCAGAAACGGTCCGGCCACGGAAAAGAAATAGAGTTTCTCCTGCAGATGGCCCTGGAAGGTGGCGAGCAGGCCCGATGAGAGAAAAAAAAGGAGCAGGGTCAGCGCCACCAGGCTGATGGCGAGGAGGCGGGCCGAGCGGCGCAGTTCCGACAGGAATATGACGAGGTTGTTCTGCAGTTCCACCGGGGCTCCCGGGTAATGAGTCATGGTGTGGCATTGCCTGACGCGGGCAGAACAGAAGGTAGCAAACCAGACCCATAAAAGCAATTGCTGAATCCCCGACGTCCACGAGGAGCGAACCGATTAGCCATTGCCTTTCCGCCGGTGCCATGCTAAACGTAAAGGTCCGGCAGCGCACCATGCACCTGCCTGCGGCTGGCCGCAGAAGGGACTTTTTGCGATGCCGTCAGAGGCAAAAAACCCCGTGATCCGTCACGACGACAGCGGCCGGCCACGGTGCTGTTCGGCAGGATCACCACACTACCCCATTATCCGCTTACAGCCCACACCACCATGCTTGAGCTACGCTTCATCAGGGAAAACATCGACCTGGTCCGGGAAAAATGCCGCCACCGCGGCATGGACACAGAACTCATCGACCGCTTTGCCGAGACAGACAGCCGGCGGCGCACCCTGCTCGGCGAGGTCGAGTCCCTGAAAAACCGGCGCAACAGGGTATCGGCGCAGATCGCCGAGCTCAAAAAGAAGGGCGACCAGGACGGCGCCGAATCCCGGATCACCGAGATGCGGGAGGTCTCGGCCCGGATCAAGGCCCTGGACAGCGAACTGGCAGAGGTGCAGCGGGAACTGGAGGAGATCGTGCTCTCCATTCCCAACATCTGCCATGACACGGTGCCGGCCGGCCGCGACGATGCCGACAACGTGGAGGTCAGGAGATGGGGAAAAATCCCCGAGTTCTCCTTTCCGCCCCGGCCCCACTGGGAGATCGGCGAGCAACTCGGCATCCTCGACTTCGAGACCTCGGCCCGGATGGCCGGCGCGCGTTTCTCACTCCTCAAGGGCTTCGGTTCCCGGCTCGAGCGGGCCCTGATCAATTTCTTTCTCGATCTCCACACCCAGCGCCACGGCTATACCGAGGTACTGCCGCCCTTCATGGTCAACTCCGCCGCCATGACCGGAACCGGCCAACTGCCCAAGTTCAAGGAGGATCTGTTCAAGATCGAGGGCTGGGATCTATGGCTGATTCCCACCGCCGAGGTGCCGGTGACCAATATCCACGCCGGCCAGACCCTGGCCGAAGGCGACCTGCCCGTCAAGTACACGGCCTACACCCCCTGCTTCCGTTCCGAGGCGGGCTCCTACGGCAAGGATACCCGTGGCCTCATCCGGCAGCACCAGTTCGACAAGGTGGAACTGGTCAAGCTCACCACCCCCGAGACCTCGGACGCGGAGCTGGAAAGCCTGCTGGCTGACGCGGAAGAGGTGCTGCAGCTCCTGGAGCTGCCCTACCGGGTTGTCACACTCTGCTCCGGGGACCTCGGATTTTCGGCCACCAAGACCTATGACATCGAGGTGTGGCTGCCCGGCCAGAACACCTTTCGCGAGATCTCCTCCTGTTCCAATTTCCTCGACTTTCAGGCCCGGCGGGCCGGGATCAGGTACCGGCCGGAAGGACAGAAGAAGAGCCGCCTGGTCCACACCCTCAACGGTTCCGGTCTGGCCGTGGGCCGCACCCTGCTGGCGATCCTGGAAAATTACCAGCAGGAGGACGGCACGGTCAAGCTGCCCCGGGTCCTGCAACCCTACTTCGAAAAACGGTTCTGAACCCCGACATCAGGCCCCCCTTCTCCATAATAGTTCACCGCTATCATCAACCACGTTGACCTGCCGGAACCTCTGTACAGGTTCAGCAGGCCTCGGCGAATCCCCTGCCGGAAACCATCCTGCCTCCGACAGGCCCCGTAAAAGACACCGGTCAGGCAAAACGTTTGCCGACAGCGATGAACTGTCACCAGACCCCTTACTCCGCGGCAAGGGCCAGCTCGATGAGCCGGTCCAGCAGAACGGGAAAGGAATACCCGGCCTCTGCGGCGGCCTGGGGCAGGAGGCTGGTGGGTGTCATGCCGGGAATGGTATTGGTCTCCAGGAGATAGAGCTCATCACCCGAGATGATCATGTCGGTCCGGCTGTAGCCGCGCAGGTGCAGGGCACGGTGGGCGGAGAGGGCATACTGCCACGCCCTGTCGCGCAGCCGGGTGTCAATATCGGCCGGGCAGACCTCCCGGGTGGCGCCGGGCTGGTACTTGGCCTCGTAATCAAAGAACTCGAAGCGGCTGTCAGGAATGATCTCCACCACCGGCAGCGGCTCCAGCTCCCGGTTGCCGAGCACCCCCACCGTGATCTCGCGGCCACGGACGAACTCCTCCACCATCACCTCGGCATCGTGGGCAAAGGCCGTCTCCAGGGCCGGCACCAGCTCTTCGGCCTTCCTGACGACGGACATGCCGATGGACGAGCCCTGCCGCACCGGCTTGATGACCAGGGGCAGCCGGAGACGGTCGAGAATCCGGCCCGGATCTTCCAGGTCTGCCGGCCCGGCCATCTCCCAGTCGGCCACCGGCAGACCGTGCAGCCGGTAGAGGGTCTTGGCCAGATTCTTGTCCATGGCCAGGGCACTGCCCAGGACGCCCGACCCCTGGTAGGGGATGGAGAGCAGGTCGAGAAATCCCTGCATGGTGCCATCTTCCCCGTGCAGGCCATGCAGGAGAATGAAGGCCACATCCAGGCCGGGCGCGTCCGCGGCCAGCCGCGCGAGGTCCGTGGCCGGATCGTAACGGATCACCTCATATCTCTCCCTGTCCAGGGCCCTGGCCACCTCGGCCGCCCCTTTCAGCGACACCTCACGCTCGCCCGACGTGCCCCCGGCGATGAGGGCCAGACGCATCTTTCCCATCTCTTTCTTCTCCTTCTCCAGGCATAGGGATCACCGCTCCCCGGCACCCCGTCACTGCCCCCCTGCCGTTGCAACTGCCAGCGGGACCAGGGGTCCAAAGGCCAGAATGGCAAGAAAAAATTTTACTCCCCGCAAACGAGATGATAAAATTTCTTTAAAGTCCAGTTAATTATTTCTGATCTTTCGGAGCACGATCATGGCACATTCCTTCTTGCAGAACAACTTTCGCGCAAAGCTGATCCTGCCGGTTTCCATTGCCCTTCTGATCGCCATCGGTGGCGCCGTGACCTTCATTGTCTATGCGCAGAACCGAAACGGCAGCCAACTCAACGCCATGATCGGCCAGGCCTTTCAGGCCATGGAAAAAAACATGGAGCAGAATCTCAGGGCACTCGCCGGCGAACTGAAGAACAAGCTGACGGTCATGACCGAGACCGTTACCGATACCCTGACCGAATCCTCCCGCCAGGCCCTGGACCGTACCAACACCCTGATCCAGAAGAGCCTGCGCACCCTGCGCCACGAAAGCGGAGCCAGCCTGGTCCGCCTTCTGGCCCGGGTGGCCGAGTCCGCAGTCATCGCCCGCGACTACAGCGCCCTGAACGGCTATGTGCGCAGTGCGCACAGGAATCCGGCCGTGGTCTTTGCCTTTTACCTCGATCAGCAGCACCGGCCGCTGACCCGCTACCTGAACCGGAAAAACACCAAACTCAGATCCTTCCTCCCTGCCAGGGGACGTCCGGACGTGGACAGGATCATCAAGGCCGGCCAGGACGATCCCGATGTCCTGGTGCTCAGGCAGGAGATCATCTCCGAGGGCGAGGTCATCGGCACGGTCTATCTCGCCCTGGACATGACCGCCGCCCGGGCCCAGGCCCAGGAGATCAACGACACCTTCGAGGAGCTGATCGACACCAACGAGGAGCAGATCGATACCATCCTCAGCAGTGAATCCGCAGGTATCATCAGGGCCCTCAACACGACCATCGACAATATCAGGGAAGACAACAGCGCCCTGGTCCGGAAGACCGGCCGCAGCCTTGCCCGGGAGACCCACCGTCTCGCCGCCCGCACCAGGATCATCCTCATTGCCGGCGGTCTGGTCTGTATCACCGTGATCCTGGTCATCCTGCTCCTCAATGCCCGCTCCATTCTCGGCCTTCTCGGCGGTGAGCCGTCAGAGATGGTCGAGATGACCCACCGGATTGCCGGCGGCGACCTGGCCATCGATTTTTCCGGCACCAGGTGCCGCGAAGACAGCCTGCTGGGCGGTCTGCGGACCATGGTCCGGAGCCTGCAGCAGCTCGTCGGCCGGCTCATCGACGAGAGCCGGCGGATGGCCATGACCTCCGGCGATCTGGGCAAAGCCGCCGGGGAGATGGCGCAGAATGCCGAGCAGTCGGCGGAGCGGGCCACTGCGGTGGCCGCCGCCACCGAGGAGATGAGCGCCAACATGGGCACGGTCTCCATGGCCAGCGAACAGGCGGCCGCCAACGTCAACGTCGTCGCCACCGCGGTGGAGGAGATGACCTCGGCGGTGCGTGAGATCTCGGCAAGCACGGACAAGGCCAACCGGATCACCGGCGAGGCGGTGGAGATCGCCAGGAGCTCGTCCGAGAAGGTCAACACCCTGGGACAGGCGGCTCTGGAGATCTCCAAGGTCACCGAGGTGATCACCGAGATCTCGGAGCAGACCAACCTCCTGGCTCTCAATGCCACCATCGAGGCGGCCAGGGCCGGCGAGGCGGGCAAGGGCTTTGCCGTGGTGGCCAACGAGATCAAGGAGCTGGCCCGGCAGACCGCCGAAGCGACCGGCGAGATCAAACAGCGGATCGAATCTATCCAGGCCTCCACCAACGACACTGTCAGCGAGATCAGTCAGATCACCCAGGTGATCGGTAATGTCAACGAGATCGTCTCCACCATCGCCGCGGCCGTGGAGCAGCAGAACACCGCCACTGCCGATATCGCGGCCAACGTCAACGAGGCGGCTCAGGGTATTGCCGAGGTCAACGAGAACGTGGCCCAGAGCTCGGCCGTTGCCAGCGAAATCGCCCGCGACATCAGCGAGGTGAGCGAGCTGGCCGACAACTCCCGCAAGTGCAGCCACAAGGTCGAGGAGAGTGCCGGCCGGCTCAGTTCCATTGTCAAGGTCCTGCAGAAAGAGACCGACAGGTTCACCCTGGAAGAGTCGTGATCCTCACACCATGCACAGGAGGGGCGGTCGCCGGCGCCGTTCGACCCGCCTCTCCTTCTGTTCCGGATTCGCAGCTCCTGAAACTGCGACGCATACTACCACATCTGCCAGAAAATCAGAATAAAAGTTCAGCAGCACGCCATCTGCACACGCTTGAGACTGCCCGCAGCAAGCGCTCACAGGGACCGCACGGAGTCTTCGCTTACCTCTCTGCACGGTCGTGCCTGCCTGCACAGGTAGGCTATCGGAGTCTCCCTGCGGTCGCTTACCTCTGCGGTCAGGCACGCCTGAGAGGTAAGCGCAGACTCCGAATCTGCGGCCCCTGAGAGCGCGTACATCATTGTGGCCGGAAACACCGATGGCTGGTCATCCCGTGAGGGGTTACATGCCGTTTTTCCGGCTCAAGAAGCCCGAATCCCGGCGCTCGGACCGCTCCTCACTGTCCGGTGTCTGTGACAACGGACCCGGAATCTGGTATCCTTGCCACCATGAAACGGGAAATCATCCATGCCCTGGAAAAGATCGTCGGCAAGGCCCACCTTGCCACCTCGACCGAGGAATGCGCCTGTTACAGCTTCGACGGCACCGGCAGATCATTCATGCCCGAGGCGGTGGCCTTCCCCGATTCGCCGGGCCAGATCAGCGGCATCCTCAGGCTCGCCAACCGGTACCGTTTTCCGGTCATCCCCCGCGGTGCCGGCAGTGGCATGACCGGCGGTTCCCTGCCCGTGCGGGGTGGCCTGGTCCTCGCCATGGGGCGTATGAACCGGATCATCGAAATCGACACCGCCAACATGATCGCCGTGGTGGAACCCGGGGTTATCACCGGCGAGCTGCAGGCCCGACTCGCCCGCCACCGGCTGAAGTATCCACCCGACCCGGCCAGTCTGAAATTCTGCAGCCTGGGCGGCAACGTGGCAGAATGCGCCGGCGGTCCCAGTGCCGTCAAGTACGGTGTTACCCGTGACTATGTCATCGGCCTGGAGGTGGTTCTGCCCACCGGCGAGATCATGAGGACCGGAGTGCGCACGGAAAAGGGCGTGGTGGGCTATGACCTGACCCGTCTTTTCATCGGTTCGGAGGGAACCCTGGGGGTCTTCACCCGCCTTGTCCTGCGGCTCGTGCCCCTGCCGGCGGCCCGGGAGACCTTCCTGCTCACATTCTCCTCCCTGCGCTCGGCCACCACCCTGGTTGCCGCGATTTTCAGGACCGGCCTCACTCCCTGCACCCTGGAATACATGGATGCAACCGCCATCCAGGTGGTGCGGGACCGCCTCGACCATCCCCCGCCACCCCGGACCCAGGCCCTGCTGATTCTCGAATTCGATGGCAGCCACGCTGAGGTCGCGCGCCAGCGGCAACGACTCGAGGAATTCCTGAAAGGCCAGGACCTCACCTGCAGGCGGGCGGAGAACGACACGGAAAGGGAAGAGCTCTGGCAGGCACGCCGGTCTATTTCTCCAGCCACCTTTGCCCTCAGGCCCGACAAGATCAGTGAAGACGTGGTCGTTCCACGCTCCAGGATCCCCGACCTGGTGGAATTCACCTCCTCCCTGGCCGGACGCTACGGCCTGACCATCCTCACCTTCGGTCACGCCGGTGACGGCAACATCCATGTCAACATCATGTTCGACCGCAGGGAACGGCAGGAACAGGACAGGGCACTCGCCGCAAGGAAGGAACTTTTCCGGCAGGTTGTCGAGCTGGGCGGCACCCTGTCCGGCGAGCATGGCATCGGCATCACCAAGTCGGCCTTCCTGCCCATGGAGGTCGATCCGGTGGCCCTGGACCTGATGCAGCGGATCAAGCACCTTTTTGATCCGGCAGGCATCCTCAACCCCGGCAAGATCTTCTCGCAGTTCACGGCAGACAGCAAGGTGTCGACCCCGGACGCCAGCCCCAGCCCCCGGCATCTCCGCATCGACAGAAAATATGATTGACAGATCTCTCCAGCCGGGATAAATTATAATTTTTTATTAATTTCAATCCGAAAACCATGGACATCCATGGTCCGAGCCACGTACCGAAGATCTTTCACCACCTCGGCACATCGGCTCCCGGACCACGGAGTCTCCAAAAGTCAAAGGATGTGATTCTATTATGATCGAAGTAGAAGTCAGGGGTGACCTTGAGTACGCTATCCGCCAGCTGAAGAAAAAGCTGCAGATTGATGGTATCAAGCGCGAGCTGAAACGGCGTGAATACTACGAAAAACCCAGCGTCAAAAAACGGCGCAAAGCAGCAGAAGCGCTGAGAAAACTTCGCAAATACAACAGGATGAGAAACCGATACTAGGCTCATCTCCGGGGCGGCCTGCCTGTCGCCCCGAAGATGACGACGTAATAGTTCACCGCTGCCGGTAGCCGTTCAGGCCCGCTTTCTCTCCACCTGCCCCGGGACCGGAAACCATGCCACCTGTGGACAGCATGTCTCCGCTTGCCGAAACGGTGGAGCGGTTTGTGCAGCACCTCACTGTTCAGCAACGTCTTGCCGCCAACACCATACAGGCCTACTCTTCCGATCTCGCTCTCTTTCTCGACTTTCTCCAGCAGCACAGGATCAGGCAACCCGACCAGATCCGGCTCCATCACGTGCAGGCCTTTTTCCGGTACTGCCACGACCACGGCACCGGAGCGCGCAGCAATGCCCGCCGTCTGGCAGCCCTGCGCTCCTTTTTTGCCTTTCTCGCAGGTCAGGGCCTGATAACGGCCAGTCCGGTGGCGGACATCGACCCGCCCCGCACCGGCCGCAGCCTGCCCAAGGCTCTCAACATCAGCGAGGTCAGCAGAATGCTCACCCCGCCGACAGATCCCGCCCCCCTCGCCCTGCGCAACTGCGCCATGCTGCACCTGCTCTACGCCACCGGTCTCAGGGTCTCGGAGCTTGTCTCCCTGCCGGTCAAAGGGTGCAACCTGGCCGGCGGCCATGTCCGCATCCTGGGCAAGGGCAACAAGGAGCGGATGATCCCCTTTGCCGAGGCCACCCGACAGCGAATCCAGGAGTACCTGGATCATGGTCGGCCCCTGATCCTCAAAAACAGGCCGAGCCCGCTGCTCTTTGTCAGCAACCGTGGCCGGGCCATGACCCGCAACCGCTTCTGGCAGATCATCGGCGAGATCGCCAGGGGAGCCGGGATCGACAGGCCGGTGAGTCCGCACATGCTCCGGCACTCCTTTGCCACCCACCTGCTGGCAGGCGGCGCTGATCTCCGCTCGGTACAGATGATGCTGGGCCATTCCGATATCACTACAACCCAGATCTACACCAAGGTCGACATCTCCCGTCTCAAGTCGATCCACAGCCGGTTCCACCCCCGGGGCTGAGTACTCCGCGGGCGGCACCGGCCGACCCCTCAGGCCGTAATAGTTCACCGCTATCAGCAACTACCTGAAAATAGCGACACCTTTGGTAAAAGTTCAGCAGTGCGTCAGCTGTGCGTGATCGTGGCCGGCCGTCTATAGCCGGCTATGCGGCCAGCCGCGAGCGCGTGCAGATGGCGTGCTGCTGAACTTTTACCTCAGGCCAGGGGCAGGGTGACGGTAAAGACCGTCTCCCTGCCCGGTATCGACCGGACCGTTATATCACCGCCATGGCCGGTGACAATGCCGTAGGAGACCGGCAGTCCCAGACCCGTGCCCTCGACTTCGAGCTTGGTGGTGAAAAAGGGCTCAAAGACATGATCCAGGTGCTCGGCCCGTATGCCGACACCGGTGTCGCCGATGGAGACGGCCACCATCTTCCCCCGCACCTCGGTGCTCACCGTGATCGTACCTCCCTCCCGCCCCATGGCCTCACCGGCATTGAGCAGCAGATTCACGAATACCTGCCTGATCTGATCCTCCACGGCAAGAATATACACCGGTTCCCCGGTATACCGCTTCAGGAGACGGATCCGGCGGGAGACGAGAAAGCGCCGGTGAAAAAGGAGGATGTCATCAAGGATGTCGTGGAGGGGGAAGCGGGCCCTGACCCCGGTTGTCGGCCGGTTGAAATGCTGCAGATCGCGGATCATCTTCTTCATCCGGTCGCATTCCCGCTCCGCAAGGTCCATCATCCGGTACTCCTCGGAATCCCGGGTAAACCTGGTCTTGATGTCCCTCACCGCGAAGCGCACTCCCAGCAGCGGATTGCCGAACTCGTGGGCAATGGAGGCGGACAGCTTGCCGATGGCCTCCAGTTTCTGGGCGTGATGGAGCTGATCCTGCAGCTCCATCTCGCGGGTGATATCACGGGAAACGGCGACCAGGTTGGTCACCCTGCCGTCGGTACCCCGCACCGCCGAGATCACGGTATCGAGGTTGAAGACAGCTCCGGAGCGGGTGGTGTTGGTCAGGCGGCCCCGCCACTGCTCACCCCGGCGGAGGGTTGCCCTGATCCTGCGGTACTGGTGCGGATCGAGCAGATCGTTGTGGAGGAAAAATGGTCTGCGCCCGACCACCTCGTCCGCACCATAGCCGGTTATCTTCTCAAAGCCCGGATTAACATAGGTGATCTTGCCCCTGGCATCGGAAATGACCACTGACAGCGGTGACTGGTGCACCACCCGGGCAAGGAGATGCTTTTCATGCTGCAACCGCTGCTGCTCACTGATATCGGCGAAAAAAACCACGGCTCCCCGGCAGCGACCGCACTCGAGCACCGGGTAGACCCGCAGGGCAATGGGCAGCCATCCGCCGTCGCCCCGGCAGAGTTTTTCCTCGTCGCTGCTCACCGAACGTTCGCCGCGCATGGCGGCAAAGACCAGGCTCCTGATCCGCCTGCCGGAACCACCTGGGCAGGAGGGGGGCTGGACCAGGCTGACAATGTCCTTTTCCAGGACCTCCCGCTGGTCCGCGTGGCCGAGCAGCCGCAGGCAGGCCTGGTTGGCAAAGGTACAGCGACCATCCAGGCCCACACCGAAGATGGCCTCTTCGGTGGAATCGAAGAACAGACGCAGGCGCTGCTCCCTCTCCCGAAGGGCGCAGAAGGTCTGATATCCGCGCTGGCGCATATGGTTGATACCGTTGACAACCAGATCGAGCTCGTCGGGCGCGCGGGAGGAGGGGCGGTCGAGACGCAGGGGCGGCTGCTGCCTGTGCACCTCGAGATCCTGGACAAAGGCGGCCATGTGAACCAGGTGCCTGGTCACCATGTACTGGAAGATAAGCAGGGCAAAACCGATGACCAGAAAGGTCTTGATACCGTTGGCAAGCAGGATGACCTTGACCCGTCGCAGCAGACGGCCGTAGACGCCCTCCAGGGAGGCGGCGACCCTGAGGCGGCCCAGCAGCTCATCCTTGCCGTGATGCTCATAGTGGAGCGGAAAGGTGGCGGTGATGGCTCGCCGGGGAATGGGGCTGCCCCGGTGCCAGCCGGGACCGTCCTCCACCTCGACAGCGGCATAGACGATATCCTGACGATGGATAAGGCCCTCCAGCTGCAGGTTGACCTGGACATCATCGAGGATCCAGACACTCTGGGCAATGGGCCTGAGGTCGGTCCGCTGGATGGACTCGAGAAAGGAGTTGATACCGGCGACATCGGCCCTGAAATCGAGGTAGAGCTGCAGGGCCGTCAGGAGAAGGGTGATCAGCGAGCTGAAGAGAAACACCCTCCAGATGAGCTTGCGGCCTGTACGGCCTCCCCCGGGGAAACGGAAGGAAGAAGTCTTCAAAACTCCATGTATTTCTTGATGATCCCTGGAATGGCCCCGCTCTGGGCCACCACGTCGCTGGCCTGCTGCAATCGCCGGATGACGGCGTCATCCACGGATGGATTGGCGGCCAGGTAGTACCCCCTTTCCGTCATCACCAGGACCGGCTCCACCATGTCCATGGAATATCCCTCTTTGCGCAGGGCCCAGGCCAGGGTGTACTCGTTGCCGGTGATCAGATCGGCGTGACCGCTGAGAAAGACCCGGATCTGGGATTTCTTGTTGTGGGTGACGATCAGTTCACGGTTTTCGGCAAACCCTTCGTCGAGGAGGCGGTCGGTGAGGGCATACCCCAGGATCACGGCCGTGGTGTACTTCCTGACATCATCGAGAGTCCTGACCCGGATATCCCGGCGGGACCTGAGCCTGAACAGGCAGGTCCGCTTCTGCAGGATCGGACCGATCCACTTGAAGAGATGTTCCCGTTCCCGGGTACGGTTGATGGTGAAGATGAAAGAATCCTTTGTGCGCAGGGCGATCTGGTAGGCCCGTTTCCAGGGATAGATCCTGATGGACGGCTCCAGGCCCGCCTGCCGGAAGATCGCCTCGACCACCTCGGTGGCGATGCCGACGACCTTGCCGTCCTGTTCAAAATGCACCGGCGGCAGGTCCTCGGTAAGGACGAGAAAGCTCCGCGCCGATACCGGCGCCGCCAGGAGCAGTACACTCAGCATCCACAGCAGGAGACCCGGTTTCACATTCCCTCCGCATCAGGACCGTAATAGTTGGAATAGTTCACCGATATCAGCAACTACCTGAAAATAGCAACACCTTTGGTAAAAGTTCAGCAGTGCGTCAGCTGTGCGTGATCGTGGCTGGTCGTCCATAGCCCGCTATATGCGGCCAGCCGCGAGGGCGTACAGATGGCGTGCTGCTGAACTTTTACTCAGGACCGGCGGGCGGATGGTTCCACCACTGGTGGCCCGGAAAGATGGGCCATGCGGCCGGGCCTGTCCTGCTCGGCCACGGTGATGGACAGGCGGTGACACAGGTTTCCCAGGCGGTCACGGACCGCCTGCAGCACCAGCTCGGGCCGGTTGTTGGTTTCGCTGACATGGGCCAGCACAAGCTTGCGCAGGCTGCCGGCGGCGAGCGTGGCGGCAAGGGCCGCGGCATCGCCGTTGGCAAGGTGCCCGCTGCCGGAACGGACGCGCTGCTTCAGGGCCGGTGGATAGGGACCGTCCATCAGCATCCGCGGATCATGGTTGGCCTCGAGGACTAAGCCCTGGCAGGCGCGCAGGTGATGGGCAATCAGCCTGGTCACCCTGCCGGTATCGGTACAGTAGCCGAACCGGCAGCAGCCGTCGGAGATGACGAACCCCACCGGATCGGCAGTATCGTGGGAAACGGAAAAGGGGTGGATCCGCAGGTCTCCCAGGACAAAGGGCTCGCCGGTGGCGAACTTACACACTTCCTCGACCCTGCCGAGCTGCCCCTCGGCCGCCTGCAGCGTTGGCCGGTTGATATGCAGGGGCAGGGTGTAGCGCCGGCAGAGGATGCCCACCCCCCTGATGTGATCCCCGTGTTCGTGGGACACCAGGATGGCGTCGAGCTCTTCAGGCCGGCGACCGATGGCGGTCAGGCGCCGGCCGATCTCGCGTCCGGAGAAACCGGCATCGATGAGGAGGCTGGTACGCTCCGACTCGACCAGGGTGCAGTTGCCCCTGGAACCGCTGCCGAGGACACAGAACCGCACGCCCCTGCCGCCCCTAAATCCCGGTATGGCCGAAACCGCCGCTGCCGCGTGCGGTCCGGTCCAGCCGTTCCACCACCTCCAGCCGGGCCCGGCAGACCGGGGCCAGCACCAGCTGGGCGATGCGGTCACCCCGCCGGATGACAAAGGATTGCCGGCCCAGGTTGACCAGGCCGATCCTGACCTCGCCGCGGTAATCAGCATCAATGGTGCCCGGCGCGTTGATCACCGTGATGCCGTGGCCGACGGCCAGCCCGGACCGGGGCCGTACCTGGAGCTCATAGCCGGGGGTGATGGCAACGGCGAAGCCTGACGGCACCAGAACGATATCACCCGCAGCCATGGTCAGCGGCTCATCCACCGCCGCCTGCACATCCATGCCGGCGGCCAGGCCCGTCGCATAGAGCGGCAGGGCCAGGTCCCGGGCATGACGGCTTTCGAGCCAGGTGAAGCGGACAGGGACCTTGTCCATGACGGCCTACTCCTCGCCGGGCGCCAGCGCCGCCTTGCGGCTGAGACGGATCCGGCCGCGGTTATCGATATCGATCACCTTGACCCGGACCATGTCGCCCTCCTTGAGGACATCGGTCACCTTGTTGACCCGCTCCTTCTTCAGCTCCGAGATGTGGACCATGCCGTCGGTCCCGGGCAGGATCTGGACAAAGGCGCCAAAGTCCTTGATGGTCCGGACCTCGCCCTCGTAGATCTTGCCCACCTCGGGCATGGCGGTCATCTCCTCGATGCGGGCCACCAGGGCCTTGGACTGTTCCGAGTTATTGCTGAAGATCTTGACCGTGCCGTCATCCTCGACATCGATCTTGGAATCATATTCGGCGGTCATCTCGCGGATCACCTTGCCGCCTGGGCCGATGATATCCCGGATCTTGTCCGGATGGATCTTGATGGAGATGTACTTGGGCGCATGTTCGGAGACCGCCTCCCTGGGCTCGCTGATGGCACGGGCCATCCTGTCGAGGATATGGAGGCGTGCCTCCCTGGCCTGGGCCAGGGCCCGCCCCATGACCTCGCGGTCCACACCGTCGATCTTGATGTCCATCTGCAGGGCGGTGATCCCCTCGCTGGTTCCCACCACCTTGAAATCCATATCGCCCAGGTGGTCTTCGTCACCGAGGATATCGGTCAGAACCACCACCTTGTCATCCTCCTTGATCAGGCCCATGGCCACACCGGAAACCGGGGCCTTGACCGGCACCCCGGCATCCATCAGGGCCAGGCTGGCGCCGCAGACCGTGGCCATGGAGGAGGAACCGTTGGACTCCAGGACCTCGGAGACCACACGGATGGTGTAGGGAAACTCCTCGTCCGATGGCAGGACCGCCTCGATGCCGCGCCGGGCCAGGGTGCCGTGGCCGATGTCGCGGCGGCTGGGGCCGCGCAGGAACCGGACCTCACCCACGCAGAAGGGCGGAAAGTTGTAATGGAGCATGAAGCGACGGTAGACGTCACCGCCCAGCCCCTCCAGGTGCTGTTCGTCCCGCTCGCTGCCCAGGGTGGCGATGACCATGGCCTGGGTCTCGCCGCGGGTGAACAGAGCCGACCCGTGGGCCCGGGGCAGGGCCCCGACCTCGCACTCGATGGGCCGGACCTGGTCAAAGGCGCGGCCGTCGATGCGCTGGCTCCGGTTGACGATACGGTCCCGCATCAGGGACTTCTTGAAGTCGGAGAGCAGATCCAGGACCTCGGATTCGGACTCGTAGAGTTCCTCGTCTATCTGCGCCAGGACCTCTTCCTTGAGCTGGTCGTAACGCTCGCCGCGGGCCATCTTGTCGGCCGTGGTGACAACCTCCTCCATGCCGGCGGCGGCAACCTCTTCCACCCGGGCCCTGAGGGTCTCGTTGATCTCCGGCGCCACCACCTGCCGCTTGGGCCGGCCGATCTCCCGGCGCAGTTCGTTCTGCATCGCGATCAGCGGCTGGATGCCCTCATGGGCGAAGAAGATCGCCTCCAGGATCACGTCTTCGGCCAGTTCGCCGGTACGGCCCTCCACCATAACCACTGCGGTCTCGGTGCCGGCCACCACCAGGTTCATCTGCGACTGTTCGAGCTGGCTCCTGGTGGGATTGAGGATATACTCGCCATCCACGTAGCCGACGCGGGCCGCGGCAATGGGGCCGTTCCAGGGGATATCGGAGATGGCCAGGGACACCGAGGCGCCGTTCATGGCCAGGATATCGGGGTCGATCTCCTGGTCCGCGGAAAAGACGGTGATGATGACCTGGGTCTCGCTGCAGTATCCCTTGGGGAAAAGCGGCCGCAGGGGCCGGTCGATGAGCCGGCAGGTCAGCACCTCCTTCTCGCTGGGACGCCCGATCTCGCGGCGGAAATAGCTGCCCGGGATACGGCCGGCCGCATACATCCGTTCCTGGTACTCGATGGTCAGGGGCAGGAAGCCCATATCCTTGGTCTTCTTCTCGGCCACCGCCGTGACCAGCACCATGGTGTCGCCGCAGGAGACGACCACGGCGCCATTGGCCTGCCGCGCCATCTTGCCGGTCTCAAAGGTCATGGTGCAGGCGCCGACGTCGGCTTCAACTTTCTTGTACATAGATTACTCCTGTCTCCGGATATGCCGGATCGTGTATGGGTTGGCGGCGACCCGGAATCCGTCGACTGACGCAACACAAAGAGGCACAAAGGATGGGGAGCAGGATGCCGCCCGGATGCTTTCCGGGCACAGGCAACCGGTACCCCATCCTTTGTGTCTCTGTGCGTGTTCTGATTCCAGGTCCGCCGGGCCAGAAAAGCCGCGCCCGGACAGCACTCCGCTGTCCGGGCGTGGCAGGGTTCCTTCTACTTGCGGATACCGAGTTCCTTGATCAGGGAACGGTACCTGGTGATGTCTCTTTTTTTCAGGTATTTGAGCAGGCTGCGACGCTGACCGACCAGCTTGAGCAGGCCGCGGCGCGAATGATGATCCTTTGGATGGGTCTTGAAATGCTCGGTCAGGTAGGCGATCCGCTCGGAGAGCAGCGCGATCTGTACCTCGCAGGAGCCGGTATCGGTGTCGTGGGTTTTGAATTTTTCAATGATCTCTTTCTTCTTTTCCGTTGTCTGTGCCACAATAAAACCTCCTGATGGGTTCCTTCCGCTGCCAGGGAAGCCTTGTTGTCCCTCAGCCTCCGCTGGAGTCTGGATACGGCCGCTTCCGGTTCCGGGCCAGAGGGGATGTCCCGGGAAAACGGCAAAAAGGCATGCCAGCAGTCTCTTGCCGGACCGCTGACATGCCGAATTTTCATTTTACGTTACCATTTCTTCACCGCCTCCTCAACCGGAATCATACCGGCAAGCAGGTGGTGCAGTCCGTTGTCGGCAAAGAGCCGTTCCCCGTCCACGCTTTCGTCAACGCTGAAGGCGCCGCTGGCGGTTCGCCGCAATTCGAGCAGGTGGGCGCCGCAACCGATGCGGGCCCCGATCTCGGCGGCCAGCACCCGGATATAGGTGCCGCGACTGCAGGAAACCGTGATGTCAAGCCGACCAGGGGCAGGATCATAGCCCAGGCAGTCGATACTGTACACCTCCACCGGCCGCGGCTCCTTGGCGATGACGATTCCCCGGCGGGCATAGTGATAGAGCGGTTTGCCCTTGTGCTTGGCCGCGGAAAAGGGTGGCGGCGCCTGCATGCGCCTGCCGACAAACTCTCCGAGGCATGTCCGGATCTCCTCCAGGGACAGGGCCGGCACCGGGGCTCGGGCGGTCACCCTGCCCTCGGGGTCCTGGGTCTCGGTCTCCACGCCGAGCTGCAGCAGGGCCCGGTACTCCTTGCGGCCGGCCATGAAATGCTCGATATGCCGGGTGGCCGGCCGGCCGGCGCACAGGATCAGCAGGCCGGTGGCAAAGGGATCCAGGGTACCGGCATGGCCCACCTTCCTGATGCCCAGCAGGTGCCGGACCCGGCGCACCACGGCAAAGGAGGTCATCCCCCGGGGCTTGTCCACTGGAAAAACACCGGCCACGAACTCCTGGCCGTCGATCAGCACCGGCTGTCGTCCTGCCACGGCTACTGCCCGAGCTCCTTCTCCAGGACCGGCACCAGGAGATCCCGAACCTCGTCGAGACTGCGGCCGGCCATGCGGAAACCGGAGGCATTGCGGTGACCGCCGCCGCCAAACCGGGCCGCCACCCTGGAGACGTCACAACCGCCCCTGGCCCGCAGGCTCACGGAGACAACCCCTGTCTTCTCCTTGAGAAAGACCGCCACCGCCACCGTATCCACGGCCCGGGGCAGGTTGATGAAATTCTCCGTGTCCTCCAGGGTGGTGCCGGTCTCGCGGAGCATCGACGCGGTCACCCGGATCACGGCGATCCGGTTGCCACCATACATCTCCAGGGTGGCCAGCACCCGCTGCAGAAGCTGCAGCCGGCCCACGGAGTAGTTGTCGAACAGCCTGGCCGCCATGTCGTCGGGCCGCACACCACGGGCCACGAGCTCGCCGGCCACGGCAAAGGTATGGCTGGAGGTGGACTCGTAGCGGAACGAACCGGTATCGGTGACAATGGCTGTGTAGAGGCAGGTGGCGGCGGCAGGGGAAATATCCCGCCCCAGTTCCATGGCCAGGTCATAGACCATCTCGCCGGTGGAGGACCGGTCGGCCTCGATCCAGGCCAGGTCGCCAAAGCCGTTGTTGCCCCGGTGGTGGTCGATGACCGCAAAGGGATGGATGGCGCCGAGCCGGCTGCCGCTCTTCCCCAGACGCTGCAGATCACCGCAGTCGAGACTGATGCAGAGGATATCGCCGGCCGCCTTTTCGACAAAGGTGAAGACCCTGTCCAGATCCGTCACCACCCGCTCACTGCCGGGCAGGAACCGGTAGAGGTGGGGTACCGGCTCCTCCAGGTAGCAGAGCACCTCCCTGCCCATCCCCGCCAGGATATCCGCCAGTGCCAGCTGGGACCCCAGGGCGTCGCCGTCCGGGTTGACATGGGTGGCCAGCACCACCCGGCCCCGGCTGCGCACCGCGGCGAGCAGCTCCTCAGGAACCGGACACATCGTCTTCCCTTTCCTGCTCCAGGCGGTGCAGCAACCCCTCGATCCGTTCGATCTCGTCGTTGCTGGAGTCGTAGAAGAAGCTCAACGAGGGTGTATAGCGCAGGTTCAGGGTCCGCGCCAGGTGGGTACGGAAAAACCCCCGCGCCCGTTCCATGCCCTTTACCGCCGCCTTATGGCCAGTCCCGGCAGGGACGAGGAAAAAGATCTTCGCCAGCTTGAGGTCCGGGCTCATGACAACCCGGGAGATGGACACCCGCGCCAGGCGCGGATCCCGCACTTCCCGCAGCAGCAGGACCGACAGTTCGTTCTTGATGGCCTCTGCGACACGGTCCGGCCGGGAACTCCGCGGCCGGCCCAGTCCGGGCAGGGTGAAATCAAAATCCATGACAGCAGTGATCAGAGGGTTGCCTCCACTTCATCGAGGACATAGGCCTCCAGGGTATCGCCCACCTTGATGTCGTTGAAATTCTCGACCCCGATGCCGCATTCGTAGCCGGAAACCACTTCCCTGACATCGTCCTTGAACCGCTTCAGCGACTTGATGGTGCCGTTGTAGATCACCACGCCGTCCCGCAGGACCCGTACCCTGGCATTGCGCTCGATCTTGCCGTCCACGACAAAACAGCCGGCCACGGTGCCCACCTTGGGCACCTGGAAGGTCTCGCGGACCTCGGCCGTGCCGATGACCCGCTCCTCGTAGGTGGGCTCGAGCATGCCGACCATGGCCTTTTCTATGTCCTCCAGGGCATGGTAGATGACGTCATAGGAACGGACATCCACCTGCTCCCGTTCCGCCACCTCCTTGACCTTGACCGAGGGCCGGACGTTGAAACCGATGATGATGGCGTCGGAGGCCGCGGCCAGGTGCACATCGTTCTCGGTGATGGAACCGGTGCCCTCGTGCAGGACCCGGACCCGGATCTCGTCGGTGGAAAGCTTTTCCGCTGCCTGGCCGAAGGCCTGCAGGGTACCCTGGACATCGGCCCGGAGCACGACCCGCAGCTCCTTGACCTCCTGCTCGGCCATCTTCTCGAACAGGTTGTCCAGCGAGACCTTGGAGGCCGCGGCCAGTTCGGTCTCCCGTGCCTTGAGCTGGCGGGAATGGGCCAGGGCCTTGGCCATCTTCTCGTCCGCCAGGACCACGAACTCGTCACCGGCCTCGGGCACACCGGTGAGCCCCTGCACCTCCACCGGGATGGAAGGTCCGGCCTCCTGGACCTGCTCGCCGCGGTCGTTGATCAGCATCCGCACCTTGCCGTTGTACATGCCGGCGACAAAGAAATCGCCCACGTGCAGGGTCCCCTCCTGGACCAGGACCGTGGCCACCGGACCGCGTCCCTTATGGAGCTGGGCCTCGATGACCGTGCCCCGGGCCCGCCGGGCGGGATCCGCCTTCAGCTCCAGGATCTCGGCCAGGAGCTGGGTCTGTTCGAGCAGATTTTCGATGCCGATGTGTTTCTTGGCCGAGGTCTCGCAGTAGATGGTATCGCCGCCCCACTCCTCGGGGATGAGCCCGAACTCGCCCAGCTCCCGCTTGACCCGTTCCGGATCGGCATTGTCCTTGTCGATCTTGTTGACCGCGACCACGATGGGAACATCGGCGGCCCTGGCATGGGCAATGGCCTCCTTGGTCTGGTCCATGACCCCGTCGTCCGCCGCCACGACCAGGATGACGATGTCGGTCACCTTGGCGCCCCGGGAGCGCATCTCGGTAAAGGCGGCATGACCGGGGGTATCGACAAAGGTCAGGTCACCCGAGGGCGCCTGTACATGGTAGGCGCCGATGTGCTGGGTGATGCCGCCGGCCTCGCCCTCGGCGACATCGGTCTGGCGGATGGCGTCCAGGATCGAGGTCTTGCCGTGGTCGACATGGCCCATGACCGTGATCACCGGCGGCCGCGGTTGCGGCTCGCCGCCCTTTTCCTCTTCCAGCTCCTGGAGGGCGGCAACCTCCAGCTCCTCGGTCATCGCCTGTTCGACCTCGTAGCCGAAGTCGGCTGCGACCAGGGTGGCGGTGTCCACGTCCAGGGCCTGGTTGAGGGTGGCCATGACACCGAGTCCCATCAGCTTGGCGATCACCTCGCTGGCCTTGACCCCCATGCGTCTGGCAAGATCACCGACGCTGATGGTCTCCACCACCTTGATCCGTTTCTTGATGGCCTTGGTCTCGGCCACCACCTGCTGCCGGGCCTTCTCCTTGCGGGCCGCGTCCCGTTTCTTGCGCCCCTTGCGCGGCCGCATGAACTCCACGTCACCATGGGTGAAGTCGATCCGCCGCCTCCCCTTGCGGCCGGCCTTGCCGAACCTGCGGGCATGGTCGCCCTCGCCGTTGCCGATGGCCACCACCCGTTTGCCCTTCTTGCGGCTCTTGCCGCCGGCCCTGCCGGGTTCGGCCGGGGGAACCGGTCCCGCGCCCACGGGCTGGGGCCGCCCGGTCCGGGCAGGCCGCCGCGGCGGACGCGACTTCTTCTCCGGCACCACGATCTCCACCCGGCCCACGACCTTGGCCAGGCCCCTGGGCCGCCTGGCAGGCTCGGGCGACTTTGCCTCTGCCTCTGCCCCGGCCTCCGGCTCCTCTGTCTTCGCTTCCCGCTCCTCAGCAGGCGCTGCGGCCTCGCCAGTCTCGTCGGCCGGCTCTGCGGCCGTCCCGACGGTCTCCTCTGCGGCCATCTCTTCCGATGGCCCGCCTTCCCGCGGCTCCACCTGCTCCTCACCGGCGGCAGCCGTCCCGGCAGCTTCCGTCTCCCGGCTTCCGGCAACGGTCTCGGGGGCAGCGGCCTCACCGGCCACGGCCTCGGTCTGTTCCCGGGCCTCGGTCTCGGCCGCATCCGCGGCCCGGGCCTCCTCCTGCCTGGCCGCCTCTTCCTTCTGTGCCTTGGAGCGGCGGCGGACCACCGTGGCCGGCCTGCGGCGCACCACGGTGCTGCGTTTCTTGACATCAACAGGTTTTGACGTCATCTCGGTCACCGCCTGACGCAAGACCTTGCGGCGAATATCAGCCGCCATGTCGTCGTCAACGGTGGAGCTGTGGCTCTTGATGGGATACCCCATCGCGATCAGCTTGTCGGCCAGCTCCTTGCTCTTGACACCGGCTTCCTTTGCCAGCTCGTATATACGGACCCTGCTCATCAAATACTCCTGTCCTCGTTCTCGTCAGGCCTGTAGGCGAAACTTCCTAAAGTAGGCTATGGTAAGGTGGTTGCCGATAGCGACGAACTATTACGAAACGCCAACCTCAGTATCTTCCTGTTGTTCATAAACCGCTGCCGGCAGGTATCGTCCGGGCAACAGTAGGCGCCCCGGCCATCCATGGTCTGTTCCGGATCCTCGATCAGGCGACCCTGCCGCAGGACCAGGCGGACCAGCTCCCGCTTCGGCGCCCTGCGGCCGCAGCCGCGGCATGTCCTGATGGGAACATGACCCCGCTGCATCAGGCCTCGTCTTCTCCTGTCCCGCTCTCCTGTCCGTCTTCCGGCGAATCGTCGCCTCCACCGGCCCCATCTTCCGGCTCCCCGTCCGGCCGGTTGCCTGCCGGTGACTCCCCGGCCACGCCCTCCTCTTCGCCTTCAGACTCTGCCTCGGCACCGGCCTGCGCATCCTCTGTTCCGGCTGCAGCGTCCGCCGGTGCATCCGCGGTGGTTTCGCCTGCCGCATCCGTCGTCGCGTCCGGCATCCCTGCCTCTTCCGCCTGCTCCCCTGCGCGCGGGGCAAAGAGTGCCTCGGCCTCGCTCATGGGCACCTCCACATCAGCGGCAAGCGCCTTCATCTCTTCCGCCTGCTCCGGCTCAAGCCGGCCGACCTCCACCAGCCGGTCGGTTTCGGTACCGGCCAGAACCGCGGCCGAGGTGATGCCGGCGGCGAAGAGACGGTCGGCCAGGTTCTCGTCAATCCCCTCCACGGCCAGCAGGCTCTGGTAGCCGCTGTCCTCCAGGTTGGCATAGCGGGACTCGCTCTTGACGTCGATGCGCCAGCCCAGAAGGCGCGACGCCAACCGGACATTCTGGCCCTGACGGCCGATGGCCAGGGAGAGCTGGTCATCGGGCACCACCACCAGGAGCGACTTGTTCTCCTCGTCGACAATGACCATGGAGACATCGGCCGGTGCCAGGGCATTGTAGACATACTTGGCCGGATCAGGGCTCCAGGGCACGATATCAATCCGCTCACCCTGCAGTTCCTGGACCACGTTCTGCACCCGCGAACCCTTGAGGCCGACACAGGCACCCACCGGATCGACATCCGACTCGATGGAAACCACGGCGATCTTGGCCCGGAAGCCGGGCTCCCGGCTTGCGCCCTTGATCTGGACGATTCCCTCGGCGATCTCCGGAACCTCCATCTCGAACAGCTTGATCAGAAACTCGTTGCTGGTCCGGTCGAGGATGAGCTGGGCATCGCGCGTATCCTGACGCACCTCCTTGAGGTAGGCCCTGATCCGGTCGCCCTGCTTGAAGGAGCGCTTGGGAATCTGGCCCTCCCGTGGCAGGACCGCATCGGTCCGGCCCAGATTGACGATCATGTTGCCACGTTCAAAACGCTGGACAATACCATTGACAATGGTGCCCTCGCGGTCACGGAACAGGTCATAGATCACCTCGCGCTCGGCGTCGCGCATGCGGTGGATGATGACCTGTTTGGCGGACTGGGCGGCGATTCGGCCGAGGTCGGCGATATTGTCCATCTTCTCGCCCAGATCGTCCTCCAGCTCGACCTCGGGATCCAGTTTCCTGGCCTCCTCGAGCGAGATCTCGGTCTCCTCGTCAAAGACCTCCTCCACCACGGTGCGGTACTGGAAGACTTCGATTTCCCCCAGCTCCTCATTGAACTGCACCTCGATGTCCCGGCGACTGCCATACTTTTTCCTGACCGCGGAACGGACAGCCTCCTCGATGGCATCAATGAGCAGGGACCGGTCAATCCCCTTGTCCCGGCAGATCTGATCGAGAATCCGTTTCAAATTTTCCGTACCTGACATTCTTTTCACTCCAGCTCCGGCAGGCGCAGCCCGCGCTCCGTCCGCCCCGCTCATCTTGCGGCCCGCGGTACCCTCTACAGCGAGAGGCGGGCCCTGGAAATCATATTCAGTGCAAACCGGTGTTCCCGACCATCCACCAGGAGCACCACCATTTCCTCTTCGAGCCCGGCCAGGGTGCCGACAAAGACCCTCTGTTCACCCACCGGCTCCTTCAGCTTGATCCTGGCCCTGCGGCCGCTGAAGCGCTCAAAGTCCTGCCGCCTCCTGAGGGGCCGCTCCAGTCCGGGCGAGGAGACCTCCAGGTGATAGCTGTGCTCGATGAGATCCTCCACCTCCAGCCAGGCGCTGATCTCGCGGCTCACATCGGCACAGTCGTCGATGGTGACACCGCCCTCCTTGTCGATGAAGAGCCGCAGCACCCAGCCATGGGCCTCGGGCCGGAACTGAATCTCGACAAGCTCGAGCCCCAGGCCGGCCAGCACCGGCTCGGCAAACTCCCGGATGGTGTTGATGATCCTGTCTGTTCCCCTGCTCACGACCTGCCTGGTTTCCTCCGGATACTCGCCGCAGACGGCACGAAATTTCCTGTTTCCTGTCTCCCGCCACCTGGCACCTGACACCTGGCCCCCCGGTCCCTGATTTTCGGATATTAGGCAATAAAAAAAGCGGGCAAAGCCCACTTTTGCGTACACCGGTCATCCCGGTGTATGATCCGCAATCCCGATCAGCCGCCAGCCGGCGGCACGGAACACGCGGTGCGCCTCAACGCGTGGAGCGGGCAACGGGGCTCGAACCCGCGACCCCAAGCTTGGGAAGCTTGTGCTCTGCCAACTGAGCTACACCCGCCCGTCATTTCCTGTGCCGAAAATCGTCCGGGACGTAGCATGCTGTCCGCGATGATTTTCATCAAACGGTGTGGCCGTGGCCCGGTTCCAGCTCGGACCACTTTAGTTAGAGAAAGTATTTATAACTGGAAAAAGATGATTTGTCAAGCAACAACACACCGATGCCCGGCCGGTCAGCACCCGGCCCCGTTGCCCGGTTTCGGGCCGCCGGCAGCGAGTGCGGCCGGAACGGCCGGCAAAAAAACCTTGTCCCGAACCGGTGCATGACGGTATCATGGGCCGGTATTTTCGACCACCCCGCCGCAGCCGCACCTGCCCCGGCCCGTTTTTTTCCAGGAGTCAGACCATGCAGACAGACGCCGCCCTTGCCATCTCCCTGGTGGTTCTTGCCGGGATCCTCTGCCAGTGGATCGCCTGGCGGGTCCGGCTGCCGGCAATCCTCTTTCTTCTTCTGACAGGCATCCTGGCCGGCCCGGTAACGGGCGTGCTCGATGCCAACCTCCTGTTCGGGCCTCTTCTCTTCCCCTTTATCTCGCTCTCCGTGGCCATCATCCTCTTCGAAGGCAGCCTCTCCCTGCGTTTCCACCAGATCGCCGGCCTGCGCAGGGTGGTGCGCAACCTGGTTTCCGTGGGCGTCCTGGTGACGTGGCTCATCACCACCCTGGTGACGCACCTGGCACTGGACTTCTCATGGCAGCTCTCGTTTCTCTTCGGTGCCATCACCGTGGTCACCGGGCCGACGGTGATCGTTCCCCTTCTCCGCACCGTCCGTCCCACCGCGGCAGTGGCCAATGTCCTGAGGTGGGAGGGCATCGTCATCGACCCGGTGGGGGCCACCCTTGCCGTGCTCGTCTACGAGTTCATCCTCTCGGGCAGCGGCGGCAACGCCCTGGGCAACACGGTGGCCTCCTTTGCCAGGATTGTCGCCGTCGGTCTCTGCTCCGGCATCGGCGCCGGCTATCTCTACGGCACCATCCTGCGCCGCCACTGGCTGCCCGAATATCTCCACAACGTCGCCACCCTGGCCCTGGTCATCATCGTCTTCACGCTCTGCAACCACCTCCACCATGAATCGGGTCTCCTCGCGGTCACGGTGCTGGGTATGTGGCTGGCCAACATGAGGGATGTCCACGTGGAAGAGATCCTCGACTTCAAGGAGTCCCTGAGCGTGCTCCTCATCTCGGTCCTGTTCATCGTCCTGGCCTCCCGCATCGATTTTGCCGATTTTGTCCGCCTGGGCTGGCCCGCTGTTTTCGTTCTCCTGGCCATCCAGTTTCTTGCCCGGCCCCTGGGCGTCATGATCTCGGCCCTGGGCTCCCGCCTGAGCTGGCCCGAGCGCCACCTCCTCTCGTGGGTGGCGCCGAGGGGCATCGTCGCCGCCGCCATCTCGGCCCTCTTCGCCCTGCGCCTGGAGCAGGCCGGCCACGCCGAGGCGCCCCTGCTGGTACCGCTGACCTTCATGGTCATCATCGCCACGGTGGTGCTGCAGAGTTCAACGGCCGGATTCATTGCCCGGGCCCTCGGTGTCTCGGAACCCGATCCCAGAGGTATTCTTGTCATCGGCGCCAACCATGTGGCCATTGCCCTGGCCCGCAGCCTGCAGGAGGCCGGATTCCGTCCCCTGCTCATCGACACCAGCCTCAACCGGATAGAGCGGGCCATGGAGGCGGGCCTGCGGGTATTCTTCGGCAACCCGGTCTCGGAGCAGGCAGACCGGCAGCTCGACCTGGTGGGTATGGGCCGGATGCTGGCGCTTTCCGCCCACGGCTCCCTCAATACCCTGGCCTGCATGCACTACCGCATGGAATTCGGTGCCCGCGAGGTCTACACCCTGCAGACCATGGAGGAACAGGACCTGTCCCGGCAGCGGCGCGCCTCGCCCCACCTGGCGGGCAAGACCCTGTTCGGCAGCGATGTCACCTTTTCCAGCCTGTCGGCGCTGCTGGCCAGGGGCTGGCGACCCATGGCCACCAGGCTGGACAACGACCTTGACCTTGCCGCCCTGCGGCGGCGTCACGGCAGGGAGATCCTTCCCCTCTTCGCGATCTCTCCCCGGGAAAGGCTGCATATCTTCACCGTGGAGGAACCGCCTGCCCCCGCGGCCGGCTGGACCGTGATCTCCCTGGCTCCGGAGACGTCTTTCAACTCCCGGCTTCTGAACGCTGATCGCTGACATGGAACAGACCCTCTCCCTCCTCCTGCTCCTGGCCGCCGGTTACCTGCTCCGTTTTCTGCCGGTCTTTCCGGCGGACACGGACCGCAGCCTGAACCTGTATGTGATCTACATCGCCCTGCCGGCCCTGATTCTGCGCCAGGTCCCGGGGCTCCACTTTTCCCGGGCCATGCTGACCCCGGTCCTCATGCCATGGCTGGTGGTCCTCTGTTCCGGCCTCCTGGTTCTGCTGCTCTGCCGGGCCATGCGCTGGTCGCGGGAGACCACCGGCGCCCTGCTGCTGGTGGTGCCGCTGGGCAACACCTCTTTTCTCGGCATCCCCATGGTGGAGCAGTTCTTCGGCAGCAGCGCGGTCTCGTGGGCCATCCTCTACGACCAGTTCGGCTCCTTTCTCGCCCTGTCCACCTACGGCACCCTGATCCTGGCCATCTACGGCGGCTCCACCATCACCCCTGCCGGGATCCTGCGCCGGGTGGTCCTCTTTCCGCCCTTCATCGCCCTGCTCGCCGCCACCTTCCTGCCGATCCAGGCGTACCTCCAGCCCCTGGACAGGGTCCTGACCCTTGCCGCCGGCTCCCTGGTGCCGGTGGTCCTGGTGGCCATCGGTTTCCAGATGCGCCTTCTCCTGCCCGGCGCCGACCTGATGCCCTTTGCCGCCGGCCTGCTGATCCGCCTGCTGCTGATCCCCATCCTTTTCCTGGCCCTCTGCCGTCTCCTGGGCCTGGAGGGCATTCCGGTTCAGGTCTCCCTGTTCGAAACCGCCATGCCGCCCATGGTCACGGCCGGCGCCCTCGCCTCCATCGCCGGCCTCAAACCGCGCCTCACCTCGGCCATGGTGGGGCTGGGCATCCTGTTCTCCTTCCTGACACTGCCCCTCGTCCACCGCCTCATACATATCTACCTGTAACGGATTGCACCATGACAGGGATTTGCAGGCAGGATCCGCATCGCTTTTTCCGGGCTATTGCCTGCATCTTTGCCCGACATCGTGTATCATGTGGCCATGGATGTCATCACCACCCACCTCAATGCCGACTTCGACGGTCTTGCCGCCATGGTGGCCGCCAGGCGGCTCTATCCCGGCGCCCATCTCGTCTTTTCCGGCTCCCAGGAGAAAAACCTGCGCGCCTTCCTGGCCGAGGAATTCCGCAACATCTACGAATTCAAGAAGATCAAGCACATCGACCTGCAAAAGGTCACACGGCTGATCGTGGTCGATACCCGCCAGCCCTCCCGCATCGACCGGCTGCAGGAATGCCTGCGGAACCCCGGTCTGGAGCTGCACCTCTATGACCACCACCCGGATGCACCCGGTGACATGCACGGCACCCTGGAGGTTGTGGAACCGGTGGGCTCCACGGCCACCATCTTCACCCGCCTCTTCCGGCAGCGCCATATCGTCCCCACCCCGGACGAGGCCACCCTCATGGCCCTGGGCATCTACGAAGATACGGGCTCCTTTCTCTTCTCCACCACCACTCCCGACGACCTGACAGCCGCATCCTGGCTGCTGGAGCATGGCGCCAACCTGGACATCGTCGCCCAGTTCGTCTCCCACGAGCTCTCCTCCGAACAGGTGGAGATCCTGGGCAGGCTGCTGAAAAACACCACCTCCTATTCGATCCGGTCGGTGGAGGTCGCGGTGACCAAGCTGACCACACCCCGCTACGTGGACGACTTTGCGGTCATCGTCCGCCGCCTGATGGTGATGGAAAATATTGATGTCCTCTTTGCCCTGCTCTGCATGGGCGAGCGGATCTATCTCATCGCCCGCAGCCGGATCCCGGAGGTCAATGTCGGCGCCATTGCCCGGGATTTCGGCGGCGGCGGCCATGCCTCGGCCGCCTCGGCCACGGTGCGCAACATGACCCTGATCCAGGCCGAGGAAAAGCTGATCCATCTCCTGCACCGCCACATCCGTCCCCGGGCCGTGGCCCGGGAACTGATGTCCTCGCCCGTGATCGCGGTGACCCCGGAGATCACCATCAGCGAGGCCAACACCCTGCTCACCCGGTACAATGTCACGGTGCTGCCGGTGGTCGAAATCCCGGCGGACCGGGAGAACAACACCAATCCCCGGGGCCTGCTGGGCATCATCTCCAGGCGGGTGGTGGAAAAGGCCATCTTCCACAAGCTGGGCCACCTGCCGGTGGGCGATTACATGACCACCGAGATCGCCACCCTGCCCGAGACCGCCACCCTGGCCGATATCCAGGAACTGATCATCGAACACCGGCAGCGGCTCATCCCGGTGGTCAGCGGCGACGAGATCCGCGGCGTCATCACCCGCACCGACCTGCTGAACCTCCTGGTCAACGACCCGTCCAGCCTGCCCAGGAACCTGCTCCAGGAGGATGAACATCCGTCGGTGGAACGGACCCGCAACCTGAGCAGCCTGATCAGCGAGGGGCTGAAGCGCGACATCGTCCAGCTCCTGCGCGAGGCCGGGGAGACCGCGGCCGAGCTGGGGGTCAACGCCTACGTGGTGGGCGGCTTTGTCCGTGACCTGCTGCTCCGCATCCGCAACCTGGACATCGACATCGTCATCGAGGGAAACGGCATCCGTTTTGCCCGGGAGTTCGCCCGCCGCAGGCAGGCCCAGGTACGGACCCATGAAAAGTTCGGCACCGCCACGGTGCTTCTGCCCGACGGCCTGCGCATCGATGTGGCCACGGCGCGGCTGGAATATTACGAATACCCTGCCGCCATCCCCACGGTGGAACTCTCATCCATCAAGCTGGACCTGTTCCGCCGCGACTTCACCATCAATGCCATGGCCATCCATCTCAACCCGAACCGGTTCGGTACCCTGGTGGACTTTTTCAACAGCCAGAACGATCTCAAGGAGCGCAGGATCAACGTCCTCCACAACCTGAGCTTTGTCGAGGATCCCACCCGCATCTTCCGGGCCATCCGCTTCGAGCAGCGACTGGACTTCCGCATCACCCGCCATACCCGGAAACTGATGAAGAACGCGGTACGGATGAACCTCTTCAACCGTTTCTCCGGTCCCCGTTTCTTCACCGAACTTAAACTCATCCTCTCCGAGGACAACCCCATTCCTGCCCTGCGGCGGATGGCGGATTTCGATCTCTTCCCCTTTCTCTGGCCCGACCTGCGCCCCAACCTGAAGATCGACCGACGCTTCATCCACGTCCTGACCCAGGCCGGACGCGCCATCTCCTGGTTCAAGCTGCTCTACCTGAAAGAGCAATGCGAACCCTGGATGGTCTACATCCTGGCCATCATGAGCAGATCACGGGTACGGGAACTGATCAGTTTCTGCGACCGGTTCGAGGTGCCGAAGAAGCAGAAGAAACTGCTGGTCCGCCAGAAGACCGAGGTGGAACGGATCGCCCACGACATGCTGCGCAGGCCGTTCATGAAACCGTCCGAGATCTACTGGCTGCTCTCGGACCTGGAGAACGAGGGACTCCTCTACCTGATGGCCATTGCCCGCAAGAAGTATATCCAGAAGGCGGTCTCCCAGTTCGTCACCAGCCTGCGCAACGTGGAACCGCTGATCAACGGCCGGGACCTGCAGGCCATGGGCCATCGGCCCGGTCCGGAATTCCGGGCCATGATCAACCACATCGTCGAGCTGCAGCTCAACGGTGTGGTCACCAGCCGCGACCAGGCCCTGGAGGTGATACAGAGGGAATACCCTGCCGGACCAGGGGAAGAACAGGCAAGTCACTAATGATGGACCCGTAAAAAGTCCATCACACTCTAAAGATGGCTCAGCATAAACGTTCGACATACAAGGCGTAGCGGTGTCGGCCAAGCGGAGGCGTACATGGAGTACGTCGAGCATTGGCCATACCCGCTACAACGCAGTAGACCGGACGTTTTGCGACGCCATCACTCATACAAAAAAACCCGCGCGCATCTTCATGCGCGCGGGTTCCCGTGGATCTTCCGGCCGGCAGGCTTCTTACATGCCGGTGACGGCTCCGAACCAGGCCCGGACCAGGGCAAGGGGCCCGCCGGTGGCGACCAGGCCGCCGACCAGGCTGGCAAAGGCCCAGAGACCGATGAGCAGGCCGGCCGCGCCAACCGTGGCCAGGGTGGTGCCGGCAACGCCGGTGTTGGCAGAGGTTGCTGTCTTGACGGTGGTGCGGGTTCTGGCGATATTCTTTGCAGTCATGATCGTTCCTCCCGGACTGTGGCTGATCTTGAATTTTCCTGTTCTTTGCCTTTTGTATTGCCACATCCGTGCCAATCAGCATATTCACGGAAAAACAGATCGATACGGAATGGCAGGCCGGCCGCACACCCTGCCGGCCTGCCAGAATGGCACGGGAGCGTGCCATTCTGGCAGGAAAGCCCGGACCGGTGTGCAAGTTTCCCTCGATTTTTCCGGTTTTCTTCTTATGGTATCTGCAGTCCGGCCATGGACTTAATCCTTGTTTCTTTTACCAAAGATATTGCTATTTTCAGCTAGTTGCTGATAGCAGTGAACTATTACCTTTTTCCGACAGAGTATCCATGGACATCAACCACTTCATACAGCAACTGATCATCCTGGCGCCGCCCTTTCTCTTCGCTCTCACCTTTCACGAGCTGGCCCACGGATACGTGGCCTACCATCTCGGTGATCCGACGGCAAAAAATGCAGGTCGCCTGACATTGAACCCGCTCAAGCACCTCGACCCCCTGGGGGTCATCGCCTTTATCATCATGAAGATCGGCTGGGCCAAGCCGGTTCCGGTGAACCCCTCTTTCTTCAAGGATCCGCAGAAGGGTATGCTGCTGGTGGCCCTGGCCGGTCCGGCCGCCAATGTCGTCCTGGCCGTTGCCAGCGCCATCCTGGCCAAGCTGCTGGTCATGGTGCCGGTGCTGCCGGTCTTCATCTTCCGGCCCCTGCTGGGCATGCTGGTGGCAAGTGTCTGGATCAACATCATGCTCGCGGTCTTCAACTGCCTGCCCATACCGCCCCTGGACGGGTCCAAGGTCCTGATGGGCGTGCTGCCACCGGCCACGGCCCGCAGCTATGCCCGGCTCGAGCCCTTTGGCTTCATTCTCCTCCTGGTCCTCTTCTATACCGGCATCATCCCGCGCCTGATCATGCCCGTCATCAGCTTTGCCAACACCCTGCTGCTGGGCTGAAGGCGGCGCTTCACTGCCAGCGGCAACCACTTTGCTATACCTGGAGCCTGACGACTGAACAACGTCTGTTTCCTGCGGTCACCCCCCAAAAAAAAACGGCCCGGCATGACGCCGGGCCGGTCTGCCGGGAGGGTTCCGGTAAACGGTCAGAAGCTGTAACTGAGCCCCACGGTGAGCAGATGCGCGCCGATGTGGTCGAAACTGCCGTCCACCATGGAGTTGACCACGGTCCGCTTCTCCTTGTCGTCATAGAGGTAGGCGATGCCGAGATTCAGATTGTCGGTGGCCTGGTAGCGGAGCCCCACCGAGTAGAGTTTGGCGTCCGCGTCGGGCAGGTCGAAGCCCAGGGTGGCATCGGGGATGGGGTTGTCGTCAATGGCAAAACCGGCCATGAGGACGAAATCGTTCTTCATGTCATAGGTGACGCTGATCCGCCAGGTGTCGGTATCCTCCCAGTTCTTGGCCTTGGGATTGTCAAAGGCGCCGATGAGGTAGGGATTGCCCAGGGAGACCGGGTAGCGGAAATCGAGATCGTCATACTCGGACCAGAAGGTCCGGTCGTATTCCAGCTCAACGGTCAACTGGTCAAAAAAGGTGTAGGATCCGGCCACGGCCAGGACCGCCGGCAGTGGTACGGTCACCTCGGCGGACCCGGAGTAGACGGACGGTCCGGCCGAGGTGGCGAGATCGGCGTGTCCCTCCAGGTCGAGATCCACCTTGGAGCGATAGGTGACACTGAGGTTGCTCTCCGGCACCGGCCTGAAGCTCAGTGCCAGGTTATAGCCCATCTCCCACGTATCGCCGTCCATGGAGCGGCTGGCCGTGACCGAGGGCGGCACGATGAGTCCACTGCTCTTGACACTGGCATCGGCGTAGATGACCCGGAAACCGGCGGCCAGCGAGACCATGTCGTTGATCCGGTAGGAAACCGTGGGGTTGAATTCGATGACCTTGAGGGTGAACTCCTCGGCAAAGGTCCTGGGATAGGGCTGCTTCCATTCCTTGGACAGGCCGGCGGGATAGGTGAGGCTGAGTCCGATGCGAAAATTGTTGTAATCGGGTGAGACGGCGAAGAAGGTGGGGATCAGGAAATCCTCGCTTTCCGACTTGCCGTCATAGGCCGGGGTCCGGTTATCGTCGTAGCTGATCGACGGCAGGTCGATCCAGGTAAGGTCGGCCTCGAGCAGGCCCCGGTCCTCCAGCCAGGCCATGTTGGCCGGATTGAAATAGCTGGCATCGGCGGCCGGAGTGTGGGCGACGTAGGCGCCGGCCCGGGCCGTGGAATTCACCGACTGCTCTGGAATCCGGTAGGCCGAGCCGTGGGCGGTGGCCGCGACCAGCACTCCGCCAAGGCCTGCAAGCAGAATTTTTCTTTTCATCATTCCTCCTTTTTACTGTGTGATTCATCTTTCCCTGCCATCACCTGCCGACCCTGGCGGAGCAAGGTTCTCCTCCGGGTCCAAAGGGTTCATAGCATATCCGGCGGGCCATGCAAAGAACAAGCGTAAGCGCTCACAGGAACCGCATCTATGCACGGTCGTGCCTGCCCGCATAGGTAGGCTATAGCGGCCAGGCACGACCGCACAAATCTGCGGTCCCTGAGAGCGCTTACACCATTGTGGTCGGACAAACCGATGATTAGCCATCCCGTGAGGGGTTACGGACAAGCGGGCCCGGCGACTACGGCATGGCGTCCGCGGAGTAGAGATACCGTTTGATCTTGTGGGTCGCTGTCTTGATGAAGGGTTCGCGCCGCTCGAGTACCCGGGAGAGCCGGGAGGAGGAGGCCAGCTGTCCGTTGACCTCGACCCGCATCCGGTCCAGCAGAGAGGTGAGGTAGACATAGCGCTGCTGCCTGGACTGGCCGCGGGTCTCGGCGTCGATGAAATCATAGTCCGGGTAGATCCAGGCCTCGAGCATACCCCTGTTCTCCACCACCAGGGACTCCGCCACGAAGGGGTAGGCATTGAGCCGGTGCTCGATGGCCTCGGGATAGACATTCTCACCATTGGCCATGACGATGATCGACTTGGAACGCCCCCGGATGTGCAGGTTGCCCGCCCCGTCCAGGAGACCGAGATCACCGGTGCGCAGCCAGCCGTCCCCGGTGAAGCTCCGATCCGTGGCCTCGGGATCGCCCCAGTATCCCTGCATCACGTTGGGACCCCGCACCAGGATCTCGCCGACACCGGTCTCCGGATCGGGCCGGCCGATCCGCACCTCGACAGCGGGGATCGGTTTGCCGGTGGAACCGTGGACCACCGAGGCGTCACCGGGCGGACCGGCGGCGATGAGCGGCGCGCACTCGGTGAGGCCGTACCCGACGATGAAGGGGAAACCGGCGTCGCGGAGAAACGCCTCCACCTCGGGGTTGAGCGAGGCGCCGCCGATGCCCATGATCTGCAGACGACCGCCGAAGAACTCCAGCAGGCGCAGGCCGATGCGGCGGAAAACCAGCCGTCGGCCCCAGCGGAAACGGCAGCAGAAGGAGAGCGCCCTGCTCTTCTCGATGGCGGGCAGGACCCGTTTCTTGTAGATCTTCTCCAGGATCAGGGGCACCACCAGCATGGCATGGGGCCGTTCGCGGGCACAGATCTTCTGCAGCACGGCCGGAGTCGGTGTCTTGCCGGCATAGAGTATGCAGCAGCCCTTGAGCAGGGGCAGGATGAAGCCGACCGTGAATTCGTAGGTATGGGAGATGGGCAGGACCGAAAGGAAGACCGACCCGGGCTCCAGGTCGATGATGCGACCTGCGGAGCAGGCATTGGCACAGAGATTGGCATGGCTGAGCATGACCGCCTTGGAGAAACCCGAGGTACCGGAGGTATAGAGGATCGAGGCCAGGTCGCTGCCGGAGACCCCGGCAAAGGGTTCCTCCTCGCCGCCGGCATCCGTGTCCGCCTGTTCCGCCTCCTCCAGCAGGGCCGAAAAAGGCTTAAGCTCCAGGATGCCGGTCTCGTCCAGGGAATCGTCGAGGCTGACCAGGAGCGGCGGTTTTTCCTCCAGGTCATAGACCTTCTCGGCCTGACGTCTGGAGAGGAAGAGGACCCGGCACTCCATCTCGCCCAGGATATGGTGCACGTCCGCCTCGGGCAGGTCGGGAAGGATGGGCACGGCAATGGCCCCCAGGCGGACAACGGCCAGATATGCCATGCCCCAGCGATGCGAGTTCTCACCGAGGATGGCGACCCGGGAGCCGTGACCGACGCCGTTCCTCCGCAACTGCCGGGCCAGGGCAAGGATCAGGGCATGCAGCCGTCCGTAGGTGAGCGGTTGCTCCAGGGCCATGCCCAGGGCAGGCAGCTCGCCATACCTGCGACAACTGTTGTCGATCAGCTCGTTGAGGGTGACGGCATCCTTCTGGACGACGGGCAGATTGCCACCGGCCACCTGGTGGTGGTCGACTGAAGTTTCCATGTGCGTCCCAGTTGCTGTGTCGGATACGGCATGGGGGCGCTGCCCCGGCCTCCCGTTGCCCCGGACCATCGGATCCACTGACCCGGGGAACAGTTTAATTTTTGAATAATTACCGATGAGTTGAACATTGTCAATTGCTATCGCCTCCTGTCGTGCCCGCGCACGGCCGAGGGCGGCCATCTGCCGGCACCGCTTTTTCCCGCTCCGGGGAGCAAATTCCTTGACAGTGGCGTGTATTCGCTATAAAAATTTATAGCGTATGCCCGCTGTACGGGGCGGCGCACCTTTCATGGTCGGCAACGGCAGTGACCTGACAGCCTGGTCCGGCCGTGCCGGATTCTCCATCAACAATCCAATATCCTGCATCCACTCCATGGTGTCTTTGCGATCCTTTTTCCTCATCCTTCTCCTCTGCCTGGCCGGGGCCTGGCTGCCGGCCCCGCTGCAGGCGGCCCGGATCCCGATCCTCAGGGACACGGTAAAACAGCGGGTCACTCCGACGTCGGGACAGGACCGGCGTGCCGGCACGGCCACGGCCGGCTGGATCACCCTCGGCCGGCCCCACAACATCTCGGCGGTCAAGCTGCAGGCGCGCAGCTTCCGCAGGTCCGGTCCCTCTTCCACCGGCGTGGCACGGCGGATCAGCTCCCGCAGTGTCATCATCATCGATGCCAAGACCGGAGAGACCATCTTTGCCAAGGCCCCTGACCAGCCACGCCAGCCCGCATCCACCATCAAGGTGCTGACCGGCCTGATCGCCATGAAATCTCTCAAGGACACGGACACCGTGGAGGTCAGCCGTCACGCATCCAGGATGCCCCGCTCCAAGATCTATCTCGATACCCGCAAACAGTACAAGGCCGACGACCTGATCAATGCCGTGCTCCTGGCCTCGGCCAACGATGCCAGCGTGGCCCTGGCCGAGAAGATCGCCGGCAGCGAACCCGACTTTGCCGAGATGATGACCCTGCGCGCCCGGCTGTGGGGGGCACGCAATACCGTCTGCCGGACCGCCACCGGTCTCACTGCCAGGGGCCAGCACTCCACGGCCCGGGACCTGGCCACCATCTTCCGGCGCGCCATGCAGGACGAGGAATTCGCCAGTCGGGTGCGCCAGGTAAAGGTCCGCACCTCCTTTGGCAAGGTCCTGCGCAATCACAACAAGGCCCTGTGGCGGCTCAAGGGCGCCGTGGGCGGAAAGACCGGCTACACGGCTGCGGCCCGGCAGACCTATGTCGGCCAGTTCAGCCGCAACGGCGATTCCATCATCGTCGCCATCATGGGCAGCGAGACCATGTGGGACGATCTCAGGACCCTGGTGGAATATGGCTTCAGGCGCAAGCAGCAGATCCGCCTCGCCCGGCTGGAGAAAAGCGGGGACAACAGGCAGGTGGCCCGGGTGAACTGACGGGCCCGGGAATACCGACTGCGGGCGGCAGACAGCCAACAGAAAAGGCCGGCGCAAGCGCCGGCCTTTTCTGTTGGCATGTCAGAGATCCATATCCTCAGGTTGGCGGTGCGAACTGCTGCTTCACCATCTCCAGGAGAACATCCCGCTTGAAGGGCTTTTCCAGGGTGGCGATGTCGCCCAGGTAACTGGCCATGGTCAGGTACCGTTCCGCCTTGATGGCACCGCCGCCGGAGATGGCCATGATCTTGAGATCAGGATACTCGCGGACCAGTTCCATGATGAACTTCAGGCCATCCTTCACCGGCATGATCATATCGGTTATGACCAGATCAAAGGCATAGCGGCCGATGAGCGTCATGCCCTCTTCACCGTTTTCGGCCGCATGGACTTCGTAGCCCTCATGCTCCAGCATCTGGGTGAGCATTGAGCGAATCTGTTCTTCGTCGTCAACAACCAGTATCCGTTTCAATGGTTTTCACTCCCGGCTCGTATGAAGGACAGATGACATCTCTTATTACCTTACATTTTGGTAATCCTCTCTTCAACAGCTTTTTTGGGAAAAGATCATTTTTCCGCCCGGCAGAGCCTGCCGAAACCACCCGGGATGGTGCCCGATGACCAGAAGGCCCGGCCATGCTTGTAGTCGACGAACCAGTAGCCGCCCGGCCGACGGGTGGCATCGACAAAAATGAAGGGCTGCTCAGAAGAAAAGCAAGGGTGGAGGAACTGATCCCACGCATTCTTTTCCCGCTCCATCAGGGAAAGCGCCTCGGCCATGGTCGGCAGCCGCCAGTCGCTGTGGCCGGCGAATCCCTCCCGGTTGAGCTCTTCCACGGCCAGTTTCTGGGAACGGTAGCTCATGATATCGGTCCCGCCCCGCTGCCACATGAGACCGGTGACCAGGTCGGTGACCGTCAGCCCGTCGCCGTTGTCGACCAGGTAGTTGTCGAAGCGACCATCCGGGTTCCGCTCGATATCGACAAAGTTGTACTCCTTCACCAGGGCCACCACATCCTCCTCCACCATCTGCGCGGGCCGGCTGGGCAGGCTCACCCTGGTGATGCCGGGGACGGGCTCGTCCCGGCCGGGCAGACCGGTTGCCCCCAGGCCCGGTTTCTCCTCGTCGTGGAGAGCAACGATATAGGCATCATCCGTCGCCTCGATGACATTGTCCAGCAGCCACTGCTTCAGCTCCTGGTTGATGGCGTGGGTACGCTCGTAGATGGCGACCTTGCCGGCCTCCCGGACACACCGCTCCACCATCTCCCGCGGCGCCAGGATCTCGGCCACCACCCTTGCATGCTTGATGCCGCGCTCCATGAGACACAGCCTGGGCGTATCATCCCAGGCGTCGATGAAGAAGTAGTAGATCCGCTCCTTCCTGCTGCGGACCCGTTCCTTGCCGCCCCAGCTCTCAAAGGTGCCAAAGGTGTACTCCGGAGTCATCTCCCAGTCAATGGTCGGTGAGCCAGCAAGATCGAGCACTTCAAACAGCCCCATAATATTCCTCCGCAAGGGTTTTGAAAAAAAGAAAAACCGGGTAAGATAGCTTGCCTGAAAAAGATATAATTCATTATCATACGTATATAATAATTATTATCCGATGTCAAGATGAAAAAGCCCTTTCGCGTCGAGGCCGGCAGCCCCATGCCCCTGGGGGCGACCCCTACCCCGGCAGGTGTCAACTTTGCTGTCTTCTCGCGGCATGCCACGGCGGTGACCCTGGTCCTCGGCAACGGCGCCGACCCGGGGGCCGATACCGTGGAGATCTCCCTGGACCGGCAGGAACACAGAACCGGTGATGTCTGGCACGCCCATCTCAGCGGCCTGCCCGCCGATGTCTGTTACGGCTATCGCATGGCCGGCCCCTTTGATCCCGCTGGCAGCGGCCACTTCTACGATGACCGGCGGGTCCTGCTCGATCCCTATGGCCGCGCCCTCTGCCCCCACCGCTGGGGTGAAGCACGGCCCTGCCTGGGGACCCGGCCCTGCTGCCGACTTCCTCTGCCCGATTACGACTGGCAGGGCGACCGTCCCCTGAACACGCCGCTGCGCGACACCATCATCTACGAGATGCACGTGCGCGGCTTCACCCGGCACCCCTCCTCCCGGGTCCGCCACCCGGGCACCTTCAGGGGAGTCACCGAAAAAATCCCCTACCTGCGGAAACTGGGCATCACGGCGGTGGAGCTGATGCCGGTGACCGAGTTCAACGAGAACGAAACCACCTTTGTCAATCCCGAGACCGGCCAGCGGCTGAAGAACTACTGGGGCTACAGCCCGCTTTCCTTCTTTGCCCCCAAGGCGGCGTACTGCAGTGATCCGAAACGGCCGCTGGACGAATTCCGCGACATGGTCAGGGCCCTGCACCGGGCCGGTATCGAGGTGATCCTCGACATCGTCTACAACCATACCGGCGAAGGCGGTGCCGACGGCCCCACCATCAGCTTCCGCGGCATCGACAACACGATCTACTACCTGCTCGACCCCTGGACCCGTGCCTATCTCAACTTCTCCGGCTGCGGCAACACCTGCAACTGCAACCATCCCATCGTCCGCACCCTGATCATGGACGCCCTGCGCTGGTGGGTGGTGGAGATGCACGTGGACGGTTTCCGCTTCGACCTGGCCTCCATCCTCGGCCGCGACCAGAACGGCGAGGTACTGAGCAATCCGCCGGTGGTGGAGATGATCGCCGAGGACCCGATCCTGGCGGACACCAAGATCATCGCCGAGGCCTGGGACGCCGCCGGCCTCTACCAGGTGGGCTCCTTCTCGCCCCACCACCGCTGGGCGGAATGGAACGGCCGCTTCCGCGACGATGTCCGCGCCTTCATGCGGGGTGACCCGGGCCAGGTACCGGCCCTGGCCACCCGCATCGCCGGCAGCTCGGATCTCTACCAGCACAGCGGCCGCAGGCCCTGCAATTCCATCAATTTCATCACCAGCCACGACGGCTTCACCCTGGCTGATCTTGTCAGCTACAACGAGAAACACAACCTGGCCAACGGCGAGGACAACCGGGACGGCGACAACAACAACCTGAGCTGGAACAGCGGTGTCGAGGGTCCCACCCGCAACCCCAGGATCCTGCAGATGCGTCTCAGGAGGATGCGGACCATGGCCGTGATCCTGTTTCTTTCCCAGGGCGTGCCCATGATGGTGGCCGGTGACGAGTTCGGCCGCAGCCAGCGGGGCAACAACAACGCCTGGTGCCAGGATAACGAGATAAGCTGGATCGACTGGCGGCTGGCGCGGCAGAAGCAGCACCTGCTGCGCTTCTTCCGTATGCTGATCGCCCTGCGCAAGGCGCATCCCGTATTCCGCAGGGATGAATTCTTCCTGACCCGTACCGCCGAGGAGCTGCCCGCCCACCTGGAGGAGATCTCCTGGCAGGGTTTGCGGCCGGGGGAGCAGGACTGGTCCCCGGACTGCCACACCCTGGCCTTCACCCTGAACGGCTCGGGCATCCCGGAGGGGGAGGATGACGACTTCTTTGTCATGCTCAACGGTCACCGGGACCGGGAGGCCACCTTCATCGTCCCGCCTCCGCCCGCTCTGCACAGGGAGCGCTGCTGGAAGAAGATCATCGACACCGGCGTGTCGCCGCCCCGGGATTTCATCGATGCCGGGCGGGCGGAGACCATTGACCCCGGGGCCGGGGTGCCGGTGGCCGCCATGGCCTGTATCGTCCTCCAGTCCCGACGGGGCAGTACAGAGGGAGGTGGAGGGTCATGAGTATCGCGCCACGGCCCGTGCTCCTGTTTCTGGGCGACTCGCTGGTGGAATGGGGAGACTGGGACAGCCTGCTGCCGGAATACACGGTCGTCAACCGCGGCCGGGCCGGAGAACGGGTGGAGGAGCTGGCCGCCCGCCTTCCTGCCGAACTGCAGGCGGCACCGGCGGTGGACCGGATCCTGATCATGTCCGGGACCAACAACCTGCTCATGGAGGACCTCTATTTCCCGCAGATCCTCAAGACCATGCTGCCGCGGATCCACGACCTCTGTCCGGGCGTGCCGGTCACCATCCACTCCATGACGCCCATGCGCCTGGACTGGCTGGCCGAAGAGCGGATCGAGGCGGCCAACCACCAGTTGCGCCAGGTTGCCCGTGCCACCTCCTGCCACATCCTCGACCTGGTCGCCCCCTTCACCAGCCACTGTGAACCGGTCACCAGGCCCTGTTTCCTGGACGATGGCATCCACCTGAGCAGCCGAGGCTATACCATCTGGGCCGACGCAATCCGCAGCCACCTGGTGGCGGCGTGAGCCGGCCCCGGTCGCCGAACCGTCATCTGGCCACGATCTTCAATGGTTGACAGTCGACGGTCAACCTCTTATATGTTTCCTCGTCGGCACGGGTCGGCCCCATATTCAGGCCGGCCGACGCCGCTTTCCATGAATTCGTAACAGGGAGATATTCCATGCAGCAATCGCGTTTTCTCATTATCAGTGCAGCCCTCCTCCTCATGCTCGGCAGCCCGGCCCTGGCCGCCGACAGCGCCGGTCAGAAGGCCGCCGCTGCTCCTGTCCAGGCAGATCTCAACGGCAAACCGGTCAAGGGCAAAGTGGTGGAGACCATCAATGCCGCCGGGTACACCTATCTCCAGGTGGACACGGCCCGGGGCAAGGTCTGGGTCGCCATTCCGGAGAGTCAGGTCAAGGTGGGCGAGGAGGTGGTCTGCAACCCGGGCATGGAGATGGCCAACTTCCATTCCAAGACCCTGAAACGGACCTTTGACAAGATCATCTTCTCCTCCGGCCTGGGTGGCAGCGGGCGGATCCAGGCCGCCCCCCACGGCTCCGGCAGCGGCGGCGAGAGCTTCGCCGATGCCCTGCAGGCCGAAGGCGCGGCCTCGCCGCACGGCGGCATGGGGGCGGCCATGCCACCGGCCATGGCCGGCAGTGCCGCCAATCCCAGCGGATCGGCAGGGGCCATTGTCCCGTCGGCTGATGTCAAGGTGGACAAGGCCAAAGGCGAGAATGCCTATACGGTGGGCGAGTGCTTCGATCAGGCCGCCAAGCTCAACGGCAAGAAGGTCCGGGTCCGCGGCCAGGTGATGAAGGTCTCGCACATGATCATGGGCAAGAACTGGGTCCACCTGCAGGATGGCTCCGGCAACCCGCTCAAGAACACCCATGACCTGGTCGTCACGACCCAGGCAGACCCCAAGGTGGGGTCGGTGGTGGTGGTCGAAGGGGTCCTGCATGCGAACAAGGACTTCGGCGCCGGCTACAAGTATGACGCCATTATCGAGGACGCCACGGTCAAGTAGAACGGCCTGGCGCATGCGGACGGACACCGGCGGCACGGCCGCCGGTGCCGCTCTCTCCTTTCTGCCGCGACATCTCCATGTAAGCGCTCACAGGCAGCGCATCTTTGCACGGTCGCGTTTGTCCGCATAGAGGGGCTATAGCGAACAAACGCGCCTGCACAAATATGCACTACCTGTGAACGCTTACAGCTCTGAGGTTGTGAAACCGCATAGTTGCCAACCCTGTGAGGGGTTACATCTCCATGGCACACGGCCCTTCAGAAAAGATCGATCCCGGCCGGCTCGGATTCGATTTCGACGGCGTGATCGCCGATACGGCCGAGGCCTTCCTGCGGCTGGCCTGCGAAAAATATCATCGTTGCGACATCCGCCTGGAGGACATCACCTGTTTTGCCGTGGAACGGTGCCTGGACATGGACGCGGAGATCATCCACTCCATCTTCATGGAGATCCTCCTCGACTCCGTGGGAACGGGCCTCAGGCCCATGCCGGGCGCGGTGGAGGTCCTGGGCGAGCTGACCGAGGTGGCCCCTGTCGCCGTGGTCACGGCCCGGCCGGACCCGGAACCGGTACGTGCCTGGATGCGGACGGTGCTGCCCCCCTCCACCCTGCCGCGAATCCGCATCGTGGCCATGGGCGCCCACGACGACAAACCCCGGCACATCCTGGAGCACGGCCTGACCCACTTCATTGATGACCGGGCCGAAACCTGCCTGCAACTGGCGTCGGCCGGCATCCGGCCCATTGTCTTTTCCCAGCCCTGGAACCGCGACCACCGCCACGGCCTGGCCACGGTCAGCAACTGGCGTGAGATCCGGGCCCTCTGCCTCTGAGCGTGGCTGAGCCTTTACCAAAAGTATCGGCCTGTTCAGGTGGTTGCCCTTAGCAACGGACTGTTGCGTTCTCAAGGGAGGCACCATGCGCTGTCCAAACTGCGGGGCCGAGATCCCTGTGTACAGGAATCCCGTGCCCACCGTCGACATCATCATCGAGACCGGTGGCGGCATCGTCCTCATCAGACGTAAGAATCCGCCCCATGGCTGGGCCCTGCCGGGAGGGTTCGTGGACTACGGGGAATCGTTCGAAGCGGCGGCCGTGCGGGAAGCACGGGAGGAGACCGGCCTGGACGTGCGCCTGGTCCGCCAGTTCCATACCTATTCGGACCCGAATCGCGATCCACGCCAGCATACGGCGTCAACCGTCTTCATCGCCACTGCCGAGGGAACACCGGTGGCAGCCGACGATGCCGCGCAGGCCCGCATCTTCACCCGGGACAACCTGCCGCCGCTGGTCTTTGACCATGCGCGGATCGTTGCCGACTATTTCGATGGCGTCTACTGAGCGCGCTTACACCATTGTGGCCGGACAGACCGATGGTTGTAAGCGCTCACAGGCAGCGCATCTTTGCACGGTCGCGTTTGTCCGCATAGAGGGGCTATAGCGAACAAACGCGCCTGCAC
>JALSNC010000275.1 GCA_026987195.1 Desulfobulbaceae bacterium | reverse complement strand
GGCTGCATTCGGCAGCCTGGATGGATTTTCCCAGACAGCGGTCAAATCAATTCCGCTTTTACTGGTCGGCGTCGGTATCTGCATTGCCTTTCGGGCCAATGTCATCAATATCGGCGGCGAGGGACAGATGGTCATGGGCGCTCTGCTGGCGACCACCATCGCCCTTACCTTTCCCAATGTGCCGGCGCCTTTACTTATTCCCCTGGTTCTCATAGCGGGCGCTGCCGGCGGCGCATTCTGGGGAGCGATCGCCGGGGCGCTCAAGGCCTGGTTCAACGTCAGCGAAATCCTCTCCACCATCATGCTCAACATCGTTGCCGTCCAGTTCATGAATTTTCTCCTGCGCGGGCCCATGATCGACGCGGCCGAGGCAGCGCAAGGCGTCCGCATTCCACAGACCGTACGTCTGTCGCCAAATGCCGATCTGCCGATACTGATAGAGGGGATGCGCATGCATCTTGGAGTTGTCATTGCCCTGCTGGTGGCCGTCGGCGCCTATTTCCTGCTCTGGCGCACTCCCATGGGCTATCGACTGCGGGCGGTCGGTTATAATCCCGATGCATCGCGATATGCCGGCATTTCCGTGCCGAAAAACGTTACCGCCGCTCTGGCCTTCTCCGGCGCCATGGCCGGTATCGCCGGGGCCGTCCTGGTATTCGGCTCCGAATCGCACCGAATGGTAACCGACGGCAGCTCCACCGGTTTTACCGGCAGCGCAGGATTTAACGGCATTGTTGTTGCCCTGCTTGCCGGTCTACATCCGCTGTGGTCCATTCCCTCGGCGCTGCTGTTCGGCGGTATGCTGGTGGGCGCCAATGCCCTGCAGCGGGCGGCCCAGGTACCGTCCGCCCTGATCATCGCTTTAAACGGCCTGATTGTTGTCTTTGTCGTCAGTTCGGAATATTTTAAACAACGGGTAGTCCCCGCCTCCAGGATGGATGGTGATCCGGAGATCAGCGACAAGGGAGGGAACAATGACTGATTCATTTGCCGTGCTGATTATTGTTTCCACCATCGCCTCAGGAATACGTTTAGCCACGCCCTTCCTGCTGGCCTCCCTCGGCGAGGCCCTGGGTCAGAGAAGCGGCGTCCTTAACCTGGGTGTTGACGGGGTGATGCTGCTTGGCGCCTTTGGCGCCTACTATACCGTTTTACAGACCAGCAACCCCTACTACGGCCTGCTGATCGGTATCGGTATCGGGCTGGCCCTCGGGGTATTTTACGGTTTTATAACACTCAACCTGCAGGCGGAACAGGGGGTCAGCGGTATCGGTATCTATCTCTTCGGCCTGGGTATGAGTGACCTGCTGTTTCAAAAATTTGTCGGCACCCCGCGACCGATTCTGCCCTTTATGCCGCTCCATTTTCCTGTACTTTCCGACCTGCCCGTAGTAGGCGAGATGCTGTTTCAGCACTCCATTATTGTTTATATCGCCTTTGGACTGGTACCAATAATGAGCTTTATCATTAACCGCACGACCTATGGGTTGAACATTCG
>JALSNC010000274.1 GCA_026987195.1 Desulfobulbaceae bacterium | reverse complement strand
TAGAACAGCCCCTTGACCTTGCCGGTCTCCACATCGACGTCGATGCGGCGGTAGGCCGGATCGGAGGCGGTACCGGGCATCAGGCTGATGGCACCGGCGACCGGTACGACAAACCCTGCCCCCTTGTACGTGAGAATGTCACGGACCGGCAGGGTCCAGCCCTTGGGCACGCCCTTGAGCTTGGGATCGTGGGACAGGGACAGGTGGGTCTTGACCATGCAGGTGCCCATGGTCTTGGATTCGGGATCGGCCTCGATCCGCTTCAGCTTGGCCTGGGCCTCGGGCGAGTAGGTGACGCCGTCGCCGCCATAGACCTCCTTGACGATCAGCTCGATGCGCTTGGAGAGCGGGGTGTCCAGGTCGTAGAGGAACTTGAAGTCGTTGGGCTCCTCGCAGGCATCGATGACTGCATCGGCGAACTCCAGGGCGCCGTCACCGCCATGCTCCCAGTGCCGCGACAGGGCGACCCGGGCGCCGGCGCCTTCGGCCAGGCGGCGGACAGCGGCGATCTCGTCGTCGGTGTCGGTGTAGAAGGCATTGATGCAGACAACCGGGTTGATGCCGGCCTTCTTGACCGTCTCGATGTGGTGGATAAGGTTCTTACAGCCCTCTTCTACCCAGGCCACGTTCTCGGAGTTGTACTCCTCGGGCATGGGCTTGCCGGGAACCGGGATCGGGGCGCCGCCGTGGCACTTGAGGGCGCGGATGGTGGCGACCACGACCGCGCAGTTGGGCTTGAGGCCCGAGTAACGGCACTTGAGGTTCCAGAACTTCTCAAAGCCGATGTCGGCGCCAAAGCCGGACTCGGTGATGTTGTAGTCGGCCAGCTTGAGGGCCACGCGGTCGGCAATGACCGAGGACTGGCCGATGGCGATGTTGGCGAACGGGCCGGCATGGACGATGACCGGCTGGCCCTCCAGGGTCTGCATCAGGTTGGGATTGATGGCATCCACCATCCAGGCGGTCATGGCGCCGTCCACCTCCAGGTCGGCAGTGGTGATGGGCCGGTCCTGCTTGTCATAGGCGACCACGATCTTGCCGATCCGCTCCCGCATGTCCTTCAGGTCGGTGGCGATGGAGAGGATGGCCATGATCTCGGAGGAGACCGCGATGGCGAACTTGGACTGCATGGTCATGCCGTCCATCTTGCCACCGAGGCCGATGGTGATATTCCGCAGGGCCTGGGCGCAGAAATCGATGATCCACCCGAATTCCACTTTTTTGGGATGGATGTCGAGCCGCTTGAGGTTGCGCTGGGCAAGCTGCTCGTCGGTGTAGTTGCACTCGTGCTGCATGCGGGAGGTGAGCGCCACCATGCCCAGGTTGTGGGCGTTCATGATGGCGTTGATGTCACCGGTCATGCCCAGGGAAAATGGGGTCAGCGGGATGCACTGGGCCAGGCCGCCGCCGGCTGCCGAGCCCTTGATATTCATGGTCGGACCGCCGGAGGGCTGGCGGATGGCACCAACCACCGACTTGTTGCGTTTGCCGAGTCCCTGGACAAGGCCCATGGCACAGGTGGACTTGCCCTCACCCAGCGGTGTGGGTGTGATGGCGGTGACGTCGACGTATTTTCCGTCCGGCCTGTCCTTGAGGCGATCGAGAATCTTGCGATAGTCCAGCTTGGCGAGGTAGTGGCCATGGGGCAGCAACTCTTCCTTTTCCAGGCCGAGCATCTCGCCGAGCTCGTAGACGGTTTTCATGCGGCTTTCCGCTTCCTCGGCGATCTCCCAGTCAGCGTGCTTGGTGGGATCCAAAACCATAGGGTCCTCCTCCTTGATGATTGAAGTCTTCGGAAGCGCCGGCCCTGGCAGGATCGGCCGGACGCTCCGTTGTTGGTGACGGCGGTGGGCCGGGCTTCGGCCATGCCGGACGGTACGGCGGCAGAAACGCAGGGAACCCTGCGTCAAAACCATGTGTAACCGGCTAAAATAGCAGGATTACGATTCGATGTCAATACCGGAAGTCGGGCGAGGGAGGTTCTCTTCCAGGGGAGCATGGCCGCTCAGGCAAAGACCGCGGGGAAACGCTCCCTGAAATCCTCCTGGAGGGGGATCATGACTTCGCGCATGGAGGGTTCGGCCGCCTTGCTGGTGCGCAGCCGGAAGATATGCCGCCATTCTGCGAGGTTGCAGTAGACGATCAGCTCGGTCTTGCAGGAGTTGGGCAGCACGGTGCGGGCGGCCTGGGGGGTACAGGTCTCAAGCAGTTGCAGGTACATCTTTTCGGTCTCCCGCATGGCCTGCTGCCAGACATTGTACTCCACGCTGCCCTCGGTAAAGAAGAGGGGCTTGATAAAGGTCACCTCGCTGCCGAACTTGTCGTCGCTGTAGCGGCAGTAGCGCTGGCTCTCCTGGAGAAAGGAACAGGGCCGGTGGCGGACGATCTCGTGGGTGACGGCCCGGTTGACGACGAACTTGACCGCGATGTGGCGGTGCTTTTCCAGTTGCAGGGGAGGAAAACGGTCGACCTGGGCGAGATCGACCTTTTTGACCTGGATCGGAGGATCGGGTGTGGATTCTTCGTCGAGGGGGATGCCGACAAAGAACCAATCATGACAGCGGTGGAGGAACCCGCTCATCGCCCGGACAGGCGCACAGTTCGGGTGGAAGAGCTGCATCTCGCGGAACGCGCGGACCGAGCCGGTGACGAGAAGCCGGTTGCCGTCCAGGATATCGATGAACAGGTAGCGCGGCTGACACCGGAACAATTCGTTGATCTCCCCGGCAGACTGGCAGTCCACCTGCAGGGTGAGCACCCCCATCTCCAGGACCGAGTTGTGGCCATGTTCGGCCATCTTCGCCACAAAGGGGATTGCCGACTCACGGTCGATCCTGTCCTCGCTCTTGTAACAGACGCGTCCGCAGTACTCGATGCGGACCGGCAGACTTTCCCGGTCGAGCCGGTCCAGGACCGTGAAGCGGGGGGGGATGATTTTCATGGCCGGACTCCGGAGATGTTGAGAGGTTCAGGCACCGGCGAGACGGGGGCAGCGGGAGCCGGGTTCACTGGTCAGGGTTCCAGAAGGGCGACATCTCCCGCAGGCCGGCGATGATGCCGGGCATCTTGTCGAGCACGAAGTCCACCTCCTCCTCGGTGTTGTAGATGGAGAGGCTGAAGCGGATCGAGCCGTGGGCAGCAGTGAAGGGCACGCCCATGGCCCGCAGCACATGCGACGGCTCGAGCGAACCGGAGGTGCAGGCCGATCCGGAAGAGGCGCAGATGTTGTATTCGTTCATGTGCAGCAGGATGGCCTCGCCTTCCACGAACTCGAAGCTGATATTGGTGGTGTTGGGCAGCCGTTTGTCGGGATGGCCGTTGAGCATGGACTTGGGGATGGAGGAGAGCAGCCCCTGCTCCAGCCTGTCGCGCAGGGCGCGGACCCTGGTGTTCTCTTCCTCCATCTTTTCACCGGCCAGGGTGCAGGCCCGGCCCAGGCCGATGATGGAGGCGACATTCTCGGTGCCGCCCCGGCGGCCCTTCTCCTGGTGCCCGCCGTTCATGAAAGGAACAAATGGCGTGCCCTTGCGGATATAGAGGACGCCAACCCCCTTGGGTGCATGCAGCTTGTGACCGGAGAGGGAGAGGAAGTCGATGTCGTTTTCTCTCATGTTGATGGGGATCTTGCCCACGGCCTGTACCGCATCGGTATGGAAGAGGATGCCACGTTCTCTTGCCATGGCCGCCATCTCCTCCACCGGGAAGATAACCCCGGTCTCGTTGTTGGCCCACATCACGGAGACGATGGCAGTGTCCTCGCTCAGGGCGTCACGGTACTCGTCCAGGTTGAGGGTGCCGTCCCGCTCCACCTTGAGCCGGGTGAGGCGGTGCTTGTGGCCGGTGAGCTGGGCCAGATTCTCACACAGGTTCTTGACCGCCGGATGCTCGACCCGGGTGGTGACCACGTGCCGTTTTTCCGGCCAGGTCTGCAGGGCCGAGAGGATGGCCGTGGAGTCGCTCTCCGTGCCGCAGCTCGTGAACACGATCTCTTCCGGCTCGGCGCCGAGCAGGTCGGCTATCCTGGCCCGGGCCTCTTTGATGGCCTTGCCAACCTGGCCGCCGAAGGTGTGCATGGAGGAGGGATTGCCGTAGCAGTCGGTGAGGAACGGCATCATGGCGTCCACCACCTCGGGCGCGATCCGGGTGGTGGCATTGTTGTCCATGTAGATGACCTTGTCGCTGTTGCAGTCCATTACCGGTCCTCCTCGACGATCAGGCTGTCTGCCACCTGCTCGCGCAGTTTTTTCTCCACGTATTCCTTGAGCGTGGTACGTGACGACTGGCAGCCGGAGCAGGCGCCGCGCAGGGAGACAGTGACAAAGTCGCCGTCCACGTCCACCAGCTCGATATCGCCGCCATCCTTGCGCAGGGTCGGCCTGATCTCGCGTTCCAGCACCTGTTCGATCTTCTTGATCTTCTGCAGGGTGGTCATGCGCTGTTCTTTTTCGGGCTTCTTCGGCTCGGCCGCGATGCCCTCCACGGTCTGCTGCAGGATCTCGCGCAGCCGGTCCTCGCACTTGCCGCAGCCGCCGCCCGCCTTGGTGAAGTTGGTGATCTCCTCCACCGAGCGCAGGTCGCTCTCCTTGATGGCGCGGATGATCTCGAGATCGGTGACTCCGAAACATTCGCAGACCACCTCGCCCTGGGCCATGGGCAGCACCACGCCGCGATAGTCGGCAATGGCGGCCTCCAGCGCCTCGCGTCCCATGACCGAGCAGTGCATCTTTTCCTTGGGCAGACCGCCCAGGGCCTCGGCGATGTCCTCGTTGGTGATCTTTTCCGCCTCGTCCAGCGGCATGCCCTTGATCATCTCGGTCAGCGCCGAGGAGGAGGCGATGGCCGAGGCGCAGCCGAAGGTCTTGAATTTCGCATCAGTGATGATGTTGTTTTCATCCACCTTGATCATCAGTTTCAGGGCGTCGCCGCAGGCAAGGGACCCAACCTCACCCACACCGTTGGCATCTTCAAGCTCCCCCACATTGCGGGGGTGCATGAAATGTTCCTGTACCTTGTCCGTATATTCCCACATTGTCGTACTCGCTGGTCATGTTGAATGGTGGGAAGCCGTGTGATTGCTGAAGGTTGTGTTTGGTGCGAAGCACACAGTTCCCAGAGAGGATTCTTTCACCAACATACTATAATACACCTTCGTCCCTGGGTCGGCAATATATCTCCCGGCACCGGGATATTTTTCGCAGGCAACGCAGATAGCGGTGCACTGTCACAGCAGGCCGATTTCGGCCAGCATCGTTCTGGCCCTGTCCACCAGGAGCCGGGTCTCCTCGCGATCCCTGGCCTCGACGTAGAAGCGGACCTTGGGCTCGGTGCCCGAGGGACGGATCATGATCCAGGAGCCGTCCTCGAAGACCATCTTGCGACCGTCGATGGTGATGACCTGGCGGATGGTTTTCTTTCTGTTGCCGATCTCCACGGCCACGCCCTCGGTATACTTTTCGAGCCGGGCCAGGGCCTGCCGCAGTTCCTCGCCTTTTTTGGCCACCTCGACCCCGTCCCGGGCCGGAAAGAACGGGCCATATTCCTTTTCCACCTCCTGCAGGTAGTCACCCAGGCTCCTGCCCAGGGTCATCACCATGTCCAGGGCCAGGAGCAGGCCGATGAAGGCGTCCTTTTCCGGCGTGTGGCCGATCACCGAGATGCCGTCGGATTCCTCGAAACAGACGAGGGCCCTGCCGATGACCGGCTTGAATTCCTTGAACCCGACCCGGGTCTCGAAGATCTCCTCGCCCAGGGCCGCGGCCACGCTGTTGGCCAGGTTGCTCGTTGCCACCGTCTTGGCCACCATGCCCTTTTTCCCCTTGATCTCGTGGAGGAAATGGTAAGCCATGGCGCCGAACTGGTTCATGGAGATTTCGATGTCTCCGTCGGTGAAACGGATCCGGTCACCGTCCGGGTCGATGATGGCACCGACGCGCAAAGGCTCCGGCCGTCCGGCAAGGGCGGTCATCACCGGCTGCATGTTGATGGACGACGGTTCGGGCGCAATCCCGCCGAAGGTGACATCGGCCTGGTCCCGAAGGACGAACAGCCGCTGCGGCGGCGGTTCCCTGAGCAGGCGGGAGATATAGGTGCGCGAGGCGCCGTGGACGGCATCAACGCCGACCACGATGTCGTCCCGACCGGCGAATTCGGCCAGCAGGCGATCATAATCGATGCCGTGCCGGTCGCGGTTGTCGCGGACCAGTTGCTGCCAGCTTGCCAGGGCATCCTCGTGGACCACGCCGCCGATCTTTTCCAGGGGCTGCTGCAGATCAATCCCGTCCGGCACAAAGACGCTTTCACCGGCGGCGATGACCTCGCGTGCCTGGGCGGTGATCCGTTCGGTGAGGATGGCGGCCGCCGGCCCGGCATCGGCGGCGTTGTACTTGAACCCGCCATATTCGAGAGGATTGTGGCTCGGGGTCAGGTTGATGGAAAAGGCGGCCCTGCGGACCAGGACCGAGGCCGAAAGGATACCGGTGGTGGCCTCGCCGGCATACAGGATCCTGACCCCGTTGGCCGCCAGCACGTTCATGACCGCCAGGGCCAGGGTGGGACCGCCGAAGCGGTTGTCGAACCCCACCACGCAGCCGCGTTCCCGCATCTCGGCAAAATCGGCCACGCCCAGGGCCTGGCGCAGGTCGGGATCATGCTCGCCATCCCGGTAGAGCTGCAGGATGGCGGCGGTGACAAAGGCCACCGAGCGGACAAAGATGTCCTTGCCCAGCATGCCGCGCCAGCCCGAGGTGCCGAACTTGACCGGTGAGCGCGGCTCGCCGGGGTTGGTGAGGATCTCGTCACGTACCAGGGCATAGACATCGTCAATGGCCCGGCCGAGAGTTTTTCGCTCCTCGGGCGCCCGGGCCTGGTTGCGGAGCTCGACCAGTTTCCTGATGGCCTGGAAATAGTCGCTCCGGCGGTGGCTGCCGGCAACGATTGCCCCGGCGAGAATGGTCTCGATGGTCTTCTGGAGGGTCATGGGATCTCCCTGTATGAGGTGCTGGCCAAAGGACGGCCCGGTGTCGGATGAAAGACAATATAGCCATTCCCGGCAGGCTTGGCAATGTGGCCGGTCCGCCTAATTTCGGGGGCCATTGTCAGCCGAAAATCCGGTTTCGGCCGGAGGAAATACCCCGGCCGCGACATATTTAGCCGTCCTTGGGGTTGACCCCAGCCGAAAAATTTTTTACTAGTAAGGATCTGGACATAAGACAGCAGGTATGTTGGCACGGGTGCCCCAGGTTGGCGTCAGACCTGTCGCAGAGCTGGAAACCCTGTGATCGGTTCGGCAGCGGAACCGGCCTGGCCTGCCTACCGCCGTTTACGAAACAGTTAATCTACGATGGAGACCACGATGGGAAACGCGCACGATAAGGCATTGATTCTCTGGTTTGACGAGATCGGTATTGAGGATGTGCCGCTGGTCGGCGGCAAGAACGCCTCCCTGGGCGAGATGCACCAGAAGCTCACCTCCAAGGGGGTGGAGGTGCCCAACGGCTATGCGATCACCGCCTATGCCTACCAGTACCTGCTCAAGGAGGCCGGTATCGAGGAGGCGATCAGGGAGACCCTCAAGGACCTGGACACCCATGATCTTTACAACCTGCAGGAGCGGGGCGAAAAGGTCCGTGGTATCATCCGCAATGCCGAGTTTCCCGATGATCTCCGCCAGGCCATTGTCGACGCCTACCGCAAGATGGAGGAAGAGTATGGCGAGAACGTGGACGTGGCGGTCCGTTCCTCGGCCACGGCCGAGGACCTGCCCGACGCCTCCTTTGCCGGTCAGCAGGACACCTATCTCAACATCACCGGGCCGGACGCCCTGATCGATGCCTGCAAGCGGTGCTTTGCCTCCCTCTTCACCAACCGGGCCATTTCCTATCGCCATGACAAGGGATTCGGTCAGTTCGACGTCTACCTCTCCATCGTTGTCCAGAAGATGGCGCGTTCCGACTCGGCCTGTTCCGGCGTCATGTTCTCCATCGACACCGAGTCCGGCTTCGAGGATGCGGTCTTCATCACCGGTGCCTGGGGCCTGGGCGAGAATGTCGTCCAGGGCGCGGTCAACCCGGACGAGTACTATGTCTTCAAGCCGACCCTCAAGCAGGGCAAGCGGCCCATTGTCGGCAAGCGGGTGGGGACCAAGGAGATCAAGATGATCTATGATTCCGATCCCAATGCCGAGGAACCGGTCAAGAATGTGGAGACCACGCCCGAGGAACGCGGCAGCTACGTGCTCAACGATGACGAGATCCTGCAGCTCGCCCGCTGGGCCTGCATCATCGAGGATCACTATGGCCGGGGCATGGATATCGAATGGGCCAAGGACGGCGACGGCGTCAAGGTCGGCACCGGCAAGCTCTTCATCGTCCAGGCCCGGCCCGAGACCGTCCACTCCCAGGTCAACAAGAACGTGATGGAGACCTATGTCCTCAAGGAGAAGGGCAAGGTGCTGGCCACCGGCCAGGCCGTTGGCGCCAAGATCGGCCAGGGCGAGGCCAACGTGCTGGAGGATGTGAGCCAGATTCACGACTTCAAGGCCGGCCAGGTCCTGGTCACCGACATGACCGACCCTGACTGGGAGCCGATCATGAAGATCGCCGGCGCCATTGTCACCAACCGCGGCGGCCGCACCTGCCATGCCGCCATCATCTCCCGCGAGCTGGGCATACCCTGTGTCATCGGCACCGAGAACGGCACCGAGGCCATCAAAAGCGGCCAGGATGTGACCGTCTCCTGCGCCGAGGGCGAGACCGGCAACATCTACGAGGGGTTGCTCGATTTCGAGGTCGAGACCCTGGATCTCGACAACGTGCCCAGGACCCGGACCAAGATCATGATGAACGTCGGTATCCCGGAAAAATCGTTCATCGAGAGCCAGATCCCCAATGACGGCGTGGGCCTGGCGCGGGAGGAGTTCATCATCAACTCCCACATCGGCATCCATCCCCTTGCCCTCTACAACTTCGAGGAACTCAAGGCCAGGGCCGCCTCTGACGCCGAGATCGCCGAGATCGTGGAGCTGATCGAGTCCAAGACCACCGCCTACCCCGATGACAAGCGGCAGTACTTCATCGACAAGCTGGCCGAGGGTGTGGGCCGGATCGGCGCCGGTTTCTATCCCAAGGACGTGATCGTCCGGCTGTCGGATTTCAAATCCAACGAGTATGCCAACCTGATCGGCGGCCACCTGTACGAGCCCGAGGAATCCAACCCCATGATCGGCTGGCGCGGCGCCTCCCGCTACTATGACGAGCGGTACAAGCCGGCCTTTGAACTGGAGTGCAAGGCCCTGCTCAAGGCCCGCAACGACATGGGCCTGACCAACATCAAGCTGATGGTGCCCTTCTGCCGCACGCCGGAAGAGGGGAAGAAGGTCATCGACGTGATGCGCGAATTCGGCCTGGTCCAGGGCGAGAACGACCTCGAGGTCTATGTCATGTGCGAGATTCCCTCCAATGTCATCTCGGCCGAGGCCTTTGCCGATGTCTTTGACGGTTTCTCCATCGGCTCCAACGACCTGACCCAGTTGACCCTGGGGCTGGATCGCGATTCCGACCTGGTGGCCCACATCTACGATGAGCGTAACGAGGCGGTCAAGACCATGATCAAGATGGTCATCAAGACCGCCAAGAGCCGCGGCCGGAAGATCGGCATCTGCGGCCAGGCACCGTCTGATTTCCCCGATTTTGCCACCTTCCTGGTCGAGCAGGGCATCGATTCCATGAGCCTTGTCTCCGACACTGCGGTCAAGACCAGGCTGGCGGTGGCGGAAAAGGAGAAGGAACTGGGGATTACGCCCGAGTGATCTCTCCGGTCCCTGGCCGGAAAACGGAACAGGCAACAAAAAGCGGGGGAATTCCCCCGCTTTTTCTTTTGTATTGCAGCTCATCAGGGGACTGCAGTGGCACCATTCCCTGCTGCCGGCAGCTCGTGTGAATCAGCCGGTACCGAGTGGCTGTTCCTCAGCGTCCCTGTCAGCCTCGGATGCGTCCACTGCCTTGAGATGGACGTCACGCTGGGGAAAGGGGATCTCGATATCCTGGTCGGCGAATGCGGCATAGATCATCTTGAGCAGGTTGTGGGTCTCCAGACCCTTGTGCCGGGGATCGCGGACCCAGACCAGGAGCTGGAAGTTGATGGCCGAATCGCCAAAGGACCGGACCCGGACCCGGGGTTCGGGTTTCTCCGCCAGGGCCTGGTTGGCCCGGGCCACCCGCAGCAGGGTCTTTTCCACCCGCCGCAGATCCGAGCCATAGGCGACACTGACATCGATCCGGATGCGGAAGCGGGGCTGTGGCGCGGATTCGTTGATGATCTTGGTTGATGACATGATGGAGTTGGGGATGGTGATCATCACGTCGTCGCGGGTCTGGATCTTGGTCGAGCGGATGCCCACCTCCACCACCTCGCCCCGCTCGCCGCTGTCGAGGATGATGTAATCGCCCACCTTGTAGGCGGCGTCCACAAACAGGGCAATACCGCCGAAAAAGTTGGCCAGGGTGTCGCGGGCCGCCAGGGCGATGGCGATGCCGACAATACCGGCCGAGGCAAAGAGCGGCGTCAGGTTGACCTTCCAGATGACGAGTCCCCAGAGGATCCCGGTGAAGAGGATAACGATGCGGGAGACATTCTTGAGCATGAAGAAGTGGGTCCGGTCCATCCGGCTCAGGACCCAGCCCATGTTCTCCTCGTTCATCAGGGTGATCTCGCGGATCAGGCTCACCCACCAGACCAGCAGGATCAGGGTTTTGATAAGATTGGGAACCACCATGTTCCAGGGCGGCACAAGGGCCGGCTGGATGGAGACCGCGTGCATGGTGCCGAGCAGGAAGATCGACCAGCAGATCGGCCGGTGCAGGAAGTCGATCATCCGGTTGTCGAGGTCGGAGTGGGTCCGGTTGGCAAGACTCTTGAGCAGATGGTCGATGAAAAGATCCGCGACCTTGGCCAGCACCGCGTAGATCACCACGATGACCAGCCGTTCCGGGACCCGGTACCCGGCAAGCACCCCCAGGTAATACCTGGCCTGGTTGAGAAGGATCTCCCTGAAAACGCTGTAGTCCATGGTCAGAATGTTCAGTTGTCCTCTTCCGTGGCCGGTGCTGGAAGCGGTGTGGCCTCATCGATGAGCATGATGGGGATTTCGTCGCGAATGGCATAGAGCAGCCTGCAGTGCATGCAGACCAGGCCATCTTCCTGTTCATTGAGCCGGACCGGTCCCTTGCACTTGGGACAGGCGATGATGTCGAGCAGTTCCTGCTGGATCATGGTGTGTCTCCCTGATTGACGTTGCCCTTGAAAGTTCGTATAAACAGTCATACCTTGATGGCACAACAGACAATGAATGATGCCATCCTGACGGAGGCAGCTATCCTGACGCGGGATTTTACCTGATATTTCTCCAGACCGACAGGAAAACCGGCAGGCCAGGACGGAATTTCGGCTTCGGCCGGTTGGCAATCCAACGACCCTCCCCGCGCCGATACTTTACCAGGCAGAGTCTCTTGCAGAGGTTCCCATGAAAAAGACCATACCTGTGGAACAGGCGGTGGGCATGGTGCTGCCGCATGATGTGACCGAGATCGTCAAGGACGAGTTCAAGGGGCGTGCCTTCAGAAAGGGGCATATCATCCGGGCCGAGGATATCGAGCATCTCCGCCGCCTTGGGAAAAATCATATCTATGTGCTGGAGCTCGGTGCGGACGAGATCCACGAAAACGAGGCCGCCCGCAGGATGGCCACGGCCCTGGCCGGGGAAGGTGTCGAGTTCGCGGGCGAGGTGGTGGAGGGCAAGATCTCGCTCATCGCCGCCCGGGATGGCCTGCTCAAGGTGAATGAAGAGCGGCTGCTCCGCTTCAACCTGCTCGGCGAGGTCATGTGCGCCACCCTGCAGGGCGACACCCCGGTCCGCAAGGGTGACCAGGTCGCTGCCACGCGATTGATCCCGCTGGTTGCCGACCGTTCCCTGGTGGAGGAAGCAGTGGCCGTGGCCGGGACAGGGGAGGAGGGGCTGATCCGGGTCCTGCCCCTGCGCCGGGTCCGGGCCGGCCTGGTGATCACGGGCGACGAGGTCTTCTATGGCCGCATCGAGGACCGCTTTGAACAGGTCCTGCGGGACAAGCTTGCCGAGCTGGGATCCGAGGTGGCCATGGTGGTCTTTGCCCCCGACGATCCGGCCCGCATCGCTGCCGCCATCCGCGAGTGTCTGGACGCCGGGGCCGAACTGATCGTCACCTCCGGCGGCATGTCGGTGGATCCCGACGATGTCACCCGCCTGGGCATTGCCGAAGCCGGAGCCGTGGATATGGTCTATGGCACGCCGGTCCTGCCCGGGGCCATGTTCATGGTCGCCCGCATCGGCGAGATCCCTGTTCTCGGCCTGCCCGCCTGCGGCATGTTCCATCGGATCACGGTTTTCGACCTGGTCCTGCCCCGCATCCTCAGCGGCGAGACCATCGGTCGCCGGGAGCTGGCCGCCATGGGGCATGGCGGACTGTGCCGCAACTGTGCCCGCTGTCAGTATCCTGTCTGCAGTTTCGGGAAATAGCGGTGCCGCACAGGGAATTGGTTTCTTTTTTGCACGTATTTCACGAGATTTCCCCGGATCGTGGTATGCTCTGAACATGGGTAGGTCATCTGATGGGGTTTTCTCTGATTCCGCGGGGACAGAATATTGACTTTCCGGTTGCCGCCGTACCTGGTATCCTTGGCAGGAGTCTCCCTGCGGTCGCTTACCTGCGATCAGGCAGGCCTGTACAAATTTGCGGTCCCTGAGAGCGCCTGCATCATCGTGGTCGGAAAAACCGATGGTTGGTCATCCCGTGTGGGTTACGATGGTCCAGGTCGCAGCGTGGTCAGGCACAGACTCGGCAGGCCAGAAGATGGAGGTGGTCTCTATGGTGAAAAGATGGACAGATCCTGTCATCCTTGTTGCGGTATTCCTGCTCGTTCTGGCCCGGGTGGTGCTCGGAGCAGGGGAGGGCGGTGAGGGGCTCGATCCGGATTTCGGCATTGACGGCCGTCTGGATGTGACCCTCGGCGGCTATGGAGACCAGGCCCATGCCGTTCTCATTCAGGCTGACGGCCGGATCCTGGTTGGCGGGTCCAGTTCCAGCGCCGCAGACCTGGATTTTTCACTGTTCCGTTTTGAACCGGATGGTACTCCTGACCGTTCCTTCAACTATGACGGCAGCGTGGTGACTCCGGTTGGCCGCGGTGATGACGGGATCCTCGCCCTCGGCCTCCTTGCCGACGGCCGTATCATCGCCGCCGGCTACAGCAGTAACGGTACGGACCGGGATTTTGCCCTGGTCTGTTATTCTGCCGACGGAAGTCTGGATCGCGACTTTGGACTTGACGGCCAGGTGGTGACCCAGATCGGTGGCGACGACGACGAGATAACCGGGCTGATCATCGACCGGCAGGGTCGGATCCTGGTGGTCGGTTCCGCCGCCGGTACCTCGGGACGGGTGGTTGTCCTGGCCCGTTACCTCGACAACGGCTCTCTTGATACCTCCTTTGGGAGCGGAGGCATGACGCTCACCGGTATCGGCACGGATGCCATTGTCCAGGGAGTCGCGTTGCGCGATGACGGCCGGATCGTTGTTTCCGGATCCTACAGCGATGGTGAACAGACCGGGGTGATGGTGATGGGCTTCACCGCAGACGGTGAACCGGATACCGGGTTCGGCACCGACAGCATCGGCGTGGCCGGAGCAGAGGATATGCCCGGCGAAGGGTATGGCCTGCTGCTCCGCGATGACGGCTCGATCCTGGTCGCCGGCTCAGTGGGGCAGGAAGGACAGCGCGATGCAGCCCTGTTCGCTTTCACCGCCGACGGACGACCGGATCCGGATTTCGGCGACAAGGGGGTACTGGTCAGCCCGGCCGGCCCGGAAGACGACGTGCTCTATGCCATCGGCACGGACGGCCGCACCATCAGGGCCTCCGGCTATGCCACCAGCGACGGCCGCCGCAGCTTCCTCCTGCTTTCCTGGTCGCCGGAGACGATCAGGCCGCCTGCGACGACGCCATCTGTCAGACCTGCGGCCGAAACCTCCAGGACCGCCACTCTGCACATCGGCAAACTCCGGGTTGCCGGCTCGCTGGCTGCCTTGCCCCTGCCTGCGGCAGAGGAGCCTGCCGCAGGGCCGGTGCCGCGCCTTATCACCACCGGCTTTGATACCGACAACGCAGTGAGCTATGCCCTGGCCATCCAGCCAGACGGCAAGGTGGTGGCTGTGGGCGCGGGCAGTGATCCGGGCGGGACCGAAAGCATGGCCGTGGCCCGGTATACGGACGAAACCGGCAGCAAGGGCGGCACGCTCAACGCGCCTTTCAACGGCACTGTGATCACCCGCTCGATCTCCCAGGTTACCCGCACCGGCGCCGTGGTCACCAGCGAGATCGTCACCGGCGAGTCCATTGTTGAGCGGGGCGTGGTCTTCAGCACCATCCCTTATCCTGACCTGGAGAACACCACGCCCGACAACCCGGATACGCCCCCCGGTGACGTGTTGACCGTGACCATCACCAGCCCGGCCAGCGGTGAGAGCCTGCCGGCCGGTACCACACAGACCGGGCTGGTTGTCACCACCGACGCCAACGCCACCTGCAGCTACAGCCTTTCTTCGGACAGCGGTACCGGTGGCACCGTGCAGAACGATCTGGCTTCCGTCGACGGACGGGAACATACCGCCACGCTGACCGGCCTGGAAGAAGGAGCGGGCTACACGGTCAACGTGAGCTGCAGTGCCACGGACAGCGAGGCCTCGGGTAACGCCGGCGTCACCTTTTCCGTCCAGTCGGCCACCAAGATGCTGACCAGGACCATGAAGAGCATAGGCAACTTTCTTGTCCCTGATGCCCGCGCTGTCACGACAACGATTGCGGACACCACCGTAGCGGATCAGGCCGGCACCGTGACCGCGACTCCGGACCTGTTTTCGGCCCTGGATGACAACTTTGTCACCAGCGGCTCCTCCAGCGACGGCTCCGGGACCGGTATCTTCAGCTCGGTGCTGGAGAACCTGCGGCCCGGCACCTTTTTTTATGTCCGTGCCTATGCCAGGACCGCATCAGGCACGGTCTACTATGGAAACCAGCAGGGTTTCAGGACTGCGGACTCCTGTTTCATCGCCACGGCCGCCTTTGGCTCCATCTTCCATCCCTATGTGAGGATCCTGCGGAATTTCCGCGACGCCTATCTGCTGGGCAACGGCCCCGGCCGGCAGATGGTCAGCCTCTATTACCGCTACTCGCCGCGGCTTGCCGATCGCATCGCCGCGGTGCCGGCCCTTCGGGCCTTGACCAGGATCCTGCTGCTGCCGGTGGTGGGCGCTGCCTGGATCGCTCTGCAGGCCGGCCTGACAGGGCTCCTCCTGGCCGGAGCCATCCTGCTGGCGGCCTGGTGGTGCATCCGGCCGCCGGCACTGCTGCTGCGATCCGGCAGGCAGCCCTGAGCAGAACAACAAACATCCATGAACCTGAACATGGTACGTGACAACAAGCGAAGTACACCGATGAAGAGATCAATCTGTCGTGATGCCCGGGGATTTACCCTGATCGAACTTATGGTGGTGATGGTGATTCTCGGCATCCTGGCCGGGCTCATTGTTCCACGGATCATGGACCGCCCCGAGGAGGCACGTCGTACCAAGGCTGCCATCCAGATCCGGTCCATAGAACAGGCACTCAAGCTCTACAAGCTCGACAACGGCCAGTATCCCACAACCGAACAGGGGCTGCAGGCCCTGGTGGAGCCGCCATCCGTGGGCCGGCTGGCCAGAAAGTGGCGCAAGGGCGGCTACCTGGAAAAGGGCAAGGTCCCCAAGGATCCCTGGGGCAACGATTTCGTCTATATCTCGCCCGGTCTGCACGGCGATTTCGATCTCATGTCCTACGGGCCGGACGGCGAACCCGGGGGCGAGGGCAAGGATGCGGATATCAACAACTGGGAGCTCGATTAGTCGTCCCGGGACCATGGATCCCGGGCCGCGCAATCGCGGTTTCACCCTCATCGAGCTGGTGGTGGTGATGGCCCTGGTCGCCATCATGATCTCACTCGCCGTGCCCAATATCCGCAGCGCCCTCTATACCGATGAGCTCAAGGCCACGGCCCGCCGGCTCACCGGCCTTCTGTCCGAGGCGGGACAGGAGGTGACGGCCGGCCAGGAGCCCGGCGTACTGGTCTACGAGGCTGCCGGCCGCCGGTTTCGCCTTGAGCTGGCCGGCAGGAAGAAGGAATCTCTGCCCCGGCTGGAGATACCGGCCCCGGTACAGGTGGTGGATATCATGTCCGTCCACGGCGGCACCCGCTCGTCGGAGCGCATGGAGATCCGTTTCAGCAGCAGAGGATACGTGGACAAGACCCTGATCCATCTCCGTCACCGGGACGGCCGGGAGCTGACCCTGATGGTGTCGCCGTTTCTCGGCGTGACCAGGATCTTTGCCGGGTATCTCGACCTGGAGAATGAACAGATTCGCTGGTAAGAGAGGCCCGGGTGACCGGGCTGCCTGTGGTCGCCACAGGCTGGCGCCTCCGGAAGAGATCGGCCATGATCAGGCGGGATTCACCCTGCTCGAGGTCATGGTGGCGGTGGCCATTCTCGCCATTGCCCTGGTGACTCTCATCGGTTCCCAGTCGCAGAGTGTCTCCCTGGCCGGGCTCACCCGCTTCGACACCACGGCTTCCCTGCTGGCGGCCGGGAAGATGACTGAACTGCAACTGGCCGGTTTCGACGATCTGACGGATGGTGAGGGCGATTTCGGCGAGCAGTTTGCCGGCTACCGCTGGAAGGTGAGCGTCACCGATCTGACCGCGGACGATACCGGCATCGAGGGCAGCGACAACATGCTGAAGAGGGTGGATCTCACGGTCTCCCTGGTAGCGGAGAACGACTTGTCCTACACCTTGCGGGAGATCATGATGCGTCCGGTGGAAGCGAAACAGTGAACCGGCTGGCGCAAGGCTTCACCCTGCTGGAGATCCTGCTGGCCATGGTCCTGCTGGCCCTTGTCGTTTCCATGATCAGTATCGCTCTTTCCGGGTCCATGCAGGTCATCGACGCCACCGAGCAGCAGGGGGATATCTACCACCGGGCCCGCATCGCCATGCAGCGGATCAGCGACGATCTGGCATCGGCGGTGCTGACCGATGACCTGGATTTCATCGGCAGCAGGCATGAGGTGGGCGCGGAGCGCGGCGATACTCTGCGGTTCGGGTCCATGGCGCACCTGGTCTTTGCCCCGGAGACCCAGTTGCCGGGAATAGGAATCATTGGTTACGAGGTGGTGCCGGACCGTGAGCGGGAGGGTGAACTGGCCCTGCTGCGCAGCGATCTCCTGTATCGGCCGGGGATGCGGACCGGCGATGGGCCGCCCGAGGGGGAGCGGTTTCTCCTCTGTGATCGTCTGCGCTCTGTACGCTTCACCTTCCTTGACCAGCATGGAGAAGCGCATGACAACTGGAATACCCGCCGCAGGGAAGGGGAGAAGGAGCGGGAGCGCGGACTGCCGGCAGCGGTCCAATGCAGCCTGGAGTTCTGGCTCGACCGGGAGCAGGGGACCACGCTCACCTTCACCACATCCATCCTGCTGCCCACAGGCGTGATCCATGCCGCGCAAAAAGGGACCAATACTTTCTGACCGCTCGGGCGTCGCTCTGTTGCTGGCCCTGGTGACCATCGCCTTTCTGGTCGCCGTGACCGTGCGCCTGACCGACAGTGTCGACCTGCAGATGGAAAGCAGTGTGGTTCAGCGGGACAGGGTGCGGCTGAACGGGATGCTGCTCTCCGGCCTCAGTCTGGCCCGGGCCGCCCTTCTGGCCGACCAGCGGCAGAACCAGTTTGACACCACCACTGACGGGTGGGCCCTGGCGGACAGGAATTTTTCTCCGCTGGCCGGCGGTGACCGGCTGCGCGTTGTGGTCCGGGATCTTTCCGGCAGACTGCAGATCAATGCCCTGGTCCTGAGCGAGGATGAACGACAAACGATCCGTCAGCAGGAGGGCGGGAAGGGGAACAGGAAGATCAGGGAGTTTGAGCGGCGACAACGGGCGATCTGGCTGCGGCTGCTGGGCTCGGGCCGTTTCGCGGTCCGGGACGAAGACGAGGCGCTGTCCCTGGTGGATGCCCTCAGCGACTGGCTCGACACGGATGACGAGGAACGGGACCATGGCGCGGAAAACGGTTACTATGCCGGGCTCGATCCGCCTTATGCCTGCGGCAACGGCCCGGTCCTGACCGTGGATGAACTGCTGCTGGTCAAGGGGTTTTCGAAGAAACTGCTCTATGGCGACAAGAGCCACCAGGGGCTTGCCGATTACCTGACCGCGGCCGGAGATGATGGCCGGATCAATCTCAATACCGCGCCGGCATTACTGCTGCAGGCCCTGGCCGACAACCTCGGTGAAGAGGACGTGCAGGCCCTGATCGAGTTCCGCCGGGACGAGGACAACCGGGACCGGCTGGCCGGCCCGGACTGGTACCGGCAGGTGGACGGGTTTCCGGGCGATGTGACCCTGGACGCGGAGCTGCTTACCACCAGCAGTTCCTGGTTCCGGATCATGGTCACTGCCGCGGCAGGCACGGTCCGGATGAGCGGGCAGGGTATACTGCACCGGCAGGACAATGAAGAACAGGCCCTGGTTTCCTGGACTGTCCATTGAGTGTAACTGATCACAGGGTATGCAAGGTCACGATTTTTCAACCTCGTTTATGTAAGCGGTCACAGGTGCCGCAGGTTCGTGCAGGCGCTCCTGGCCGCTATAGCCTCCTATGCGGACAGGAGCGACCGTGCGAAGATGCGGTACCTGTGACCGCTTACCATTGAGTCCGTATAACCTGTTCGTGACAGGTGATAGTTCACCGCCATCGGCAACCATCTTGCAATATCGGTACGTTTACCGCAGAGGAGCATGACGCAGAAGATCCTGGGACTTGATATCGCAAGCGGCTTCCTGAGCGGGGTGGTCCTCGGCCAGGGGCGGGGCGAACGACGGGTCCTGGCCAGGGGCGTTGCCGCGGTTGCCGACGGCGAGGAGACCGGCGAGGCCCTGACCCGTCTGCTTGCGGAGCTGGAGTGGCGGGGCGGTCCCTGTATCTGTGGCGTCTCCCTCTCGTCCCTGAGCCTGCGCAACCTGACCCTGCCTTTCAGGGACCGGCGCAGGATCAGCCAGGTCCTGCCCTTTGAGCTGGAGGATCAGCTCGTGGTGCCGGTCGATGAGCAGGTGGTGGAGTTCCTCCGCGTCGGTGGTGAGGCTCCGGCCAGCAATCTCCTGGTTTTCTGCCTTGAGAAAACTGTTCTCCGTCGGCTGCTCGATCTTCTTGCCGGCTGCGGTGTCGATCCGCGACGGGTCACCCCCTCCATGCTGGCCCTGGCCACCCAGATGGTGCGGGCCGATCCGGACACAGGCAATGGCCTGCTGCTGCACGCAGATCTCCATTCCCTGTCCCTGGTGCTCTGCCGGCAGGGGCAGCCGCTGTTTTTCAGACGTCTTCCCTATCCGGAACAGATGTTCACCAGGCCGCCCTTTGTCCTCCAGGGCACGGCGGTGCGCATTGGTGACCGGCAGCAGGCTGCTGACTGCATCCGGAGCATACGCGGCGATGTGCAGCGGAGCCTGGATTTCTTCACCATGGCAACGGGGCAGGAACTGCAACCCGACCGGATCCTCCTTTCCGGGCTTCTGGTGACCGCACCCGGTTTTGCGGAGCTGGTCCGCGAGAGCTTTGACCGGCAGGTCGATCTGCTGGACCTGCGGCGGGAAGCCGGTGTCAGGGAGATGAACGACGGGGACGACGGCTGGCAACCGGGCCTCCAGGAACGGGCTCTGGCCCTGGCCCTGTCCGGGCTGGAACGGCGAGGGGTCGTGGACTTCCGCCAGGGTGAATTTGCCGTCAGTCGGGGTGTGCTGGCCAGTCGCCGGCGTGTCGGCGGCGTCCTTGTCACTGCCGTTCTGCTGGCGGCGGCCGGCCTGGGCTGGCTGTGGGCCGATTACCGCGCCCTGCGCAGTCGCTTTGATGATCTCGGCGGTCAGATGCGTGCACTCTACCGGCAGACCTTCCCCGGCGCCACCCGCATCGTTGATCCCCTGGCGCAGATGCAGGCCAATCTTCGTCAGATGCAGGCGCCGCGGGTTTCCCTGCCGCTCTTTACCGGCAGGAAGCGGATTCTCGATATCCTGGCCGACATCTCCGGCCGGATTCCGGAGTCGGTGGCCATTCATGTCTCCCGCCTGGTTATTGACGCCGAATCGGTCCAGATCAAGGGAACCACGGATACGTTCAATAATGTAGACACCATCAGGAACCGGCTTCTTTCCTCCCCCCTGTATCGCGAGGTAAAGATCGTCTCGGCCACGGCGGGCAAGAACAAGAAGATCCGTTTTGAGATCCGTCTGCAGCTCGGGGAGGCCTCATGATTGAGCTCTCGCGACGGGATCGGCTGGCATTGGCTGTCGGGGCCGGGGCCCTGCTGCTGTTCGTCATCCTCCAGTTTGTCCTGTTCCCGCTTCTCGACAAGCGGCAGCGGCTCGAGAGAGGGATCGCGGCCCGGGAAAAGGGCCTGGTCGAGATGCGGCAGATGCAGGAGCGCTACCAGCGCCTGCACCGGCAGAACAGCAGTCTCGGCCGGCAGCTTGCCCGGCGGGACAAGAACTTCAGCCTCTTTTCCTTCCTGGAGAAGATGGCCACCGCAACCGGGGTCAAACAGCACATCGCCTACATGAAACCCTCGTCGGTCCAGGGCGACGGCGCTGTCCGTCAGACCACGGTGGAGATGAAATTCAAGGCCGTCAGCCTCAAGCAGCTGGTGGCGTTCCTCGAGCGTATCGAGGCGCCGGAGCAGCTTGTGGCGGTGAAGCGGATCTCGATCCAGGAAAACAAGAAGGAAAAGGCCACTCTGGACGTGATCCTGCAGGTGATCAGTATCGACCAGGTGGACGACGGGGGCGCCGGCTGAGTCATGGCCATGGTCAGGAGAATCGCCGCATTGATGATCACCCTGTCCGGGTACGGGGTCTATACCCTGGCCGTGGCACTGGTGCTGTTCTGGCTGCTGTTTCCCTCCGCTACTGTGCGCGACTGGCTGCAGTACCGGCTGCAGCGGGCAATGCCTTCCCTGCACTGGCGGATCAGCAGCCTCGGCCTCGGCCTGCCCGGCGGCCTGGTGATCACGGGCCTGCGGGCGGGGCGGGGCAGCGGGGACACGGACCTGCTTGTCATCGACCGGGTGACGATGGTTCCGGATCCGGTGGCCATGCTCCGCAAGCGGGATGTACGGCTGCGGTTGCATATGGCCCTGGCCGGCGGTTCGCTCGATGCCGCACTCGTGCCGGCCCGGAATCTGCAAAAGGTTGCCCTGGAGCAGGGACGGATCCGGGGAGTGAAGCTGGCGCGGCTGCAGGGCCTGCAGGCGGAGCTGGGGCGGAAATTCGACGGCACCCTGTCCGGGACATTCAGGGGAAGACTGGACCTGCGGCATCCTGAAAAGGGCGGGGGAACCGCGGACCTGCGTCTCGAACAGGGAGAGCTGACCTTCCGCCGGCCGGTCCTGGGACTGGCCCGTCTTGCCTACAGCCGGATCACCACTGTCCTGACCCTGAAGGACGGGATGCTCAGCCTGGAGAAGGGGCGCCTGGAGTCGAAACTGCTGGCCGGCGAGTTCCATGGTTCAGTGACCCTGGCCGGAGATCCCGCAGCCAGTGCGATCCGTCTGCAGGGAGTGGTACAGCCGCGGCCGGAACTCTTTGCCTCGGTCGGTGACCCCACCGGTGCCGAAATGATTCGTTCGCGGCTCGGCGATGGCGGACTTGCCTTTACGGTGACCGGCAGCCTGGCTGCACCCGGGATCCTTTTTCCGGGACTTTCCGGCCTGCCCTTAAATCCGCAGCAGGAGGGACGGTGATCATGGTGCGCCGTCTGCTCATTCTGGCCCTGCTCACCCTCCTTGCCGGTGCGGGTGTGAAGGTCTTTTATGTTCGCCTCGAAAGGCGGCTGCAGGGCGAGATGGCTGCAGCCGGCAGCGGTGGCAGGACTGTGGTGGCCGAGAGCCCGGCGGTCAGGGAGACGGGAAAGAGCGTGAAGCAACGGGACTATCAGGTGATCGTGCGGCGCAACATCTTCCAGGCCCGTCTTGACGAGGGGAAGCGTCAAGAGAAAGAGGAAGAGCAAAAAAGCGAAGACCTGGCCGAAACCAGCCTGAAGCTGGCCCTGGTGGGGACCGTCACCGGCAGCGAACGCGATGCACGGGCGATAATTGTTGACGAAAAGAAGAAACGGCAGGATATTTACCAGATAGGCGATGCGGTCCAGGGCGCGCTGATCAGGAAGATCGAGCGCGGCCGGGTGGTGCTCGAGGTGAACGGCCGCGACGAGGTGCTGCTGATCAAGGAGCGCAAGGGCGGGGTGCCGGGAAAAGGCGTGGATACGCCCATGTCGAATATGCCATCAGCCGTGCCGCCGGCTTCGGTCAGGTCCGGAAATCGGAGAACAGTGCCGCTGGTCAGGCCGCACCGGCGCATCACCTTCCGCAATGACCGGGCCCGCGAGGTCGCGGAACCGGCCACTCCCCTCTCCACGGAGGAACCGCCTCCCAGGACCGATTCGGTGCCGGGCAGGCCACAGAGAACAGGAGACGATGAAGCTGTTCAGTAAGAAAACCATGAACCGGGTATCCGGGAGAGCGGTCCGGCACGGTGGCACAGCCCTGCTGCTTCTGCTGTGCTGTCTGCTGGTTACATCTCTGCCGCTGTCTGCCCGGGAGGCAGGGAAGAGCAGCCCGTCCGGCCGCTACGTGACCATTGATTTCAACGATGTCGATATCAATATCTTTATCAAGTTTATCAGTGACCTGACCGGAAAAAATTTTGTCGTCGACCGGGCGGTCAAGGGCAAGGTGACCATCATCTCGCCCACCAGGATCTCGGTGGAAAACGCCTACCACGTGTTCGAGTCGGTGCTGGAGGTGCATGGCTTCACCACTGTCCCGGCCGGCTCCATCATCAAGATCGTGCCCGCGGTCCAGGCCCGTTCCAAGAGTATCGCCACCATCCTGCACGACAAGGATGTCTATCCTGAGGACAAGGTGGTCACCCAGATCATCCCCCTGGCTCACACCAACCCGGTGGAATTGAAAAAACTGCTCGCGCCCCTGGTCTCCAAGACCAGTGTTGTCATCGCCCATCCCGAGTCCGGCATCCTGATCATCACCGATGTGCTTTCCAATATCCGGCGGCTGCAGGAGATCATCAAGGAGGTGGATGTGCCCTCCATCGGCGAGGAACCCAAGGTCATGCCGCTGAAATACGCGTCGGCGGCCAACGTGGCCAAGTCGCTGAGCCAGTTGTTTCTCCGGGTGGCCAAGAAGGACATGCGCCACGAGGTGATCCGGATCATCCCTTATGAACGGACCAACTCGCTCATCGTCTTTGCCCCCAGGCGCTATATCGACAGGATGGAGGTTCTTCTGAAAAAGCTCGACGTGGAGATGCCCCGCGGCGAGGGGCGCATCCATGTCTATTACCTGCAGCACGCCAATGCCGAGGAACTGGTCAAGGTGCTGACCAACCTGCCGGACAAGCAGGCCAAGATCAAGGGCAAGGCGCCGCCGATCTCCCGTGATGTCAAAGTGATGGCGGATGCGGAAACCAATTCGCTCATCATCACCGCCCCGCGAGAGGAGTATCAGGTGCTGGAAGGGGTCATCAAAAAGCTCGATATCCCCCGTCGCATGGTCTACATGGAGGCACTGATCATGGAAGTGCACGTCAACAAGTCATTCGAGATCGGCGTGCAGTGGGGCGGGGCCGGGAACTTTGCCGACGAGACCGGCCAGATGTTTTCCGGATTTTCCGGCAATCCCGAGCCCGGCCAGTACAATGTCCTCAACGGCCTCAAGGCCGACCCGCCGGTCCTGCCCGCCGGCTTCACCTTTGGCGTCATGAAGCAGGGGGTCAAGATCGGCAATGTCTATTTTCCCAACCTCGGCGCCGTGATGCGGGCCTACAGGAACGACTCTGACGTCAACATCATCGCCACCCCCCAGATTCTGACAACGGACAACAAGAAGGCCGAGATCAAGGTGGGCGAGAATGTGCCGTATATCACCAGCAAGAATACCACCACGGCCCAGCAGGATTATACCAGTTACGAGTACAAGGACGTGGCCACCACCCTGGCCATCACGCCGCAGATCAACCAGTCGGACCTGGTGCGGCTGGAGATCTCGGTGGAGGTGATCAAGCTCAAGAATCCCAATGATCTGAGCGGCCATCCGACCACCTTCAAACGCAGTGCCCAGACCACGGTGGTGGTTCACAACGAGGAGACCATTGTCATCGGCGGCATGATCGGGCAGGATACCTCCAGCGGCGAATACAAGGTCCCGCTCCTGGGGGATATCCCGCTGCTTGGCTGGCTGTTCAAGACCCACACCAACTCCAAGGAGAAGACCAACCTGTTTATCTTCATCACCCCGCACATTGTCGAGAACCCGGCCGAGATCGCCGAGATCTACTATCGCAAGCGGGATGTGATGGAACGGGTACAGGAAGGATCCAGCGATATTCCGGACCGGTTCTTTCATCGGCAACCGAACCCCGAGCATGCGGTGGCCCTGGCGGATCTCGGTTTTGCCAAGCTGGAGAAAAAGGAGTATGATCGTGCCAAGGAGTATTTCGAGCAGGCGCTGAAGATCGATCCGGAGAATCCCTATGCCCTGATCAACCTGGGTGTGGTGTATGAACATGAGGGCGACAGCGCCCGGGCAAGGGACCTGTACCGCAGGGTGCTGGAGATGGGGCCGGCGGCAAAGGGTGATGCGGCCGGTAACGGGTCCCTGCGCGAGCTTGCCCGCCAGAACCTGCTCCATCTGGAGAAGAAGTCCGGCAGACATGACGACAGTGCGGATCAGCCGGGAAGCAGGTAACAGATGAAGACGCTTGGCAGCATCCTGGTCGAATCCTTCGGCCTGCCGCCGGAGGCCCTGGAGGAGGCCCTGCAGACACAGGCGGACAAGGGCGGACGGCTGGGCGAGATCCTGGTCCAGCAGAAGAAGATCAGCGAGGACGACCTGCTCCG
>JALSNC010000273.1 GCA_026987195.1 Desulfobulbaceae bacterium | reverse complement strand
CCGGACAGCGATCTGTGCGGGGGCGCCCCAAGGTGCCCGGCGACCGTCCCCCGCCAATCCTTACCCTCCCCGGAGCCCCATGTTTGACGCCGCATCCTTTTTCGACCTGAGTGATTTTGCCCACGCTGATATCTTCTCGGGCACAGAGCACGTCTGGGACGCTCTCAAGAACCTGAAAGAGTACATCGACACCTACATCACCACCAGCAACCACTGCCTGGAACACTCGGAAATGGACTGCGGCATGCCCCTGATCCATCCCCTGATCTTTCACAACGGCAGGCTGCAGAGTGCCCAGGAGTGTCTGCTCAGGTATGGCGACGCGACCAGGGGCAGGCTGGAGGTGATCCAGAACGGCCGTGTGCTCAAGGGCGCCTCCATCATCATGGCCGGCGCGGTGCTGGTGGGCCAGAAGATCGCCATCGGCAAGGGAGTGCTCGTCGAATCCGGGGCCATGATCAAGGCGCCGGCCATCATCGGTGACCACTGCGAGATCCGCCAGGGCGCCTACATGCGGGGCTACTGCCTCATCGGCGACCGCTGCGTGGTGGGCCACACCACGGAGGTGAAACATTCCATCTTCCTCAACGACGCCAAGGCAGGCCATTTCGCCTACCTGGGCGACTCGATCCTGGGCGGCAACGCCAACCTGGGCGCCGGCACCAAGTTCGCCAACCTCCGCTTCCTGGCCGGCAACGTCCAGGTCAAGACCCCCGGGGGACCGATCGACAGCGGTCTGCGCAAGTTCGGCGCCATCATCGGCGACAACGTCCAGACCGGCTGCAACTCGGTGACCAACCCCGGCACCCTGATCGGCCCGGGCGGGATCCTCATGCCCAATACAACAGCGGCCTCGGGGCTGCACCCCGCAAAAACCGTGATTCGCTGACCGGCGGCCTTCCCTTCTTCAACCGCTCCTGCTCGGCCCGGTACCCGGAATTGTAGAGGTTGAAGTAGAAACCGAAGATGATGCCGATGGTGAGGAAGATCCGGACGATCCTGTCCCAGGGCGGCCACTTGCCGCCGGTGAAGTACCGGATCAGTCCCACGGCGACGATGGTGAAGCCGAAACAGTAGGGAGCGGTGGTCAGGAGCTGCTGCACGGTCCCGGAGACGATGGAGCCGAAAGTGATATTGTCCACGGTCGAATTGGTGCCCAGGTGGAACATCAGGTAGGCCAGGCCGGTGAGCACAAAGGAAATCTTTTCACGTAACGTTTTCATATGAAAAAACTGACAGTCTGTATCTTTCCCGACACCGTGCCCCGTGACGGTGTCCTGTTCCCCCTTGTACAGGTTTTCGAGCGGGTTGTCTACTGCCAGGCCGTGGAAAACATGGAAATCGGGAGCATGCGCCTCGATGCCATGTCCATGGAGCTCATCCGCAGGCAACTCTGCGTCTTTTTCACCCCCGCGCCCCTGGGAGAGAACCGGGAACGCTTCCTGGCCCTGGTCTCCGACCTGCGCAGCCGCCGCGACGACTATGCCAGCCAGCTCGGCGCCC
>JALSNC010000272.1 GCA_026987195.1 Desulfobulbaceae bacterium | reverse complement strand
CCGGCATCTTCCGGCCGATCTATACCTGGCTCTGCCGCTGGATCTCAGGCTGGCTGGCCTCCTGCCTCACCTGCGCCATCATTGTCCTGATCGTCTTCGTGCCGCTGACCTTCTGCATCGGCGCCCTGTCCACCGAGGCTCTCAGCCTCTACCAGCTTGGCAAAGACAGCAACCTGCTGCTGAAACTGCAACACTTCATCCAGAATAATACATTGATAGGACAGGCACAAGATGTACTCGCCGGCTTTGGCCTGAATTTCGAGCCATCGGACGTGACCGGCCTGGTGTCCGACCTGAGCAAGATGGCCGGTCTCTTCATCTACAACCAGGCCTCGGCCTGGGCCGCCAATATCCTGAGCTTTGTCCTTCAGTTCTGCATCCTGATCCTGGTGGCCTTCTTCCTGCTCATGGACATGGACCGGCTGATCGCCTTTCTGACCAGGCTCTCGCCCCTGCCCGATGACCAGGACGAACTGCTGATGCAGAAATTCCTGGAGATCTCGGGGATCATCCTGGTGGGCAACGGTGTCAGCGGCGTGCTGCAGGGGGTGCTGGGCGGCGCCTTTTTCGCCCTGCTCGGTCTCAAGTCGCCGGTACTCTGGGGCGCGGTCATGGCGGTGCTCGCCTTCCTGCCCATCTTCGGCATCGGCGTGATCCTCCTGCCCACGGCAGGCATCCTCCTCATGAACGGCCATACCATGCAGGCGATCATCACCGTGATCTTCTACGTGGTGCTTTCCTTTTCCGTGGAGTACCTGCTCAAACCCAAGTTCGTCGGCAGCCAGGTCAAGATGCACACCCTGCTGGTCTTCCTGGCCATCATCGGCGGCATGAGCCTGTTCGGGGTGCTGGGCATCATCTACGGGCCCCTGATCGTCACCGCCTTCCTGACGCTCTCCGAGATCTATCTCAACGAGTATCGGCCCTACCTCGACCACCGCGAAGAGTGACCCCCGGCTGACGACAATAAAAAAGCCGGACAGAAGGCACCGTCCGGCTGTACATGTTCGGAAACTGGTCGGGGCGAGAGGATTCGAACCTCCGACCTCCTGCTCCCAAGGCAGGCGCGCTAACCAGGCTGCGCTACGCCCCGTTTCCGGAAAATCAGCAGGCTGGATCAAATTGCTTTGTCGCAGCCACAACCAATTATACCGATCGATCAAGGGCTGTCGCCTCTGTCGAGTGTCGGATAAAGTTGGCAAAAGTGGGTATCAGATACCGGTTTTTCCCATCCCGCGCAACCCTTTTTTCAACTTTCTCTTGACTGGCTTTTTTCCCTATGCTAATAAGGTTGCCTTGTAGCGCGGATGGTGCCGTATGCAACGATCCGCGCTGCCCGAGCCGCGTTCCTCGGTAGCTCAGCTGGTAGAGCAGGTGGCTGTTAACCACCCTGTCGGGGGTTCGAGTCCCTCCCGAGGAGCCAGATTTCAATCCGCCAACTCTGGCGGTTCTCAGTTAACGCAGAACCCCGACGGGTGACCCCCTCGGGGTTTTGTCGTTTCTCC
>JALSNC010000271.1 GCA_026987195.1 Desulfobulbaceae bacterium | reverse complement strand
GCACTGGACTCAAAATCCAGCGGGGGCAACCCCGTGTCGGTTCGACTCCGACCTCCGGCACCATACTTTCATTCTGGACAGTATATTTTGATCCAGCAGGATTACTGAAGTGGCCGTCTTGGTTTATACGGTGATCACGTCAGCCTGTCTCGCTTTCCTTGATTTTTCTCCGGCCTCTTCGCTATGTTACCCGGGTCCGGGATATGACCATCAGTTTTCTCCGGTATCGCACGGGGTCTTCGTCACGTTTCGCTGATCTCTTCGCAAGGGCCGACATGACCTAACCCCTCACGGGATGGCTAACCTCGGTTTGTCCGACCACAATGGTGTCAGCGCTCTCAGTGGCCGCCGGGTGGTACAGGCGTGCCCGACTGCTATAGTCTACCCATGCGGCCAGCCACGACCACGCACGGCTGACGCACTGTTGGGGTTCTGCTGAAAAGTAACGGTAATTCATATGGTTATAGGTGTCGATGAACTGCTGCAACTTCCGGAGGTTTTACGATGAAAATGATTTTTCTCCTTGCAGGCACGATGTTGGCCGCCATGGTATGGGTGGCGGCCGTTGATGCAGGGCCTGTCAATGTTGAGTCTCAACGGCAGCAGGCTATGGAGGCTGTTCACGAGTTGGCCGGGCGGCTTGGCGCCGAGCTAAAAACCGCGTTGAAGAATGGAGGGGCCATCCATGCCATCGATATCTGCAATACCAGGGCCAGGATGATTGCCGAAGAGATCAGCAGGAAGAGAAAGCTGCGTATTGGTCGGGTCAGCCTGAAAAATCGAAATCCTGGCAATGCACCCGGTGCATGGGAAAAAAAGGTGCTTGAGGATTTTGAACGGCAGAGGCGGAGCGGCAAGTCGGTGGCTGAGCTCACCTATGCGGCCGTGGTCAGGACCGGAAGGGGCAGGCAATTCCGCTTCATGAAGGCCATTCCCACCCGGTCCGTCTGCATCACGTGCCATGGTAAAAATATTCCTGCGGCAGTGAAAAAAGAGCTGGACAAGCTTTACCCGGATGATCGGGCCCGGGGCTTCCGGCCCGGTGATATCCGCGGTGCCTTTGTGGTGACCAGGGATCTCTGATGAACGTACCGGTCCGCTTGTGAAGAAACAGGGGAAAAGTGGAGCAATCTTGAATGATTGCCGATAGCGGTGGAACTGTTGTCAAACAGAGGCCATACCGGGCAGCCTTGGGCTGCCCGTTTTTTTTGCCTGTCTTTACGGCTTCAGAAATTCAGGCCGATGCCTGCCAGCCAGGTTCGCGGCGGGGCCAGGGAGCCGTCGCCGTAGAGGTAGGTGATGTTGGCCAGGTTGCGGATCTCGGCAAAGAAGCGGATCCCGTTCCGGTGATACTCGGTCCGGATGCCGAAGAGCCAGCGAGCTGGTGCCCAGGTGGTGTTGTCCGAGCGGGTGGCCTGTCTGGACTCGTAGCGGATATTGAGGATGGTGGCAAGGGGCAGGACCGCGGCCCGGTATTCAAGGTCGGTATTCATGCGGTGCCTGGGTTTGGCTGTCAGCCAGAGACCACTCTCCCGGTCGATGGCATGGAGATAGGAGTAGGCTGTCCTGACGGACAGTGGACCGGATGGTTGCCACGAGAATTGCAGGTCCATGCCCCGGTAGACGACCCTGCCGAAGTTCTCGTAGCGGCCCAGCCCGGTGTCGGCAAGGACGTAGGTGATGCGGTCCCTGATCCGGTTGTGGAACAGGGTCAGGTTCAGCGACCAGGCGTTGTCCTGCGCCGTGCCCAGGGAGAGGGCAAGGTTGTCGGCGGTCTCCATGTCCAGGTCAGGGTTGGGCAGCCGGGTGCTGGTCTCGCTGAAGCGCTGGTAGAAAGACGGCGTGTTGGAGCTCCGCGTCCATGACAGGGAGATCCGGCCGGTGTCTTTGCCCAGGGTGATTCTGCATTCGGGATTGACGGTGCCGGCAAAGGAAGAATAGGCGGTGCTCCGCAGGCCGGCTGAAAGCTGCAGCGGCAGGCGGGAAGATGACCAGGTGTCGGCGAGGAAGAGGAAAAGGGAGTGCTCCTCGCTGGTGGTGAAACCAGAGGCATCGGCCCGACCCCATCGGCCTCCGAAACCGGCGCTGACAGTGCCCCAGGGGCGGGGGCGGAACGTGGTGTTCAGGTCCTCACCCAGTTCGGTCACCGTGATGGTGGTGTCCAGGTCCCGTTGCGGATTGGTGTTGGCCGTATCGGCCCGGTTGAGAAAGGTATCGCTGCTCCAGGAGTCTGCCTTGAGGCTCAGCGCCGACGAGAACATCTGCCGCTGCTTTCGGGCAAGGGGCGTCGGATACTCGGGACGTCCCGGAATGCCCCGTTCGTCCTCCAGGGCGTTGAACAGCAGGCTCGAGCGGATCGTCTCTCCGGCATGGGCCAACCTGGCCCGGATCCGTCTCTTTGTCCTGTCATCATTCACCTGATAGCCATCGGTCCTCTCCGCGCCCAGGGCACTGTCCACGGTCCAGGCACCCCGGGTCAGGCTGATCTCGCCGCTGGCGTACCCCCTGTTCTCGCTGCCGCCGTAGAACTTGAGACCACCCCGTACCCTGCCGGTGCTGCGCGAAGTGATGAGAATCACGCCACCGCTGGCGTCGTCGCCGTAGCGGAGGCCGCCACGTCCTGGCAGGATCTCTATCCGTTCGATGGCGTCCGGAGAGATGAAGTCGAAATTGATCCTGCCGTGGCTGGAGGTCGGGTCATTGATTGGACGGCCGTCCAGCAGGACCCTGACCCGGGAAGAGCCCCGGATGGACACCGTGGTGTCGCCGGCCCTGACACCCGGCACGGTGTTGAGGATGTCGGCGATGCGCTGTACCTTGAGGGCTCTGATCTCGTCCCGGTCGATGACGATGCTTTCTTCTTCCCCTGCGGTGGATAGCGTGGCAAGGGCCAGCAGGGCCAGGAAGGGGAGCAGGAAGAGGGAAACCCCGCGAAGACGACTGCTGCCGACAGCAGGAGAGCGGATGGTTCGGAGCGGCGGAGGAGGCATGGCGAATGCCCGGGGAGCGTTGATTACTTGAGCGTACTGCAGGGATGAATTTTTAATATATACCATAGGTTCCTGTTTCTGTCCAGGGGTGGGTTCCCTGTCCTCCTGACCTGTCTGCTGCTGCAGACGAATTTCTTGACAGGCCGGTGTTTGTTGGTCATGTTAGGGGAACAGCGGATGAAGAGCCGTTTCCCTGTCTTCCAGGGACAGGGGGCGCCGGAGAGCATCGAAGCAGCAGGATCGGATGGGGAGGGATTGTCTGCGGACCGGTCTGCCGGCCGTGGTCTCAACGTCCGGTTCCGTTGTACCGATTCAGGGAGAAGGAGGGCTCCATGAAGAGAAAGAGTACGCTGGTCTTTGTCTGTCTTGTGCTGACGGCCTGTTTCGTGGCAACGGCCTCTGCCGTGACCATGGGCATTGTCACCGGCAGCACCAAGGGAACCTACTACCAGTTCGGCCTCAATATCGCCCAGCTGGTCGAACCTTACGGCATCACCCTGAAGGTTGCGCCATCCAGGGGATCGGTGGAGAATGTCTATGCCGTCTTCCAGCGTCCCAACACCCAGCTCGGTATCGTCCAGGCCGATGTGCTCGCCTTTGTCGCCCGGGTACACACCGATCCGGTCCTGAAAGAGATCGCCACGAAGATCAAGATGGTCTTCCCCCTTTACAACGAGGAGATCCATCTGCTCGGCCGATCCGACCTGAGCGGATTTGGCGATCTCCAGGGTCGTCGGGTGGCCATCGGCCGGGAGGGCAGCGGTACCTACCTGACGGCCCGGCTGCTGTTCGAGATCTCCGGTGTCGCACCGGCGGCCATGGTGCCCATCGGTACCGATGACGCCCTGGCCGCCCTGAAGGCGGGCCAGGTGGATGCCATGTTCTACGTGGCCGGCTATCCGGTCAGGCTGCTGAGCACCGAGGTCGCAGCCGGCGACAACCTGGCCCTGCTGCCCATCCTCGATCCCGGGATCACGGATTTCTATCCCCGCACCACCATTCCGGCCAATACCTATGCCTGGCAGGACAGTGATGTCTCCACCGTGGCGGTCAAGGCGGTCCTGATCTCCTACAACTTCCGCCACTTCAACTGCGAAACCGTGGGCCGCGTCGGCCAGCTCATCTACGAGCATCTCGACTGGCTGCGTGAACACGGTCATCCCAAGTGGAAGGCTGTTGACCTGAATTATCCGCTCAAGGGATGGCAGCAGTATGACTGCGTGCAGAAAAAACTGACCGGTCTGCCGACCTACCAGGCCTCGCCCTCGGAAATCAATCCCGTTCTCGAGGCCATCAAGGACGTGCTCAAGCAGTAGCATATCGATTCGGGCCATTGCCCGGCCGGGATGACTTTGTTGCCAGTTCACCGCTATCAGCAATTACCTGAAAATAGCAATACCTTTGGTAAAAGTTCAGCAGTGGGTCAGCTGTGCGTGATCGTGGCTGGCCGTCTATAGTCCCCGCTATGCGGCCAGCCGCGATCGCGTGCAGATGGCGTGCTGCTGAATTTTTACATGACTTTTTCTCTTCGTGGGAGGAGAGACGCCGCCGGCGAAGAAGGATGCCATGTACCGGAAATTCTATCATCTTCGCAAGGCACCGTTCCAGATGACCGTGGATCCGGATTTTTTCTGGACCGGGGAAAAGTATGCCAGGGCCCTGGAGGCCATGCGCTATGGTCTCGAGCACCGCGGCGGCCTGACCCTGCTCACCGGGGAGAGCGGGACCGGCAAGACGGCGGTGGTGCAGGCCCTGTTCCGCCTTGTCGAGGAGCAGCAGGTGCTCAGCGGCATGATCCCTGATCCCTGCCGGACCGAGGCGGAGTTCTTTAACCTCGTTCTTGCCGCCCTGGGTATTCCTGCGCGGGTGGAGAAACGGCAGGCCTTTCATGCCCACCTGCGCTCCCTGCTGGAGGAGACCGGCGGTCAGGGGCGACAGGTGCTTCTGGTCATTGACGAGGCACAGCGTCTGAGCTCCGGCGTGGTGCGGGAGATCGACGCCATGCTCGATCTGCCGCCCGGACCGGCCGGCGGCCTGAGCATCTGCCTGGTCGGCCGGCTGCATGACAGCCGCGAACTGATGGAGCTGATCGCCGGTATCTTTTCCGAAAAGGTCACTGTCACCTACCGGATCACACCGCTGACAGAACAGGAGACTGCCAGCTATATCCGGCACCGTCTCGCGGTGGCCGAGGCCGGTAGGGACATCTTTACCGAAGAGGCGCTGCACGAGGTGCACCGCTGTACAAAAGGGTATCCCGGACTGATCAACGGTCTGTGTGATTTCGCCATGTTTTCCGCTCATAACATGGGGTTGGCCGAGATCGGCGCCGAGGTGGTGCTGCGCAGCGGTGCCAGCCTTCGCCTGGCCGGTGTAGCGGAAGCGAGTGAGACTGCTGCACAAGACGCGGCTGCCGGATCCGTGGGGAACAGTACAGCCCCTGCAGGCGGCAACAGCGCCGGGCAATGCGATCCGGAGCATGCGGCCGGTGAGAACGTCCCTGCCACGGCGGCAGAGGATGGGGAGCAGGAAGCGGCCAGAAGCCGGGCAGGCGAACCTGCCGGGATGCCGGAGCCGTCTGTCCGGAGAGGACGCTTCGCAGTGATATCCTCCTTTGGCGCTCTGGCCGCAGTGGTTTTGCTTGTCGGTGGTGCTCTCTATTATCGGCATACCACGGATACCGCATGGATGCCGCCTGCCGAGCCGCCTTCCGCCGGTCCGCCGTCGTTGGCAGAGGCACCGGAACCACCTGCCGACCAGGTCATTTCCACGGCAGAGACAGTGTCCACCGCCAGCGGCCGGGATCTCCGGGAAACCGTTTTGGCAGCAAAGCCGGTGGAATCCCGGGATTCGCCTCCATCACCCCCTGCGCCTCCGGCTTCCTCTGCCACGGAGGGGGCACCTGCGACGATGCAACCCGTTGTCGCTGCGCCAGGGGTGACGGAAGGCCCGGAGAAAGATGCCCCTGCCAATCCACCTGCCGCGGCCTCCGTCCGCACGGCCGGATCCGATGCCAAGGCCCCGCCGGCCGCTGGCAGTGCGGCCAGGGAGATCGTCTCCGGGGATTCAGCGACGGGTCCGGAGCCGATGGCAGGGGAACGCGGGCCGGCACCGGTCCCGGCGGCAACCGCCCCGATTTCCGGTCCCGCCCCGGAGGAGCAACAGCCGTCCCGATCCGCGGAATCCCTTTCCCCTGCTCTGAAGGCACTCCTGGCCGGTGGCACTCTGGCCGGTGATCCCGCGGTCCGGCGCCTGCCCGACGTGCGGGTCAACAGCAGTCCCGGCCGGACGCCGCGGCCGGAGGCCCGCCGCGGGGATGGCGATCCGGATCCCACCGAAGTCATCGACTGGCTGCTGAAGAAAAAAAGCGGCCGCGACACCTCCCGTTAGTCCCCTGGTTCCCCTGGGGCCTGTTCTGTTTTTCCGGCCCCGTTTCCCGTATTTTGTGTTGACACGATTTTTTTCATACAATATGATGTGGCTGTTGCCCGGTGCACCTCAAGGGGAGGTGCGGTAACAGGGAACCCGGTGCAAGTCCGGGACTGTCCCGCAGCGGTGAGTGGAAACGAACGCCGTCTCATGCCTGTGCGCCAGGTATGAAAAGCACTGGCCCGAACAGGGCCGGGAAGCGACGGCCAGTAGGCCCCTTTTCGTCCACGAGTCCGAAGACCTGCCGAGCAATCTCCATATACGCTTCACCTTCGAGGAAAGGAGAGAGCCATGTCCGGTCGTTCCGCCCTGGCGGCGTCTGCCGCCCCTGTTGTCTTTACCTCCATCCGCAAACGCAACCAGGTGGTCGTCCCCTTCCGGGCCGGCAAGATCACCGCCGCCATCCTCAAGGCGGCCCGTGCCACGGGCGAGTTCGGCAGGCCCGAGGCACGGCGGCTGACCATCCGCGTCCTCAGTCTCGCCCAGACCGTGTTCGAACCCGGGACCGTTCCCGGTGTCGAGGAGATTCAGGACCTGGTGGAAGAGATACTGCTCGCCTCGCCCTTCAAGAAGACCGCCAAGGCCTATATCCTCTACCGCGAGCAGCGGGCCAGTGTCCGCCGGATCTCCGAGCAGGCCGATGTCCGCCTGAT
>JALSNC010000270.1 GCA_026987195.1 Desulfobulbaceae bacterium | reverse complement strand
TGCCGGTCTGCGAGGAAATCAGTGCCAGATACGGCATTCCGGTGGTCAACAAACGGATCGCCGTCACCCCGACCGCCTACATCGGCGCCGGATTCAAACGGGACGACTTCGTTCTCCTGGCCAGGGCCCTGGACAGCGCTGCCGCCGATGTGGGGGTGGATTTCCTGGGCGGCTTTTCCGCCAATGTGGAGAACGGCACCTGCGAGGCGGCGCGCCGCCTGATGCTGGCCATGCCCGCGGCCCTGGCCGAAACCGGCAAGGTCTGCGGCTCGGTCAACGTGGGCTCCACCCGCTATGGCATCAACATGGACGCGGTGGCCGTCATGGGCCAGGTCATCAGGGACCTGGCGGACAGCAGCGCCGACAGCGGAGGATTTGCCGCCGCCAAACTGGTGGTCTTCACCAACCAGCCCGGCGCCAACCCCTTCATGGCCGGTGCCATCCACGGGCCCGGCCAGCACGAGGTGGTGATCAATGTCGGGGTCTCCGGCCCCGGTGTCATTGCCCGGGCCCTGGAACGGAAACTGGCAGGCAGCGAGCTGCCGCCCGAACTGCAGGAGCTGGCCGACGAGATCAAGCAAACCGCCTTCCGGGTCACCCGCTGCGGCGAGCTGATCGGCCACCGGGTGGCCGCGGCCCTGGGGGTTCCCTTCGGCATCGTCGATGTCTCCCTTGCCCCAACGCCCAGGGTGGGGGACTCGGTGGGTGAGATCCTCAGGATCATGGGCGTGGACGATATCGGCGCGCCGGGCTCCACGGCCATAGTCGCCCTGCTCAACGATGCAGTCAAAAAAGGCGGCACCTTTGCCAGCCAGAACGCGGGCGGCCTCAGTGGCGCCTTCATTCCGGTCTGCGAGGACAACGAACTGGCAGCCGCGGTGGAAAAGGGCACCCTGGTCCTGGAAAAGCTGGAGGCCATGACCGCGGTCTGCTCCGTGGGCCTGGACATGGTCGCCGTGCCCGGCTCGGTGGACGCGGCCACCCTGGCCGCCATCATTGCCGACGAGATGGCCATCGGCATGATCAACAACAAGACCACCGCGGCCCGCATCATCCCCGTGCCGGGCAGGGAGGCGGGAGAATTCGTCTCCTTCGGCGGCCTGTTCGGTGAATCCGCCATAATCCAGGTCCGCAACATCGGCAGGTCATCGCGCTTTGTCAGCTTCGGCGGCAAGATTCCGGCCCCCCTCCAGAGCCTGAAAAACTGATTTCCCACTGCCTCCAGGTGACCTGCGACCATGAAAGGTTTTTTTCAACTGATCAGCTCCATGGAATTCCTCGCCCTTCTCGAGCGTTTCGAGCCCCTGTCCTCCGAGACCGTTGCCACCGGGGACGGCCTGGGCCGGGTGCTGGCCGGGGACGTCGTCTCGCCCGAACAGCTTCCCCCCTTTGCCCGCTCCACCATGGACGGCTTTGCGGTCCGGGCGCGGGACACCTTCGGCTGCTCGGAATCCGAGCCGGCACTGCTCGGCATAACCGGCGAGATCGCCATGGGCGCTCCGGGCCGGACCATCGTCCTGGAACCGGGA
>JALSNC010000269.1 GCA_026987195.1 Desulfobulbaceae bacterium | reverse complement strand
GGGAAGGGGACATGACAGAGAAGAAACGACAGGAGATCGTCACCATCGACGGTCCCTCCGGAGTCGGCAAATCGACGATCTCGAAGATGGTGGCCGATCGCCTGGGATATACCTATCTCGATACCGGCGCCATGTACCGGGCCGTGGCCTGGAAATGTCTGCAGGAGGGAATTTCACCCGATGACGGGGAGCAGGTGGCCGGTCTGCTCGCAGATCTCCGGATCACCCTGCTGCCGCCGGAGAGGGAAGGGGACGATGTCCGGGTCCTGGTGGACGGCCGGGATGTCAGCCGCGAGATCCGCACCCCGGAGATGGGCATGGCCGCCTCCAGGGTTTCGGCCCTGAAGCCGGTGCGGGAAAAACTGACCCGCATGCAGCAGGAGATCGGCAGGGCCGGAAAGATCGTTGCCGAAGGCAGGGACACCGGCACCGTGGTCTTCCCGGATGCTGCCTGGAAGTTCTTCCTGGACGCAACCCCGGAAGAGCGGGCCCGCCGCCGGGCCGAACAGCTTCGCCAGCGCGGCCAGAAGGTGGACGAGACCGAGATCCTGGCCCAGATCATCAGGCGCGACCGCGACGACAGCGAGCGCACCATAGCCCCCCTCAGGGCCGCGCCCGACGCCATCCGCATCGACACCACCAACCTCGGCCCCGCAGAAGTGGTGGCATCCATCCTCTCCCATATCGCCGGTTAACGCCCTGCGTCCGGATTCCACCGGAAAGCACGAGTCCGCGTTTACCTGCTCGCCTCGCGCCTGCCTGCATGGCGGTTCTCTGGCGGCTATCCGCGATCACGCAGGGTTGACGCACTGACGAACAATATCAAAAATACCTGTAATTCAAAGTAGTTGTCGAGAGTGGCGAACTGTTATGATTTTTATGTGCCTGGCGTCGGAGAGATGGTTTTTAGGGAAGAACAAGCTGACGGCATTGCAGTGATTCAAATAAAAACCCTTGTCCCTTTACTTTCCACGCTGTAAAGGATTTCGGCGACCTCGTCAATACCGGCTTGGTCATCTCGAAGCGTATGAAGAGACGAAGTATCAAGGACATACCTCTTCATTCGTCTTCCTGGTCTCTTCTTCTCTCTGCCAGCAGGCGGACGCTTGTGCCTCCTTTTCCCCGGCCCCTGAAAGCGGCAACCGGGTCCTTTTTCACCGGAACGACACGGATCGTATTATAATCCACTCCAGTTGATCAGAGGGCGTGATACGGAATTTCTTCCATACAGCGGCAGGGATGACCGTCTGTCCCCTTTTGGTGACTGTACTGCGCATCATAGGTTTCTTTTTTGAATTGTTTTGTCTGGTAATACACGATTACACTCTACCATGGCCCACTAAAAACGCCACCCCAAAAAGGCGATTTCATCTCATTAAATCAGCAGGTTGGTCCTTTCTGGCCATACACTATCTATATTGCGAAGTGTGTCGGAAAAAAGGCGACAATGGAGTCGTGGCCTGCTCGGATTGCCGCGAAACACCGGGCAAGACCATCAAGTTCGTTCTGCCCGGGCCTCATGATGATGC
>JALSNC010000268.1 GCA_026987195.1 Desulfobulbaceae bacterium | reverse complement strand
AGGGCAGCAGAGCCCTTGAACGATTATCTACAGAATTTATCGGCCAGGAAAAACAATACAGAATACTAATAAAAAGCTTATCCGATAACCATAAGGCCCTATCGACCACCCTCTCTGAACTTGAAGAAAAAATACGTACAAAGCGCAATAATCTGAAAGATCGTATTACCCTCCTCAAAGAAGGATCTTTTCTTTCTGTTTTCTTTTTAACCTTTATTATATCACTAATAAGTCGTGAAATTATTAATTCTATAAACGAAGTTATCGAGGAAACCAAGAAAATACACAATAATATATCCTATAGAATCCAGGATAATCCAAATGTCGCCCCAGAGTTTCAGGTCGTGTTCCATACCCTGAATTCCATGACGGAAAATATTGAGCTAAAGACGAGAAAACTACATGAAGAAATTGCAGTGAGAATCAAAGCAGAACAAGAACTAAATACTCAAAAGGAACGTCTTTCGGTGACATTACATGCCATTGACGACGGAGTCATCTCTACAGATTTACATGGCAACATAATCCTGACCAACAAAGTGGCGGAAAACCTGACAGGCTGGTCCCATGCGGAAACCTCAGGGTTTCCCTTGGCTGAACTCTTCAGAATCATCGACAAAAAAACCGAAGAACCTTGTGAAAGTCCAGTCAGCAAAGTTATTAAATTAGGAAAAAGTACAGGCCCGATCAACCATACCATCCTGCTTGCCAAGGATGGAGCCCGACGAGAAATTGCTTACACTGCCTCGCCGATCCATGATCTCGAAAACAATATCATTGGCATTGTTGTTATATTTCGAGATGTGACCACAGAAAGCAAAATGAAGGAAGAGGCTCTCAAATTAAAAAAGTTACAGTCAGTAGGTGTTCTTGCTGCTGGCATCGCCCATGACTTTAACAATATCCTCGCAGCGATCCTAGGAAACATTAATCTGGCCGGCCTTTTTCTCAGCCCAACCGACAAAGCCTACCCTCTTCTTCAGGAAGCGGAAAAAGCTTCTCTCCGGGCAAAAAAACTGACCCAGCAACTCTTAACATTTTCCAAGGGGGGCGAACCGGTGAGGACAACAACTTCTATTGCGACACTCATAAGAGATTCCGCTGAGATTATCCTTCGAAAAAGCTCTGTCACCTGTCAATACCAGATATCGAAAGAGCTGTGGCTCACCTCTATCGATCCAGATCAAATAAGTCAAGTTATACAAAACCTGGTTCTGAATGCATGCCAGGCCACACCATCAGGTGGAACAATATATATAACCTGCGTGAACATTGCTGCCAACAGCGAAGAAACATCATTCAACATCAAAAATGGCAAATACATCAAGGTAACGATAGAAGACAATGGCATTGGCATTCCAGAAGACGTAATCGACAATGTTTTTGACCCATTCTTCACAACAAAAGAGAAAGGCAGCGGACTTGGGCTAGCTGTTGCTTATTCTATTATCAAGAAACACGATGGGTATATATCAATAAAATCAACACATGAAAAAGGTACGATTTCAACATTTTATATACCTGCGACAGGTTCAGGAAGTCAAAACAGTGAAAACAAATCACATGGTGGCCATAAGATGCATGACAAAAGAAAAATACTGGTTATGGATGATGAAAAAATGATGCTTCAGGTCATCACACGTATGCTCACACACCTTGGCTATGACGTCGTATCAGCCAGTGACGGAGCTGAAGTTGTCAGCCAATACAAAAGATTACTAGACACCAACAATAAAATCTCGGCAATAATCATGGATCTTACGGTTCCGGGAGGAATGGGAGGATTAGAAGCAGCACAAGCGATATTGACCATCAATCCTAAGACTAAAGTTATCGCTGCCAGTGGCTATTCCAGCGACCCTGTCATGGCGCATTATCAAGAATATGGGTTCAGCGCCGCGATCACCAAACCTTTCAATCTATCCGATCTAAACAATACTCTCCATTCTGTCCTAAAAAAATAACTTCAACAAGAGATTTATCCTATGTAACCGTTACGTATGCCGGATGCTTTTTCAAGGCCAAGCCCATCCCAAGGAGTGCTTATCTTCGACAGCCGAAAAACCAAAAAGAGGATATCATGCAACATCACAATATAAAAGAGCGAAAGGATGAACTCCATGGCGGCGAAGGATGGTGGGAAAAAACCTTCAACTCTTTTACTGACATTGTTACACTGCAGGATGCCTCTTTGCGAATCCTCAAGGTTAACAAATATGGATGTGAAATTCTTAATACATCCAGCTCTGATCTCATAGGTCGATACTGCTATGAACTATTCCACGGCAGCAATTCCCCTTGCTTTGGCTGTCCACTTCTGGATGCAAAAAGCAACTCTCAATCATATACAAGAGAAATACATCATGAAAAACTTGGAAAAAGTTTTTTAGTTTCGGCAGCACCAATACTTGACAAAGACGGAAACGTGGAATTCATTGCTCATGTAGCAAAGGATATCAGCACATGGAAAGAAGCAGAAAAAGAGAAAGACAAACTCAAGGCACAATTGCTTCATTCACAAAAATTGGAGTCGGTTGGGCGGATTGCATCAGGAATAGCACATGAAATCAACACCCCAATCCAGTATGTTGCGACAAACGTGAGTTTTCTCGAAGAAAGCTTCGTCGGCCTATCCAACCTCTTTCAACTCTATGAAGAATTACTCATTGCAGCTGAAAATGATGGCATAGAAAAGAATATCCTGCACAGGATCAAAAAGTGCCTTGAACAATTAGACTGGACTTTCCTCAAAGAAGAGATACCGACCGCAATCAGCCAGACAAAGGAGGGGGTAGACCGTGTGACCTCCATTGTCCGTGCGATGAAAGAGTTCTCTCATCCTGGCAGCAGTGATAAAGAACCGGCCAACCTGAACACTATTGTGGAAACCACCGTGACCGTTGCCAGAAACGAATGGAAATATGTGGCCGAAGTAGTGACCGACCTGGATCCCGATCTGCCCACCGTCAATTGCCTTGGAAATGAAATAGGCCAGGTGATACTCAATATTTTAATCAATGCGGCTCACGCTATTGCGGAAAAGCGAAGGGATACCGGTCAAACCGCCAAAGGGACCATCCTCATCGCTACTCGGTATGACACTAAGTGGGTGGAACTACGTATCAGCGACACTGGCTCAGGCATGCCTACTGAAATTATTGGACAAATCTTTGACCCCTTTTTTACCACCAAAGATGTCGGCAAAGGAACTGGCCAAGGACTGGCCATCGCCCATGACGTTGTCGTCAGAAAACATGGCGGCACGATTGATGTCGCAAGCGAACCTTGTAAAGGTTCTGTTTTTACAATCAAACTACCGACAACTACTCCCTATTAGCCCTCTCTTCCCCTGAATCGCTATAAAAGCCTTGAACGGATTGACCATCACAGGCACTGAACTGTGCCAATAAATAAACCCGGACGGCCTCAGGCGGTGGGATCGGGCGACGGTACCAAATGCTCGATGGAGGGGGCGCCCGGATCGGCACCATCGGCAAGGGCATCGGTCCCGGCGACGGCAAGGAGTTCCCCGGCCGTGGCACTGGCGGGTTCCGCGGCTTTCGGGCCACCAATATCATCGGCACTGTCTCCGGCAGGAGAAACCGGGGCGTCGTGGGCCGTGGCGGCGGCCGTGGCATTGGCTTGGCTGTCGGCGCTGCCGGGCTCCCCGTCCTGACCTGGGGCCGCATCGGCGGCGCTGGCGCCGGCACCGGCGCCGGGAGTGGTGTCGGGCAGGGCGACGGGGTCACCGGTCCCGCCATTGCCACTTCCCGTCCCCCCGGGTGATCCCGCATCCCGGATGGCCACGGTGAGGACCGCGCTTGCCTGGCTGCCGTCGGCGTCCTCGATGGTGTAGACAAACTGCTCGTTGTCTGGAATCCCGTCGCCCCCGCCATCACCCTCGTGGAGGATATGGCCTGGCGCGGTATAGGTGTAGGAGCCGTCGGCATGGACGACCAGGGTCCCGCCCTGGGCCGTTGCCAGTTCATGCCCCGGGACAAAGTCCACACCGGGGGCGAAATCACCCTCCACGGAAACCAGGTGCACATCACCGTCCGCACTGCTTCGGTCGGCCTGGTCGTGCACCCCGGCGCCCGTGTCCCAGGTGGCGTTGTGGTCGGCAAGGATCAGGTTGCCGCTGACCTGGTTGTTGATGCCGTCACCGTCCGCATCCCCTTCGGCGACATCGGCACGATCGTCCTCCGCCACCGGCGCCGTGTCCAGGATATCGATGGTAAGAGCGGCACTGGCCGGACTGCCGTCCCCGTCCTCCACGGTGTAGACGAAGTGTTCCTGCACCGGCTGACCAGAGGAGTCCCCTTCCCGGGAATTATCCACCACGGCCGGGGGAGTGTAGACATAGGAACCGTCACCATGGAAGATAATGGTGCCGCCGTGGACAGTGGTCAGCGCCGTATCCAGGGTGAAGGCATCAACCAGGTCGCCCCGGACATCCACCAGGGAAAGGCCGGGATCAGCACTCTCCGTATCGTCGCTGCCGGCCACCCAGGTGGCGTCGTCCCAGCCAAAGATCACGTTGCCGGTGATGGGCACACCGACACCTTCGGTGGTCAGGTTGGTATCCGGGTGAGCCTCGGGCGCGGTATCGAGAATGTCCACGGTAAGGGTCGATGAAACGGTATCACCGGAGCCGTCGGTGACCGTGTAGGTGAAAACCTCGGAATCCGGCTGTCCGTCTCCCTGGCCGGCCGTCTCGTGCAGGATGCCGGAACGGATCGTGTAGGACCAGGAACCATTGCTGTGCACGGTCAGCTCGCCACCCAGCCCGGTGGTCAGAACCAGGGAGCCGCCGGCCGGGATGGTGAAACGGACCCCGTCCACCTCGATACCGCTCACGGCAAGGGACCCGTCGTCAGAGGTATCGTTGGCCAGCAGATTGCCCGACACCGTGTGGCCGCCTTCGCCATCGCTCTGGCCCGATACCGGCCGCACCTCGGTCAGGGTGGCGGTATCGGCGACTGCCAGAGGGGTGTCACCGCCACCGCTCTCTGTGGCGCCATCCCCTCCGGCCTCGCCGTCTGCGGCCTGGGGCGCTGCCATGGCCGGATCAGCGATTCCGCCCTCCGGCCCGGCGGGCAGTATGTCCACGGCTGCCGGTGCCAGGAAACTCAACTCCACCCCGGTGGTCTCGGCAGGGGAAGCCAGTGTCACGCCGGGTCCGGAATCCGGTGTCACCTCCATGCTGCTGGCCTCGAAAACCACGTAGGGATGGCCGCCGCCACCGGCGCCGGCCCCGCCTTCACCAGCCGCGGGCGGTTCGGCTGCAAGGCTGGGATCGAAGTCGTCCGCCTGCAGGGCCTGGTGGAGGGCGCTGACCTCTGCGGCCGCCTCCCCGGCATCCGCAGGCAGGGCGTCACCAAAGAGATCCCGGTCCACCAGGGTATCCGACAGCCGTCCCAGGTCGAGCTGGGTATGCGCACTGTCGGCAAAGACGATGGAGACCATGCCGTCGGAACCGGTAACGATCCGATCGTCGGCGAAAACCGGGCTGCCGGGCAGGAGAAGCCGTTCCGTGCCATCGGCGGCCACCGCCCGGACCTCTCCCCGGACGATGACTGCCTCACCCACAGGCCGGGGCCCGTTCGTTGTGGAGAAAGATTCTGGTGTCATGGATCACGCTTACCCCATTGTGGTCGGTCGGACAGACCGATGGTTAGCCATCCCGTGAGGGGTTACTTGTCAGGAGTTGCACGCCCGCTGCCGACCTGTCTCCATTCTAGGCCAAAAAGCGACACAGGTCCAGCAAACTGCAACCAGAGTCTCTTTTTTCCCGACCGCCAGATCCCGGCCACAGTTGATTTCCAAAAAGAAAGGGACTCTTCCGCATTAGCGGAAAAGTCCCCTGTCATACGACGGAACCGGGGTTCCGAACCATCCTATGTTTTACGAGGCCGGAGACAGCAGGTGCCGCCGGCCCGTGGCATCAGTAGTTGCTCAGGTAATTATCCAGCTCCCAGTCGGTGACAGCGGTGCGGTAGTCATCCCACTCCTTCTCCTTACCCTCGATGTACTTCTCGAAGATATGGTCACCCAGGGCCTCGCGGGCAATGGGATTGGCCTTCATCTCTTCGATGGCCTCCTTCAGGTTTGCGGGCAGGCTGTCGATGCCGGCGGCCTCCTTCTCGGCCGGGGTCATCTTGAAGATGTCCTGGTCCACGGAATCGGGCGCCTGCAGGTTGTTCCTGACACCGTCAAGACCTGAGTTCAGCATCATGGCAAAGGCCAGGTAGGGGTTGCAGGTGGGATCGGGGCAGCGGACCTCGGTCCGGGTACCCATGCCGCGGGAGGCCGGGATCCGGATCAGGGCGGAGCGGTTGGAGGCGGACCATGCGATATAGACCGGGGCCTCATAGCCGGGAACCAGCCGCTTGTAGGAGTTGACCAGGGGGTTGGTGACGGCGACGAATCCCTTGGCGTTCTTGGCAATGCCGGCGATGTACTGGTAGGCGGTCTCGCTGAGCTGCAGGGGACCGTTCTCATCATAAAAGGCATTGGTGCCGTCGAGCTTGAAGAGCGACTGGTTGGTGTGCATACCGGAACCGTTGATACCGAAGACCGGCTTGGGCATGAAGGTGGCATGCAGGCCATGCTTGGCGGCGATGGAACGGACGACCCACTTGAAGGTCAGGGTGTTGTCGGCAGCGGTGAGGGCGTCGGCATACTTGAAGTTGACCTCATGCTGTCCCTCGGCAACCTCGTGATGGGAGGCCTCGATCTCGAAGCCCATGGCCTCCAGGGTATGGATGATCTCACGCCGGCAGTCGATGCCGCAGTCATCGGGATCAACGTCAAAGTACCCGGCCACGTCATGGGTGATGGTGGTGGCGTTGCCTTCCTCGTCCTTTTCGAACAGAAAGAACTCGGCCTCGGTTCCAACGTTCATGGTAAAGCCCATCTCTTTGGCCTCGGCCAGGACCCGCTTGAGGTTGTTGCGGGGGCAACCCTCGAAGGGGGTTCCGTCGGACTTGTAGACATCACAGATGATGCGGGCGGCGTTGACGCCGTTCTGCTCCCTCCAGGGAAGAACGGTGAAGGTGTCATAGTCCGGCTTCAGGTACATGTCCGACTCGTTGATACGGACAAAACCGTCGATGGAGGATCCATCGAACATGATGTTGCCGTCAAGCGCCTTCTCGATCTGGCTCAGCGGAATGGCGACATTCTTCATAAAACCGAAGATATCGACAAACTGCAGCCGGAAGAAGTGCACGTTCTTCTCTTCAATGATCTTCATTATCTCGTCACGCGTCATGTTCCATCTCCTTTCTCTGAAATGAGTTATCTGATACGTCCGCCGGCAGCCGGAGAACTCTCTCCAGTGACCTCGGACATGTCCTTACCATTTTCTTCCTGTTTCTGCATCAAAATCCTGTTATTGAGGGACAATAATCGTAACCGTTCACCGCCATCGGCAACTACCCTGAAAAACCGTGACATTCTCATCATATCGGCCGGCCGGGGACCAGGCGGCTCATTCCTCGATGATCCGCAGCAGGGTCGTCTGCACCTTGTCCAGCAGCTCCGTGTCGGTCACCTTTTCGCCGCCGCGCATGGCAACGTAAAAGATGTCGATGAGCTGTTCCACCTCGGTGGCGATCCTGGCCCGGTGGATATCGAGACCAAAGTCAGCCAGGGTCTGGGTGAGCTGATAGAGGGTACCCGGCCGGTCACCGCCATAGACCTCGATGACCGTAAAGCGCTGCGAGGTCTCGTTGTCCACCACCACCTTGCGGACAAGCTGCTGCACCCGGCGCCTGGGCCGCACCCCCACCGAGCTCAGCCTGGAGTGGAGCTGGTAGCCGACATCAAGGCGGTAATTGATCGCCTGGTTGATGTCATGCTGCAGCCCCTGCCAGTCCTGCTCGTCAAAGCCGGATTCGGCCACCGGTACCACGTCCAGAACATCGACCACGGTACCGTCGGGCCAGGTGAATATCTGGGCGGCCAGGACAGAGAGGTTGTGCAGGGCAAGCACCCCGCAAACCTTGGCAAGCAGCCCCACCCGGTCCCTGCTCATCATCAGCAGTGACCAGTAGCCCTGCCGGGTCTCGGGAAAGATCAGCACCTGCTGCTGGAGCCGGCTCTTCTCCCGCCAGTGGACCTGCAGGTGACGGACCACGGTCTCAGGGGTGAAACTGAGCAGGTAGTCGTCGGGCAGTTCGCTGACAGCGATTCCGGCCTCTTTGCCATCCAGCAGGGCCGTCACCCGGCCGCGCAGCCAGTTGACGCCCTCCCTCTCGCCGTTTTCGATCTCCGCCCGCTCGCCGCATCCAGCCTCCAGGCAGGAATTGACCTTGAGGAACAGTTCCGCCAGCAGGGTCGCCTTCCAGCTCGACCAGGCTGACGGGCCTGTGGCCCGGGAATCGGCCATGGTCAGCAGGTAGAGCAGGGCCAGCCGGTCGGTGTTGCCGATGAGAGAGGCCGCCTGTTCGATGAAATCCTGGTCGTCCAGGTCCCGGCGCAGGGCGTTCTCAGGCAGATAGAGATGATAGCGGACCAGGAAGGACAGGCAGTCCAGCTCCTCCTCCGGCAGGCCCAGACGGGCGCCGATGCCCTGCACCAGGGTGGCGCCGAGCTCGGAATGATCCGTATGGTGACCCTTGCCGATATCATGCAGCAGGGCGGCCAGGTAGAGAAGGTGCGGTGAGCCGAGGCCGAGAAAAAGCTCGGACTCGCTCTTCTCCAGGGATTTCAGCTCGGCCACGGTCTGCAACTGGTGCCGGTCCACGGTGTAGATGTGGTACAGGTCATGCTGGGCCAGGGACTCGACATCGGCAAACTCCGGTATATAGGCGGTGAGCAGGCCGGTCTCCAGCATGGCCTCCAGCACCGGCATGGGCGCAGCCGACTGGACGAGCAGTTCGAGGAAGATCCTGGCCACCCGTTTCGAGGTGCGGAACCGGTCGTCGACCAGGTGCAGATGCCGGCTCACCTGCTGCCGGGTCCGGTGGTGCAGGGGCAGCCCGGTCCGGCCGGCCTGGAGAAAGAGGCGCATCAGCAGGTAGGGCCGCTTTTCCAGCTCGTCGGGCCGGGTGAGGTGGATGGTGGCGTTGCGGACCACGATGGCCCGCTCGAGCTGTTTTTCCAACCTGGAACCACCGCTCAGGCCAAGGACATCCTGCACCTGCTCGAAGAAGAGATCCGTGACCACGGCAATGGTCTGCAGGTGACCATAGACATGGCGCATGAAATGTTCCACCGCCAGCAGGCCGTCCCGGTCCCGGTAACCGAAGGCCGCCGCCATCTCCTCCTGGTATTCAAAGATCAACTGGTCGTTCTTGCGCCGGCTGATGTAATGCAGCCGGTTGCGGATACGGGCCAGCATGTTCCACGACGCCTCGAAGGCCTGCCGGTCATCGGCGGTGAGCATGCCCGACTCCTCCAGGGCATCAAGACCGTCCAGGCCGAAAACCCCCTTGGCCACCCAGAGCATGGCCTGAATGTCGCGCATCCCGCCCTTGCCCTCCTTGATATGCGGCTCGAGCAGGTAGGAATGGCTGCCGTACTTCCGGCGCCGCTCGGCCCGGAACTCCTCCATGGTGCGGACAAAAACATGCCGCCGGCCGTCAAAGATCTTCTTGCGGTAGCGGGCAAGCAGGCCGTCGAACAGCTTCCGTGAACCGACAAGAAGCCGGGCATCGAGCAGAGCGACCTGGAAAAAGAAATCCTCGCCCGCGAAACGGACCGCGTCCCTGATCATCCGCACCGAGTGCCCGACATCAAAGCCGGCGTCCCAGAGGGGATAGAGGATGGCCTCGGCCACCGCCTGCATCTTTCTCCTGGACTTGCGGTCGTGAAGAAGCAGCAGGTCGATGTCGGAAAAGGGATAGAGTTCGCCCCGGCCGTAGCCGCCCAGGGCGACCAGGGCGATCTCGCCCCGCGCCTCGCGGACGGCATCCGAGACCATGAAATGGTTGATGATGAACTCATCGACCATCTGCGTGTGCTGACGCAGCAGTTCGTGGCCGCTGATGCCCTGCCGCCACAACTCCTCGAGGACCTCCTGCTGCGCCTGCAGGGCCGAGGACATCAGATGGCCTCGTTGTCGGTCTCCCCGGTCCGCACACGCACAATCTTCTCCACCGGCAGGACAAAGATCTTGCCGTCACCGATCTTGCCGGTCCTCGCCGCCTCGACGATGGTGTCGATGACCTGGTCGACCTGGTCGCTGGCAACGATGATCTCCATCTTGATCTTGGGCAGGAAATCGACCACGTATTCCGCGCCGCGGTAGATCTCGGTATGTCCTTTCTGCCGTCCGTAGCCCTTGACCTCGGAGATGGTCATCCCCTTGATCCCGATGGCGTTGAGGGCCTCTTTCACGTCATCAAGCTTGAACGGCTTGATGATTGCTTCGATTTTTTTCATCAATCAACCTCGATCTTTTTTCAATTGCAGATGAGCGAATCGCTCAATTCAGGCGTAACATAACCCGTCATCCCGGCCCTGATCATGATACCATGAACAGCAAACTGATCACAGGGTGTGCAAGGGCACGGTTTTTCAACCTCAACAGGGTCCGCTGGCCCGCAATGATGTGCCGGACCAGCGGTAATCGACCTAATTGTAGGCGGTCTCCGAATGCTCGGCATAGTCCAGGCCCTGGACTTCGGCCTCCTCGCTGAGCCGCAGTCCCATGGAGGCGTTGATGACCTTGAGCAGGACCCAGCTCACCACGAAGGCATACACACTGACCACCACCACGCCGATGGCCTGGCTGACGATCTGTGAACCGCCGCCGAACAGCAGGCCGTTCACACCGCCGGGATTGGCCGCGGTAGAGGCAAAAACCCCCAGCAGGAGGGTACCGGCAATGCCGCCGACACCATGGATCCCCACCACGTCCAGGGAATCATCATATCCCAGCCGGCTCTTGGCGTTGACCGCAAGATAGCAGACCACGCCCGCGATCAGGCCGATGGCGATGGCCGAGTTGGGCCCGACGAAACCGGCCGCCGGCGTAATGGTGGCCAGGCCGGCGATGGCGCCCGAGGCCGCGCCCAGGGTGGTGGGCTTGCCCTGGTTGATCCACTCCATCAGGGTCCACATGGCCATCCCCGCCATACCGGCAAGGTGAGTGGCCACAAAGGCAGTGGCCGCCACATCGTTTGCCGCCAGTGCCGAGCCGCCGTTGAACCCGAACCAGCCGAACCAGAGCAGGCCGGTGCCCAGCATGGTCATGGGCAGGTTATGGGGCATGAAGTTCCGCGTTCCGTATCCCTGCCTGGGCCCGATGACCAGCACCGCCGCCAGGGCCGCCGTGCCGCAGGTGGCATGAACCACCAGGCCGCCGGCAAAGTCGAGCACCCCCATCTTCGCCAGCCAGCCGCCACTGCCCCAGATCCAGTGACAGACCGGGTTGTAGACCAGAATGGCCCAGAGGAGGCTGAAAACCGCAAAGGGCGCGAACCGGACCCGCTCGGCAAAGGCGCCGGTGATCAGGGCCGGGGTGATGACCGCGAACATGCACTGGTAGATCATGAACACCGTCTGCGGAATGGTGGTCGCATAGTCGGGACTCGGCGCATTGGTCACGCCCTTGAGGGCGAACCAGGAAAAGTCGCCGACAAACCCGCCGATGTCGGGGCCGAACGACATGGTGTAGCCGATATAGACCCACTCGATCGAGATGATCGAGATCATGATCAGGCTCTGCATGATGGTGCCCAGCACGTTCTTGCCGCGCACCATGCCCCCGTAGAACAGCGCCAGTCCGGGCGTCATCAGCAGGACCAGTCCTGCCGACGCCAGGATGAATGCGGTATCCGCTCCGTTGATCATTTTTCTCCTCCAGAAGTAAAATGTTACAAAGTTGTAAAAAAATTCACAACATTGTAACGAAGAAGAAAAGATGAAGCAACAAAAGAGCCGGACTCAGATCATTTTCAGTGCATTCTCCCGCAGGTGACATGTCCAGGGAGCTGAAATTCCCTGCACGGAAACGGTCCGGGCGGCGCAGAGACCACCCGGACCGAGGAACTATCAGAAGGTGTACCCCACCTCCTTATGTTCGGTGACATCCAGACCCTGCACCTCATCCTCCAGGGTGGCGCGCAGGCCGACGACCAGATCGACCACCTTGAGAATGATGAAGGTCAGGACCACGGAATAGGCGATGGCCGCGCCCGCACCGATGGCCTGGACCACGAACTGGTGGGCATTGCCGTACAACAGACCGTCCGCGCCTCCCGGGTTCCAGGCCACCGAGGCGAACAGGCCCGTGGCCAGGGCCCCCCAGAGACCGCCGACCCCATGCACGCCGACCACGTCCAGGGCATCATCATACCCGAGCCTGGCCTTCATCAGTACGGCCAGGTAACAGACCACACCGGCGACCAGGCCAATGACGATAGCGGCAAGCGGGCCGACAAAACCGGCGCCGGGCGTGATGGCGACCAGGCCGGCCACGGCCCCCGATGCCGCGCCCAGGGTGGTGGGCCTGCCCTGGACCTTCCACTCGGCCAGGACCCAGGAGAGGGCGCCGGCGCCGGTGGCGACCTGGGTGGTGAAGAGGGCCAGCACGGCAATGGGACCGGCCGACAGGGCACTGCCGGCATTGAAACCGAACCAGCCGAACCAGAGCACACCTGCGCCCAGAATGGTCATGGGCAGGTTATGCGGATGCATGGCCTCCCGGCCCCATCCCTTGCGCCTGCCGATCACCAGGGCGCAGACCAGGGCCGCGGCACCGGAGTTGATATGGATGACCGTGCCGCCGGCAAAATCCAGCGCGCCCATGGCGCCGAGCCAGCCGCCGCCCCAGACCCAGTGGCAGACCGGAAAGTAGACCAGGGTCGACCAGAGGATGGTGAACAGGACAAAGGCCGTGAACTTCATCCGCTCGGCATAGGCACCGGTAATGAGCGCCGGCGTGATGATGGCGAACATGAGCTGAAAGGCACAGAACAGCAGATCCGGAATGGTATCGGAATAGGGCCCGATGCCGGTTGTGACCCCCTTGAGACCGACATACTTGAGGCCACCGATAAACCCGCCGATATCCGGGCCGAACGAAAGGGAATATCCATAGAGGACCCAGACAATGGATATGATCCCGAGACAGAAAAAGCTCTGCATGGTGGTCGACAGCACATTCTTCGACCTGACGAGCCCCCCGTAGAACAGGGCCAGGCCGGGAGTCATCAGCATGACCATGGCCGTCGCCACCAGCATAAACGCGGTATCACCTGAATTCATTTCCCCCAAAAACCTCCTGATACTTGTTGATTTGCGCCTGTTGCCAGGCAGCCTTCTCCCCTGGGCTCCGCCAGCCGGAGCCGCAACATTGCCTGCATTCATCAAGCACTGTGCCAGAACGTGAAATAACTTACAACATGTCGAAATTATGGATTATTTTTCATTACTACCCCGGCAGAAGCTTGCGCAAATTTTTACATTTGTGTTAATTTTTTCAAAAAATAACACAAATTCGTAAAATACCCTTTCGGCCAGCAGGGCCGGATTTGACAAAGCCCCCCGGACACGGTACAGTTTGGCTAGAGTTGCAGATACTGTTGCCGACAGACTGCCGCCGGATCCCCATCAACGCTCATCCCGGCCCGACCGCCGGACAGGACGCCATATATCATGACCAGTGAACGCAGACGTTTTATCCGACCTGAGGCATCGAACCTGCTCGACTACCTGGTGGTGGACGAACAGGGACGACAGGGCGAATACTCCATGGGCAGGACCCTCAATGTGAGCGAAGGCGGCATCCTGATGGAGACCCATATTCCCTTGCCCCAGGGCCAGCAGGTCATGATCACCCTGGGCCTGGGTGACGAGCTGGTGGATGTGATGGGGCGGATCGTCTACACCACCTACAGTGCGGGACGCCATCAGAACGGCATTGAATTCTTCCATGTCGCCGACCGGGACAGACGTACCCTGGACAAGTACGTCAAGGCATTCCACAACAACTTTTCCGGGGAAGACGGCGGGAAAAAATAAGCAAAAAAACGGCGGAAGATTCCCTTCCGCCGCTCCAGGCCTCTGCCGGAATGCAGGCCTGCATCCACCAGCAAACCCGTAACCCCTCACGGGGTGACCGACCATCGGTTTTTCCGACCACGACAATGTAGCCGCTTACAAAAACGAGGTTGAAAAATCGTGACCCTGCATACCCTGATGGACTCGTAAAAAGTCCATCACACTCTACAGATGGCTCAGCATAACCGTTCGATATACAAGGCGTAGCGGTGTCGGCCAGGCGGAGGCGCACATGGAGTACGTCGAGCGTTGGCCGTACCCGCTACAACGCAGCAGATCGGACTTTCTGCGACGCCATCATACCCTGTGATCCGTTACAACCCTACTCTTCCTGCCGCCCATAGTCGTCATCAAAACGGACAATATCATCCTCACCGAGATAGGAACCGATCTGAACCTCGATCAGCTCCAGGGGAATGACCCCCGGGTTCTCCAGCCGGTGTACGGTGCCGGCAGGAATATAGGTGGACTGGTCCTCGTGGAGGAGAATGGAGCGTTCCCCGTTCACCACCCGTGCCGTCCCCGAGACCACCACCCAGTGCTCGTGGCGGTGGTGGTGCATCTGCAGTGAGAGCTTGGCGCCGGGATTGACCGTGATCCGCTTGATCTGGAACCTGCCCTGCAGCTCCAGGGTGGTGTAGCTGCCCCAGGGCCGGTAGACGGTGCGATGGACATGAAACTCGTCCCGCTTCTCCTGTTTCAGCCGGCTGACGATCCTCTTCACATCCTGGGACCGTGAAATCGGGGCCACCAGCACCGCGTCCGCGGTCTCGATCACCATGGTGTCCTTGAGGCCGACGGCCGCCACCAGGGTATCCTCGGCCCGCAGGAGGGAATTCTCCACGTCCTCCAGGATCACATCGCCAATGACCACGTTGCCGGCTTCGTCCTTTTCCGACACCTCCCACAGGGTCTGCCAGGAGCCGATGTCGCTCCAGCCGATATCCGCCTCCACCACCACGGCCCGCGAGGTCTTCTCCATGAGAGCGTAATCGATGGAGTCCGAGGGACAGGTGCGCATGGCCTCGACGGCAAAGCGGTAGAACACCCCGTCCACCGAGCCCATTTCCACCGCCTCCTCCATATGCCGGACGATCTCCGGCGCATGCTCGCCCATCTCCTCCAGCAGCACATCGGTGGTAAAGGCGAACATCCCGGAATTCCATAGATAGCGCCCGCTGGCCACATACTGTTTCGCCTTGTCCAGTTCCGGTTTTTCGACAAAGGACTCCACCCGGTGCCCCTCACCCCGGGCGATATAGCCATAGCCGGTCTCGGGCCGATCCGGGACGATACCGAAGGTGACCAGGTTACCCTGGTGCGCCAGTCCGGCTGCCTCTTCCACGGCCCGGACAAAGGCCTCTGGCTTGCGGATCAGATGATCGGCGGGCAGGACCAGGAGCACGGCATCACCATGTCCCTGCCGGTCGGCGTACAGGGCAGCGCCGCAGATGGCAGGGGCGGTATTGCGACCCACAGATTCCAGCAGGATATGGTACTCGGGAAAAACCCCCAGCTCCTCCACCTGGCTCCGGGTCAGGAACCGGTGCGCCTCGCCGACCACGATGATCGGCGGCAGGACATCGGGAATCGCGCTGACACGCGCAAGCGTATTCTGGAGCAGGGACCGGTTACCGGTCAGGTTGATCACCTGCTTGGGATAGAGTTCCCTGGACAGGGGCCACAGCCTGGAGCCGGTGCCCCCGGCAAGAATAACGGGTTGAACAGACACGGGTTCTCCTTATCAGAAGTCAGAAGTCAGAAGACAGAGGACAGAGGACGGCAGTCCGTCCTGCTCAGCCCCGGATCAGGGCCAGCAGTTCATCGGTCTTTTGCCGCAGCAGCCCCGGATCGGCACGGGTCTCCACGTTCAGGCGCAGGACCGGCTCGGTGTTGGACTTGCGCAGGTTGAAGCGGTATCTGGGGTAGGCCACTGACAGGCCGTCGGTATAATCCTTTTCACCATCGGCATAGTGCGCCTCCACCCGGCGCAGGACATCATCGGGGTCGTCCACCCGTGAGTTGATCTCGCCGCTCACCGGATAGGCCCGCATCCGGTCATCAACCATGGCCGACAGTTTCTGGCCCCGGCCACCCATGAGCTGGCAGACCAGGAGCCAGGGCAGCATGCCCGAATCGCAGTAACCGAAATCCCGAAAGTAGTGATGGGCCGACATCTCGCCGCCATAGACGGCATCGGTGGCCCGCATCTTTTCCTTGATGAAGGCATGCCCGGTACGGGTCATCACCGGCCTGCCGCCGGCTGCCAGGACCATCTCCTGCGTATTCCAGATCAGCCGCGGATCGTGAAGGATGGTGGCGCCCGGATGACGCTCAAGGATGGCCACGGCCAGCAGGCCGACGATGTAATAGCCCTCGATGAAGCGGCCGCTCTCGTCAAAGAGAAAACAGCGGTCGAAATCGCCGTCCCAGGCGATGCCCATGTCGGCCCCGTGCTCCCGGACCATACAGGCCGTTGCCTCGCGTTTTTCCGGCAGGAGCGGATTGGGCACGCCGTTGGGAAAGGTGCCGTCAGGCTCGTGGTTGACCTTGACCAGGGTGAACGGCAGGTGTGGCTCCAGCAGATCCACCACCGGACCGGCACAACCGTTGCCGCCGTTGACCACCAGTTTCAGCGGCGGCAGGGAATCGACGCGGACATGGGAGAGCAGGTGGTCGATGTAGGCGCTCTTGTCATGGGCCCGGAGACAGGTGCCGGCCGGGGTCGAGGCGGTCCGCTCCTGCATCTCCCGCCACCAGGCGTCAGAGGCCGCCATCTTCGCCACCTCTTTCAGCCCGGAATCGGACGACACCGGCCGGGCCCCCTGCCGGACGAACTTCATGCCGTTGTAGTCGGCCGGGTTGTGGCTGGCAGTCACCATGATGCCGCCATCCACTCCATCCTTTTCACCGTTGAAGACGGCAAAGTACATCTCCTCGGTGCCGCAGAGGCCGATGTCCACCACGTCGATACCGTGGGCGGTGAGGGCCTCGCTGACCGCCGCGGCAATGGCGGGGCTGGAGAGCCGCATGTCCCGGCCCACCACGACCCTGGAGGCGGAAAATCGGACCGCAAAGGCCAGGCCGATGCGGGCGGAGATCTCCTCGTTCAGTTCGTCGGGAATACGGCCCCGGACATCGTAGGCAGTGAAGCAGGCAAGAGCATCTGACATGAAAAGTCCCCCTGGCGGTAAAACAGATTTTGTAAGACCGGTGCAAATACGGTATATACCGGTGTTGCAGGAACACAACTTACCACAACCGTCCGCCTGCTGGCAAGGCAGGCGACTTTCCATCCCCAAGAACAAGGAACGTCCATGAAAGGCATCATCCTGGCCGGTGGCTCGGGAACCCGCCTCTATCCCCTCACCCGGGTGATCAGCAAGCAGCTGATCCCGGTGTACGACAAGCCCATGATCTACTATCCCCTCTCGGTGCTCATGCTGGCCGGGATCCGGGATATCCTGATCATCTCCACCCCGTACGACCTGCCCCGCTTCTCCGAGCTGTTCGGCAATGGCAGCCAGCTCGGCCTGCGGATCCGCTATGCTGAACAGCCCAGGCCCGAGGGACTGGCCCAGGCCTTCCTCATCGGCGCCGATTTCATCGGCAACGACCCGGTCTGCCTGATCCTTGGCGACAACATCTTCTTCGGCCACGGCTTTGCGGATATTGTCCAGCGCTGCGCCCGCCTCACCGAGGGCGGCATCATCTTCGGCTACCTGGTCAGGGACCCGCAGCGGTACGGCGTGGTGGAATTCGACGACAGCAACCGGGTCATCGGCATCGAAGAGAAACCGGAACATCCCAGATCGCGCTACGCCGTACCCGGGCTCTATTTCTTTGACAACAACGTGGTCGAGGTGGCCCGTTCCATCCGGCCGTCGGCCCGGGGCGAGCTGGAGATCACCGATGTCAACAACCACTATCTCCGCCAGGGTCGGCTGACCGTGGAACTGCTGGGCCGCGGCTTCTGCTGGCTGGACACCGGCACCCACGAATCCCTGCAGATGGCGGCCAGTTACGTGCAGGCCGTCCAGGACCGCCAGGGGCTCAAGATCGCCTGCCTGGAGGAGATCGCCTACCGGCTCGGCTACATCGACCGGCAGCAGGTGGAGGCCATTGCCGCCTCTATGCTGAAGAACCAGTATGGCCAGTACCTGCTGCAGATGCTCGACGATACCATCCAGGACGGGAGAGCGGAACAGTGAGAATCCTTATCACCGGCAGTGGCGGTCAGCTCGGCCGCGACTGCAGCGCCGTCCTGGCGGCAGAGCACACCGTGCATGCCTGTACCTCCACGCAGCTCGACATCACCAGCCGCGAGCGGGTCAGGGAGGTGCTGCGCCGGGTCCGGCCGCAGGTGGTGATCAACTGCGCCGCCTACACGGCCGTGGACAGGTGCGAGACCGATACCGAGCGCTGCATGGCGGTCAATGGCGCTGGACCCGGCCTGCTGGCCGCAGAATGCGACCATCTTTCCTGCCGCCTGATCCACATCTCCACCGACTACGTGTTCAGCGGCAACAGGAGGGTTCCCCTGCCATGGACCGAGGAGGACAGGGTGGAGCCGCTCTCGGCCTACGGCCGGAGCAAGCTGGCCGGCGAGGAGGCGGTGCGCGGCCTGCTCGCGGATCATCTCATCGTCCGCACCGCCTGGCTGTACGGCCTCCATGGGCCCAACTTTCTCAAGACCATGCTGCGGCTGGCGGTCAGCGATCCCCGGCGGACCATCCGTGTTGTCGACGACCAGTACGGGGCCCTCACCTGGACCCGGCGGCTGGCGGAACAGATCGCCCTCCTCCTGGAGAGCGAGCTGACCGGCACCATCCATGCCACTGCAGAGGGCTATTGCACATGGTATACCGGCGCCCGCTGTTTCCTCACCGCCATGGGCGTCCCCTTTTCCCTGCAGCCCTGCAACTCCTCCGAGTATCCCACGCCGGCGCACCGGCCGGGCAACTCGATCCTGGCCAACAGACGGCTGCAGGAAGCATGCCTGAACAGGATGGCCCCCTGGGAGGATGACGTGATCCGGTTCGCCGAACATAACCGGGAGCGGCTGCTGGCCGAGGCGAAATCGCAGTAGGGGATTTCCGGATTTCCATCACAAGCTGACCAGCTCGACATCGCCCCAGGCCCCCAGCCGGTCCCCGCTGACAATGACCACCCCCTGCAGGCCGTCAATGGCCTGCGCCAGCTCCAGGGCCCGGTCGATACTGCCGGGACGGGACGACACCTCGTTGCCCAGCCGGGTGGCAGCGGCGTCGGCCAGGGCGGTGGACGCAGCCAGGACCACCACTGCGTCGGCAACGCCCATGCTCAGGGAATGACCGATACTGCCCGACGAGGTGCAGACGCCGCAGGGCATCTGGCCGGCCTGCAGGAGGAGACCGACCCTGCCGCTCAATACCGATTCGCCGGCATAGATACCGATCCGGCAGCGCCTGCTGCGGGCGACAAAGAGGTCGCCCCCATTCTCGACGATCACCTCGCCGATACCCGCTGCCAGCAGGCCGCGGCCCACGGTCTCGGCAATGACGCCGGCAACGGCGGCCATGGGGCCGACACCGGCCGTGGCGCCGGCCGCCAGCATGTCGCGGACCGGCATGGGCGCCTCACTGTCCAGGGGCAGGGGAACGAGCGCATCCAGGAAGAGCGGATGAGAGCGGATATACTCCTCCAGCTGGCGCCGCACCTCGGTGACCAGGGCCAGGGCCCTGTCCTCCACCGGAACCGGGGCCAGGATATGGAGATCGGTTTCCATCATCCGCACCTGGGAGGCAACCAGGCCGGCCTGGTGCAGGCGCCGGTAGCGCCGCTCCCGGTAGCTCTGCGGATCTTTCTTCCTGCGGGATCTGCGTTTCATGAATACAAAAGCGGTTTGCAGCAGACAGGGGTTACTTTTTGTTCATACCCTGTAAAAATTATTCCCATGCCCCATGATCACCTGATCATCTTCACCCGCTACCCTGAACCCGGCAGGACCAAGACCCGTCTCATCCCGGTCCTGGGCAGGGACGGAGCAGCCCGGCTGCAGCGGCAACTCACCGAACGGCTGCTGGCACGCCTGACCGCGGCAGGTGACGGCGGGCCCGGCATCACGATCCGGTATACCGGTGCCAGCAGCGGGCAGATGGCGCAATGGCTGGGCAGCGGCGTCACCTGTCGTCCGCAGGAGGAAGGTGATCTCGGCCGGCGCATGCTGGCGGCCCTGACCAGTGCCCGTACCGAGGGCGGCGGCCGTATCCTCCTGGCCGGCTCCGACTGTCCGGATCTCGGCCCCGGCCTGATCAGAGCGGCCTATGAGCTGCTCCGCAGCAACGACCTGGTCATCGGCCCCAGCGAGGACGGTGGCTATTACCTGATCGGCATGGCAGCCGACATTGCGCCGGCAGCCCTTGCCCCTCTGTTCACGGACATGGCCTGGGGGACCGCCACGGTCCTTGCAGAGACCATGGCCCGGGCCCGCCTGCTGGGTCTGCGCTGTGGCCTGCTCCCGACACTCCATGACATCGACCGGCCCGAAGACCTTGCACACCTCCATCATCATCCCGGCCCTGAATGAGCAGGAGCAGATCCCGGCCCTGCTGGCTGACCTGCGTCGGTTTCCGCAGACAGAGGTCCTGGTGGTGGATGGCGGCAGCCGGGACCGGACCCCGGAACTGGTGCGCCGGGCCGGCATCCGCCTCCTGCACTCGCCCCCGGGCCGGGGCAGGCAGCAGAACCTGGGCGCCGCTGCGGCCGGCGGCGACACCCTGCTGTTCCTCCACTGCGATACCAGGCTGCCTGCAGACGCTCTCTACCACATGCAGAGGATGCTGGCCACCCGCGATGTCGCCGCAGGTGCCTTCCGGCTCGCCATCGACGCGGCCGGAGCCGGCTTCCGCCTGATCGAATGGGGCGCCAACCTGCGGGCCCGCCTGCTGCAGCTTCCCTGGGGTGACCAGGCACTGTTCATGAAAAGGGAATATTTTGTGCGCGCCGGCGGCTTTCCGGACCAGCCGCTGCTCGAAGAACCGCTCCTGCTGCAGCGCCTGAAACGCCTGGGCCGCATCGGTATCACCGAAGCCGCGGTCACCACCTCGGCCAGACGCTGGCAGGAAAGGGGCCTGCTGCGGACCACCCTTCTCAACCAGGTGATCCTTGCCGGATTCCTGTGCGGCATCAGCCCGCAACGGCTGGCCAGGATATATTATCACCGGCAGGCGGGGCAATGACTACCGGCTACCGGCTCTCCGGCCTTCTGACGTCTGATCCGGTGCGGTCTGCTGACGCGGCTCGTCCCTGATGGCCGGTTCCCTGGGGATGAAATATTTGCGGATACGGGGATCATGGATCAGCAGGTTCAGCTGCTCGGCACCGCGGGCGAGGTAGGGAGAGGAAAGGGACTTGCGCAGCAGATCATTGGAGGCCGAGACGCTGGAGGCCAGGAACATGTAGAGGAGGGAGGCAACCACCGCGCCCTTGATCCCGCCGAGCAGCAGACCGAGGAAGCGGTCGAACCAGCCGAGGATGGCGATCTCCATCACCCGGTGCAGGACCTTGCCGGCCAGGATGAACAGCAGGGCCGTGACCAGGAAAAGGACCACGAAACTGATCAGGAAGACCAGCTTGGGATTGTCGACAAAACGCTGGACCCAGGGCATCAGCTCACCGGAATATCGGCCGGCCAGCCAATAACTGCCCACCAGGGCCAGGAATGCGGCAAGCTGGCGCATGAAGCCGATCCAGACTCCACGGACCAGAAAAACCAGGAGAATCAGCACCACGATGACGTCGAACGAGGTAATATCGGCAAATGAAATCATTGGCTCACCGGAATAAGGGGAAAGGGGACAGCCGCAAACGCGTGCAGACGGCGTGCTGCTGAACGTTTACCCGGATTTTTCGTCGCAGGTACAGCCGTTGCGAAAAGCTGAAAAAAAACTGATCGGCCTCATCAGCCAGAATGATTATACAGAAGCTGCAGGATATGACAAGAATTTGTCGCAAAAGTGATGGGTTACCCCCATTATGGCGCCATTTTTTCCCGACACGACACCAGTTGGCCGGCCGGCTGGAGGTCTGGACAGGAAGCAGGACCGCCTCCATCTGCCTGGGCCTGGTTCTTCTGGAGAGCCTGGAACCCCTGATCGCGGGGGACCCTGCGGCGGTCCCGCTGCACCGCCTGCTGTCGCCGCCGGAACTCGCTCTCCTGGACGGATATCGTTTTGCCAAGCGACGGCGGGAGTGGCTGGGCGGCCGCCTGGCCTGCAAGCAGTGCCTGCTCATCCTGGCCGGAGAACCCGTGGAGGCCGCGGAGATCACCATTCTCCCGGACCAGCATGGCCGGCCCCGCATCACAGGATATCCGGGCCGCGACCTCCCGTCCATCTCCATCTCCCACAGCGGCAGCCTGGCCGTGGCCATGGCCTGCCGGCAACCGGGCTGCGGCATCGACATCCAGGAGATCCAGCCGCGGATCAGCGGCCTGGCCGAAAGGATCGGTGAGCGGCGGGAACTGGCGCTCCTGGCGCAGACCGAAGGGATCGGCAGAGAGGCCCCCGGCCTGACCATGCTCTGGGCGGCAAAGGAGGCGGCCAAGAAGAGCCTGCTCCACGATCAGCCCTCCTTTTTCAGCGGTATCCGCCTGCTGGAGATCCTGCGCGGTGAAGAGACCGTTTTCCTCCTTGCCTGTGCCAGGCCCGGGGAACAGGCAACACAACTGCCGGTGACGCTGCACCGGCTGGACGGGTACATACTTGCCTGCACGGAGGTCTCCCATGCCTGAGCTGCCCGAGGTGGAAGTGACACGGCTGGGGCTGCTGCCCCACCTGCCCGGCCGCAGGGTGGTGTCCGTGCGCTGGAGCAACCGCCGCCTGCGCCTGCCCATGCCCCGTGGCCTGCTCCGGGAATGGATCCGGGGCCATACCATCGACACCATCGACCGGCGGGCCAAGTACCTGCTGATCCGGATGCGACACGGCAGTGTCCTGCTGGTGCACCTGGGAATGACCGGCCGGCTGGGCATCTTTGCCGGTGATGCACCGAAACAGCGGCACGACCACCTCTGCCTGGCCCTTGACAACGGCATGGAGCTTCGCTTCAACGATTCCCGGCGGTTCGGCTCCATCACGGTCTGGCCCGGCGACCACGCGGCGCGCCTGGAAAAGGAATTTTCGGCCCGCCAGGGGATCGAACCGTTCAGCGACGCCTTCACCGGTGACCACCTGCTCGCCCTGGCCCGCCGCCGGCGCCAGCCGGTCAAGACATTGCTGATGCACTCCGGGATCATCGCCGGGATCGGCAACATCTATGCCAATGAGATCCTGCATGCCGCGGCCATCCACCCGGCAACGCCGGCGGACCGGCTCGACCTCCGGCAGTGGCAGTGCCTGGCCCGGGCAGGACGCCGTATCCTGGCCGATGCCATCCGTGCCGGCGGCTCCACCATCTCCGACTATCTCAACGCCTCGGGAGCACCGGGCTATTTCCAGCTCAGGCTCTGCGTCTATGGCCGCAAAGGTGATCCCTGCCCCACCTGCGGCACGCCCATCCGCCGGACCATGCTCGGTGGACGGGCCACCTTTTTCTGTCCCGGCTGCCAGCACCGGGAGGATTGAAACAGCTCACAGGCCCTGGGCCAGCAGGTGGACCATGACCCGGTCGCCTGTGCGAAAGTGTTTTCTGTTGGCGGCCAGAAGCAGAATGGCATTGACCGCGTCGGTCCTGCCCGCCACCCGCGCCACCAGTTGACCACGTTCCAGGCGGGCCACACCGGCCTTCAGGTTCAGCCGTCCCGCCCTGGCCAGCCTGATCTCTCCCTGCAGGCGCGCAGGCACGGCAGGAGGCACGGGCCGCCGCATCCCGGCCAGCCTGCGCAGGGCCGGTGCCACCAGTTCATGGAACAGCAGGCGCACCGCCGGTGGTGGCCCGGGCAGGCCGAAGAAGGGAATATCATCGACCAGTCCGAAGAGCGTGGACCTGCCTGGCCGCATCCGGAGGCGGCTGTATATGGTCCGGCCGCCCAGGCGGGCAAAGACCTCCTGCACCAGGTCGAACTTGCCAGGCCCCATGCCGCCCGTGGTGATGATCATCTGCGGTCTGGCTGCAATGCGCTCGCCCAGCACCGCCACCAGTTCGTCCACCTGATCGGGAACCGCGGCCGTGCCGGAACAGGTCCCGCCCATGGTGGCCACCAGGGCCGAGAGCAGGATACCATTGCCGGAGATCTTCTGCCCCGCGCCGGGCCGTCCTCCCGGGCTGACCAGTTCGCTGCCCGTGCACAGGACCTCCACAGCGGGCCTGCGGTACACCTCCACGCTGGCATAGCCGTTTTCGACCAGCATCAGCAGGTGATCCGCAGCCAGAACCTGGCCCTTGCGCACCAGGACCCGGCCGGCGGCCAGGTCACTGCCACGGCGGCGGATGAACTTCTCCCTGCGCCGCAGTTCCGCGGCCGGCAGCACAACCCGGCCCTCCTGCTCCCGGCAGACCTCGAAGGGGAGAACCCGGCTGCAGCCGCGGGGAACCGGTGCCCCGGTCATGATGCGGAAGGCCTGGCCGGGCAGCAGTTCATCGCCGCCCCGGTCACCGGCAGCGATCTCGCCGGCAAGGGGCAGGGAGATCTCGGGATATTCGGCAAATTCGGCCGGGATATCGGCCAGGCAGTACCCGTCCCGGGTGGACTGGTCAAAGGAGGGTTTAGGCGAGGTCGACTTGAGCGACCTGGCAGCGACCCGGCCCAGGGCCCGGGCCAGGGGGATCCGCTGGCCGGCAAGAGGCGCGACATGCGCCAGGATGGCACGCCGGGCCTCTTCCAGGGAAAGAGAGGGAGGATCCTTCAGGCGAGATGCTTTCTGCACGATAAATGAGCCTGGCCGGACCGGAATGGCCGGTCACAGCCACAACCAATGATGAAAATCAGTAAAAGTTCAGCAGCACGCCATCTGCACGCGCTCGCGGCTGGCCGCATAGCGCGGACTATGGCGGCCAGCCACGATCACGCACAGCTGACGCACTGCTGAACTTTTACCAAAAGCATTGCTCTTTTTCAGGTAGTTGCTGATAGCGGTGAACTATTACGAATCAGCCGGATGCAAGAGTGGCCGCCCGCTCTGTATCCGCGCAGGTTGCCCCCATCGCCGGAAGCCAGTCCCCATCTCTCCGCCGCAGACGACACAAAGACTCCTGTCCCCTGCCCCCTGCCACCTGGTACCTGGCACCTGCCCCCTGATACCTGGTACCTGGCACCTGCCCCCTGATAAAAAAACCCGGGCAGCACCACTGCCCGGGATACGGTACCAATGCGATAACGAGGTGTTATACCGTCAGATCCTGACGCACCTGTTTCCGGGGGCCACCATGGCCGGCCGTGGACCAGTCGCGAATCGGCGCCGGCC
>JALSNC010000267.1 GCA_026987195.1 Desulfobulbaceae bacterium | reverse complement strand
GGACCGTGGATCGTAATCCCTCACGGGATAACCAACCACCGGTTTTTTCGACCACAATGCTGTAAGCGCTCTCAGGGGCCGCAGATTTGTGCAGGCGTGCCTGACCGCTATAGCCTAACCTATGCGGTCAGGCACGCCCGTGCAAAGAGGTAAGCGAAGACTCCGTGCGGTGCCTGTGAGCGCGTACCGTGGATCAGGCAGGCGGGGAACCGCGGCCGGGCGCCTTTATTTCTTCAGGAAAGGCGCCAGGTTCTGACCGGTGGCGGCCAGCAGCCGCTGCCGGGCCAGATGATAGGAAACCAGGGCCTGGGCCAGGCGGCCATAGGTGGTGGTCAGGTCGCGCTGGGCCTCGTTGAGACGGACCAGGGAGGACTCGCCGGCCTCATACTCGTTCTGGGCCAGGTCCCGGTTCTCCTCCACCAGGGTCACGCTCTGCCGCTGCAGCACCACCTGCTCCCGGGCCGCGGCCAGCCGCGCCAGGGCCTGCCGGACCTCGGAGGCGACCTTGTTGCGGAGACTGCTCATGGAATAGACGGCCTCCCGTCTCTTCTGGCCGGCCTCGAACAGCCTCGCCCGGTCGGCACCGCCGGAAAAGAGGTTCCAGGCCATGTTGAGGGAGATGGTATCACCGAAGTCCTCGCCGGTCATGGTGAAATCGCCCTGCCGGGTACCGTTGTAGGCCCCGGCGAGCTGGATCTTCGGGTAGAACGCTGCCCGGGCCTGGCCGGTGGCCGCCTCGGCCTCCCTGAGCTGCATCTCGACCCTGCGCACATCGGGCCGGGTCTGCAGGGCGATCTTGATCAGGGCATCGGCATCCACGTGGGGGTCGGTGGCATCAAAGTCCTTTTCCAGGGGCGCCAGCTTGACGTCCGCGGGAAGGACGGCGTCCCGGATACCGAGAAGGGCAGCCAGGCCGTAACCGGCGGCCTCGAACTCCCGTTTGCCCAGCATCAGGGCGGTGCGTGCCGAGTTGAGCTGGACCTTGATGTTGAGGACATCTCCCCATGCCCCGGCGCCGACCTCGTAGCGGTTCCGGGCATCCTCCAGCTGCCGCAGGTAGAACTTCTCATCGGCCGAAGCGATATCGACCTTGGTCTGGGCAAGCTGGGCATTGAAAAACGCCTCGGCCACCGCCGAGACAAGCTGGCGCTGGGCGTCACGTCGGGCCGCCTCCAGGGTCTTTTCCCCGAACTCCGCCTGCTGCTGCCTGAAGGAGCGGAAAAAACCGTCGAACAGGACCCAGGTCGCCTGCAGGCTGGCGGCGCTCTGGTCGTAGATGCGATCCGTGGACTGGCCGGATATGGAAGGGAAAAACTGGGCCACCGCATAGGCACTGTCCGAACGGCGGATTCGACTGCCGGTGGCATTCAGATCGATACTCGGCCACCAGGCGGCCACGGCCTCGCGCACCCGGGCCCGGGCCTGTTCGAGCCTGGCCTGGGCAGCGGCCATGTCGGGGTTGCTTTTCAAGGCAATACGCTGGGCGGTCTCCAGGTCCAGCACCTTGACATCGGCGAGATCGGGCAGCGGGAGAGTGGCCTCCTCCCCGGCCCGGGTGGTGGCGGCCATTGCCGTGCAGCAGCAGATGAACATCAGGCCGGTTATCAAGTACTTCATCGGGGTTCCTCCGCAAGTGACCGCGTACAAAAACGATCCATATCCAGGACTGCCGGTCCGGCATCCTGATCACTACGTAAAAGTTCAGCAGCACGCCATCTGCACGCGCTTGCGGCTGGCCGCATAGCTGTACTATAGACGGCCAGCCACGCCCACGTACAGCTGACGCTCTGCTGAACTTTTACCAGAGGTATCGTTATTTTCAGGTAGTTGCTGATAGCGGTGAACTATTACATCACTACTGATACTACGTTCTCTGTTTTTTCCCAAGCCCTAACCGTCCGTCTCCCCCATACGACGGCAAGAGGCCGGTTCCATCTCCTCCCGTGTCGGCCAACGGCCGGTGGACAGTCGGCGCGCCGCCCGGCGCAGATCATTGACGATCACCAGCAGGCTGGGGATCAGGAGCAGGGTGAGGACGGTGGCAAAGGTGACGCCGGCGGCCAGCGAGAGGGCCATGGGGATCAGGAAGCGGGCCTGCATGTCGGTCTCCATGATCAGGGGCGCCAGGCCACCCACCGTGGAGATGGAGGTCAGGAGAATGGCCCGGAAACGGCGGGCCGCGCCCTGACGGACCGCGCTGAAGAGGTCCATGCCCTCTGCCAGGTTCTCGTTGACCCGCTCGATGAGCACAATGGCATCATTGACCACCACCCCGGTCAGGGCCACCATGCCGAACATGGACATCATGGACAGGCTGTACCCCAGCAGCAGGTGGCCGATCACCGCGCCGATGATGCCGAACGGGATGGTGACCAGGATCACCAGCGGCTGGACATAGGAACGGAAGACCGTGGCAATGATGACAAAGATGGTGACCACGGCCAGGGGAAAGGTCTTCTTCAGGGTGGCCACCGACTCGCGCATGTTCTTCTTCGCCCCCTGAACCGAGACCAGCAGGCCGGGATAACGATCCTTGAGGCGGGGGAAAAAGTCGCGGCCGAGACTGGCAACGATCTCGCCGGCGCCGGCCAGGCGGGAATCGACCTCGGCGGTGACCGCAATCCGGCGCAGGCCGTTGGTGCGGGTGATGGTGGAGTAGCCCGGACCATAGCTGATATCGGCCACCGACAGCAGCGGCACCTCGTGGCCGTCGGGGGTCCGCAGCCGCATCTGCCCGAAGTCGGAGAGGCTTGCACGCTCCTCCCTGGTGAAGCGGACCTTGACCCGGATGTTGTCCCGGCCGCGCTGGACCCGGAAGGCCTCGTCGCCGAAATAGGCGGCATTGACCTGGCGCGCCAGGTCCTCCACTGTCAGCCCCAGGGTCCGTGCCTCGGGCCTGAGCCGCAGGCGCAGTTCGTTCTTGCCGGGGCTGAAGTCGGAGCGGACCTGGAAGACACCGGCAAAGGTGCGCAGCTTCTCCTCCAGCGAGCGGGAGGCGGCCAGCAGGTTGTCCATGTCGTTCCCCTGCAGCCAGACCTCGATATCCGCGCCGGCCGGCCCTGCCGAGAGTCCCTCGAAGGTGAGGGAACGCGCCCCGGCAACGGCCCCCACTTCCTTTTCCCATTCGAACAACAGGTCGTTGGAGTGGACGCCCCGTTTTTCCGACTCCAGGAGGATGATCTGGACCGAGCCCAGGTTGGGCCCGGTCCGGCCCATGTTGCCGGACAGGTTCTGGCCGACAAGGACGAGCCGGTGCCTGATCATCGGCTCGCCGCTCTCTGTCGGGATGCGGGCCGCCACACGCTCGAAGGCCGCCTCGATGCGCTGCAGTGCCTTTTCGGTCACCGACGGCGGTGTGCCCTCGGGAAACTCCACCGTGGAGGTGATCACATAGCCGTCGATCTTGGGAAAGACCTGGAACCGGACCAGGCCGCCCCGGACCAGGCCCAGGGAGAGGAGCAGGACCGCGATGGCCGTGCACAGGGAGACGTAGCGCCAGGTGAGTACCCGGTCCAGAAAGCGGCTGTAGGGCCCGGCCACGAACCGTTCCAGACCCTGCTGCATGGCCTGCTGCATGCCGCTCACCGCCCGCAGGACAGGATTGCGGTGCTGCCGGCGGCGGTTGAGATCAGGCAGGTGGCCGAGATGGGCCGGCAGCAGGAAGAGACATTCGAGCAGGGAGATCAGCAGGCAGGAGATGACCACCGTCGGCAGGATGGCGATGAACTTGCCCATGATACCGCCGACAAAGGCCAGCGGCACAAAGGCGACCACCGTGGTGATCACCGAGGCGATCACCGGCATACCCACCTCCCGCACGCCGTCCACGGCCGCGGCCAGGGGCGGTTTCCCGAGCCGGCGGTGCACGTAGATCGATTCGCCGACCACGATGGCGTCATCGACCACAATGCCCAGTACCATGATGAAGCCGAAAAGCGAGATCATGTTGATGGTGGCTCCCATGAGCCAGAGCACGAACAGGCCGCCGGCAAAGGAGATGGGGATGCCGAGGCCGCCCCAGAAGGAGAGGCGGAGGTCGAGGAAGAGCCAGAGCAGGAAAAAGACCAGGATCATACCGACGATGCCGTTTCTGGTCAGCAGGTCCATCCTCGCCCGCAGCACCCGGGTGGAGTCATAGAACCTGGTCATGGACAGGCCCGGGGGCAGGCCCTGCCGGCGCTCCTGCAGGTAGCGGCCCACCCGGTCGGAGATCCTGAGGGCATCTTCCTTCGAGGTCCTGAAGACCATGACAAAGACCGAGGGCATACCGTCGATGGAGGCACGAATCGGATCCTCGGTAAAGCCGTCGCGGATGGTGGCCAGCCTGCCCAGCCGGATCAGTTCGCCGTCGGGCGAGGCCAGGACCACCACCCTGGCCAGCTCGGCGCCGGTGTACTTCCTGCCCACGGTCCGGACCCGGATCTCCTCGCCGCTGGTACGGATGATGCCGCCGTGCAGATTGAGGCTGGAGGTGCGGATGGCACGGGCGACCTGGGCGAAGGTGATGCCGAACTCACGCAGCCGTTCCTCGGAGACCTCCACCGAGATCTCGTAGTCACGGGCGCCGAAGACCTCAACCTGGGAGATGCCGGGCAACTGCCTGATCTCGTCCCTGGTGGCATCGGCCCAGGTCTTGAGCTGTTTCTCGTCCAGCCGGCCGGAAAGGGCCAGCATAACCACCGCGTGCCGCATCAGCACCTCGGTGATCACCGGCTTCTCCGCGTCCGGAGGAAAGGTGGAGATAGCGTCCACCCTGGACTTCACCCGCTCCAGGACATCACTGACATCATAGCCGTCCTGGACCTCGATGGAGGCGGTGGCAACGTTTTCCGCCGACCTGGTGGTGTATTCCTTGATACCCTGCACACCCTCCAGGGCATCCTCGATCTTGAGGGTGATCCCCTCCTCCACCTCCTCGGGATCGGCACCCGGATAGGCGACACTGACGGAGATCATGTCGGTGGAAAACTGGGGAAAGCTCTCCCGCAGCATGGAGGACAGGGCCAGGCCGCCGCCCATGAAGATGATGAGCAGGACGATGTTGGCAAAAACCGTGTTGCCGGCAAAGGCGGCAAGGAGTTTCTTCATCGGCTGTCCGTCCCGCCGCCGATCACCCGGACCAGGGAGTTCTCCAGCGGATTCTCCAGGCGGGTGGTGATGACCCTGTCACCGGCCTTCAGGCCGGCGCTGATGATGGCCCGCCCCTTCTCCCGCCGCACCACCTCCACCTTCCTGGTGTGCAGCCGCTGGTCCCGGACCAGGTAGACCGTGTTCTCGAAGCTCACCGCCTGCCGCGGCAGGACAAAGACCGAATCGAGTGTCCGGCCGGGAATGGTGACCCTGCAGAACATGCCGTCCACCAGGGGGAAGGTGTCGGCCTGCGGTGGATCCAGGCGCACGGCAACGAACACGGTCCGGGTCCGGGGGTCGAAACGGACCACCCGGTCCAGGCGACCGCTTCCCCGCACCTGCTGGTTCTCCGTCCAGACGATATCGCAGGCCACCGGCTCCGCCACCTCGAACCAGCCCCGCGCCCTGCTGCCGCCGGCCCGGTAGCGGAGCAGGCCCACCGCGTCCCTGCTGTCCAGGGAGACCACCACCTCCAGGTCGAAATCATCAGTCAGGGTGAGCAGTTTCCGGCCCGGGGTGACATACTCGTCCTTTTCAACGTCGATCTCCGTCACCCGGCAGGTGAAGGGGGCCCTGATCCGGCAGCGCTCCAGGCGGAGCCGGGCCAGCTCCATCTTCTTTTCCAGGTCACGCACCCGGTCAGCCACCGAGTTCAGGGCCGATTCCGCCTTTTCCACCGCCGACAGGGTGCCCACCTTCTTCCGCTCATAGAGGGACTGCACCCGCCTGAACTCGTCCCTGGCCAGTTTCAGGTCCCGCCGGAGGATGGCCAGCCGGTCGCGGGCCGCAGTGTACTCGGCCTGGTAGTCACGCTCGTCGATGCGGAGCAGGACCTCTCCCCTGTTGATCACATCACCCGCCTCCAGCCGCTTGCGGACAAAGGTTATCCGCCCCGATACCTCGGCCGAGAGCGGCACCACGGTCCGGGATCTGACCTGGCCGTATCCCTGCACGTGAACGGTCACCGACTGTGGCCGCGCCTCCACAACCCGCACCGCCAGGGGACGTTCTCCGGTCCTGACCTGCTGCGGCGGCCTCTTCATCTTTTTCAGGAGCATGAAGCCGCCGATGCCCGCCGCCAGGATGAGTGCGCAGAGCATGAGACGCAGGGCAACACCAGGGGTGTGATTCGTCGTTGTTTTCACTCCTGTCGCTCCCTTCTCCCGACCGGCTGCTGCTCCTCGCACTGCTGCAGGACCTGCTCCACCTGGCCCAGGACCTCGGCCCAGCGCCGGGCGGTCTCCTTGCCCACATCCTCCACCAGTTCAACAAAGGTGGCCAGGATCTGTTCCTCGATCCGGTCCAGCCGGTCGCTTTCCCCCGGTGAGACCCGGATCATCACCCGCCGCCGGTCCGTGGTCGACCGCTGGCGTACCAGGAGGCCGCGTTCCACCAACCGCTCCACCATCACCGAGGCCGAGGGTGGCGACACACCAAGCAGCGCCGCCAGGCCGCTCAGCGAGACCTCGCCCTGGCTGCGCACCGACATCAGCAGATCGAGCTGGGCCACGGACAGGTCCGGAATCACGCAGCCGCTGTCCCGCCTCTTCAGCCGCGCCATGCGGGTGAATACATGCCGCCGCAGCTTCTTGCCCACCCCGAAGATATAGCGGGCATAGTCCATTGCCTCTGGATCGACCACCTGCACCTCGCTTGGCGGAGACATTCCACTGCACCGGCATCTCTATCCCGGACAGCCCGGTATTCTCCTGCTGATGATTTGAATCTGTAACAGTTAGATTGTCTAATAATTAAAAATCGAAAGAAATGTCAAGAGAGAAGCTGAACGATACGCGATCAACAGGCGATGGCGGGCAGCCGAAACCGGCCACCGGCCTGAATGACGGAGAAATTCTTGTTTTCGGGAAAGATTCTCGCGGGAGAGACCGATAAGAAAGAAAAGGAACCTCATGGAAGATGAGGCCTGATGCAACACATCACCATGAAATCGTTGACCAGGGAGGGCCAGACGATGACATTCCAGGAAGCCATCCGCATCCTCATGCTCAGCCCCTGCTACTGGCGGCTGCAGCCACGGGCAAGAATGGTCCTGGTGCGGGAATACTGCGCCAG
>JALSNC010000266.1 GCA_026987195.1 Desulfobulbaceae bacterium | reverse complement strand
CGTCAAGCGCTGTTACTTGGTGTCGTAGAGAACGAACTTGCCATCCTTGACCGTCAGCATGACAAAGGAGCTGATATCAAGACCGTTGTGGTCCTCGGATGAAAAGGAGAACACGCCGCCGGTGCCGGGGAAGTTCTTCAGGCCCTCGATGGCGTCACGGACCTTGTCCCGGTCGTTGCCGCCCTTTTTGATGGCCGCGGCCAGGATGGTCATGGCATCATAGCCATGGCCGCCGAAGGTGGAGGCCGCCTCGTGGTATTTCGACTCGTAGTCGTGCTTGTACTTGAGCAGCAGTTTCTTCTGCGGGTCGGAATCGGGCAGGGACTCGGCGACCAGCAGCCGGCCGGCCGGGAAGATGATGCCCTCGGCGGCGGCGCCGGCGGCCTGCACATACTTGATATTGCCGAAACCATGGCTCTGGAAGAGCGGGACCTTCCACCCGGCCTGGCGCATGTTCTTGGCAATGATGGCCTGGGCCGGAACGATGGACCAGTTGACCACGGCCTGGATCTCCTTGTTGGCCATGAGCTTTGCCACCAGGGCGCTGAGATCGGTGGCCTTCTTGTCATAGGTCTCGGCGGCCACGACCTCGATACCGAACTCGGGCGCGATCTTGACGAGCTGGCCCTTGCCGGCCTTGCCGAACCCGGTGTTGCCGGCCACCACCGCGATCTTCCTGATACCGAGCCTGTTCATCTCGCCGTAGATCTTGCGCACCGCAAAGGAGTCCTTCTGCGGTGTCTTGAAGACATAGCGGGCCACCGGGTTGACAATGACCTCGGCGGCGCCGCAACTGATGAGCGGGGTCCTGCCCTGCTCGGCGATCTTCTTGATCTTCATGGACTCGCCCGAGGTGGAGGGCCCGATGATGGCCAGCACCTTGTCCTCCTCGATGAGCTGCCTGGCAAAGGAGATGGCTTTTTCGGGATTTGCGCCGGAGTCCTTGATGATCAGCTCGATGGTATCTCCGTTGATGCCACCCTTCCTGTTGATCTCGTCCACCACCATCTGCGCGCTTCGCGCCTCGGGACCACCGAGGAAGGAGGCGGGGCCGGTGACGGCAAAGATGGCGCCGACCTTGATCGTTCCGGCCTGGATGGCCGGGGCCGCGAGCAGGCAGATCGCCACTGCGGCCAGGACAATGTTTTTCAGTTGTTTTTTCACTCCGTATCCCCCTTTGAAGATGAGTTGATCTTGTCCGGCTGCAGCAGGAACAGCCGGTTACGGCACCTGTTTACAGGGCGCAGACCTGGGCACCACTGAGGATGGTGAACCCGGCCTGCAGCAGGGCATCGATGGCCTTGTCCATGTCATCGAAGCGAAAGATCAGGACCGCGTTCTCACCAGACCTGTTGACAAAGGCGTACATGTACTCGACATTGAGCCCGGCCTCCTCGGCGGTCTTGAGAACGGTGGCCAGGCCGCCGACCTTGTCGGGCACCTCGACGGCAATGACATTGGTCTTGCCAACGGTGAAGCCGTTGGCCCTGAGAACCCGCTTGGCCTCATCCACCTTGTCGACGATGAGCCTGAGAATCCCGAAATCAGCGGTATCGGCCACCGACAGGGCGCGGATATTGATGTTGTGCCCGGCCAGGACGCGGGTGATCTCGGCCAGCCGGCCCGACTTGTTCTCCAGAAAAACGGCGATCTGTTCAACACGCATGGTTCACTCCTCCGGGGTTGCACCGCGGCACGGCCCGGGGTGAAGCCCTCCGGTCCGGGCCGTCGGCGTACGTTCAGATCCTGCGGTTGTCAATAACCCGCTGCGCCTTGCCCTCGGAGCGCTTGATGGTGCGCGGCTCCACCAGCCTGACCGCGCAGGTGACCCCGAGCAGGTCCTTGATCTCGGCCTGGATCCGCCGGGTCAGGGCCTCGAGCTGACGGACCTCGTCAGAGAAGATGCGCTCGCTGACCTCCACCAGGACCGACATGGTGTCCAGGTTGCCCTCGCGGTTGACCTCGATCTGGTAGTGGGGCTCCACACCCTCGATGCCCATGAGTACGTGCTCCACCTGGGAGGGAAAGACGTTGACCCCGCGGATGATCAGCATGTCATCGGTGCGGCCGGTGACCTTCTCCATCCGGATCAGGGTGCGGCCGCAGGGACATGGCTCGGCGATGAGGCGCGACAGGTCCTTGGTCCGGTACCGGATCAGGGGAAAGGCCTCCTTGGTCAGGGTGGTGAAGACCAGCTCGCCCGGCTCACCCGGGGGCAGCGGTTCAAAGGTTTCCGGATCAACGATCTCGGGCAGGAAGTGGTCCTCGAGGATGTGCATGCCGTGGTCGGTCTCCAGACATTCCATGGCCACGCCCGGGCCGATGACCTCGGACAGGCCATAGATATCCACGGCCCGGATGCCCAGCTTGCGCTCCACCTCCTCGCGCATGTTCTCGCTCCACGGCTCGGCGCCGTGGATACCGACCCGCAGTTTGAGCTCCTCGGGCAGGACCCCGACATCGGCCATGGCATCGGCCAGGTTGAGGGCATAGGAAGGGGTGGCCAGCAGCACCGTGGAGCCGAAGTCACGCATGATGGTGATCTGGCGTTTGGTGTTGCCGCCCGACACCGGGATGACGGTGGCGCCCAGCCGCTCGATACCGTAATGGGCGCCAAGGCCGCCGGTGAACAGGCCGTAGCCGTAGGCGTTGTGGACCATGTCGCCCCTGGTCACCCCGGCCATGGCCAGGGCCCGGGCCATGACATCGGCCCACATGGAGATGTCGGCAGCCGTATACCCCACCACCGTGGGCTTGCCCGTGGTGCCCGAGGAGGCATGGACCCGGACCACGTCGTCCATGGGCACGGTGAAGAGGCCGAAGGGATAGTTATCGCGCAGGTCGTCCTTGGTGGTGAACGGCAGCCTGCGCAGATCGGCCAGGGAGCGGATGTCCCCCGGCCTGACCCCGGCCTCATCCATCTTGGCCCGGTAGGGGGCAACCTTGTCATAGACCCTGTGGACCAGGGCCTGCAGCCGCTTGAGCTGAATGGACTCCAGCCCTGCCCGTGGCAGGGTTTCAATCTCTTCTACCCGCATCATGTGACGACCTCACTTGTCAGAAGTCAGAATATCAGAAATCAGAAACCAGAAGTCAGAATGTCGGAAGACCGGCGAGCCGGGGTACGTGCAGAGAGCGTTCTGCCGGACTTGTACAGCGGCTCCATGCTCACTGCATGGCCTGCACCCGGGCCCGGCCGGCCTCAAAGGCCCGCTTGTTCACCTCCCGAAACCGCTCCTTGACCTTGCGGTCAATGACATCCAGGAAGACACCCGGACTGACGGCCAGGAAGATGGACATAGCCCCCACCATGGCCACGTTGGCGGTTCGCAGCTCGCCCACCTCGCGGGCGATCTCAAAGGCGTCCACCGCGATCACCCGGATGCCGCGGCCGGTCAGCTCGTCCAGGACATCCCCGGGATAGCGCATCGCGCCGGTGGCCACGGCCGGCGGCATGATCTGCATGGTATTGACCACCACGGCACTGTTTTCGTGCAGATAGGGCAGGTACCGCGCCGCCTCCAGGGTCTCGAAGGCCACCAGGATATCGGCGGTGCCCGGCTCGATCAACGGCGAATAGACCCGTTCGCCATAGCGGAGATGGGCCTCCACCGAACCGCCGCGCTGGGCCATGCCGTGGACCTCGCTCTTCTTGACATCAAAACCGGCCGCAAGCTGGGCATGGGCGGTCAGTTCACTGGCCAGCAGGATCCCCTGTCCCCCCACCCCGGAAAAGAGTATGTTGCCGCTCTGTTGCATCAGTCCGCCTCCTTCCTGGTGATGGCCTCGAACGTGCACAGTTCCGCACACTGGCCGCAGCCGTTGCACTGGACCGCGCTGATCTCGGCATAGCCCTTCTGCTTTTCCCTGTATCCCCGGGCCACGGCCTCCGATGCCGTGAGCGGATGCCAGCTTATGGCGGGACAGCCCAGGCCGATACAGGCCCGGCATCCCGTACAGTTCGAGAGCTCGGTGACATAGAGCGGCTTCTTCCGCCGCACCTCCTCTGGCAGGAGCACACAGGGGGCCCGGCTGATGATGACCGTGGTCTCGTCACGGCCGATCTCCTCGGCCAGCACCTTGCGGGTCTCGTTGATCCGGTGCGGGTTGACCACGCTCACCCGCCGCACGCCCAGGGCATGGCAGAGCTGTTCGAAATCGATGGCATGGGCCGGTTCGCCCCTGATATTCCTGCCCGAGGCAGGGTTCTGCTGGTGACCGGTCATGGCGGTGATCCGGTTGTCGAGGATAATGACCGTTGCATGGGATTCGTTGTAGACCGCGTTGAGCAGGCCGGTGATCCCCGAATGCATGAAGGTGGAATCGCCAAGCACGGCAACGATCCGCCCCGATCCCTCCCTGCCCAGGGCCTTGTCCATGCCGTGGGCCACGGTCACCGAGGCCCCCATGCAGACACAGGAGTCCATGGCCGAGAGCGGTGGCAGAAAGCCCAGGGTGTAGCAGCCGATATCGCCGGAGACAAAGATGTCCTTCATCCGGGACAGACAGTAGAAAAGGCCCCGGTGCGGACAGCCGGCGCACATGTTGGGCGGCCGCATGGGCAGATCCAGGGGCGCGAACAGCTCCCGCCTGCTCTCGGGTTCGATGGCGGTGCGGACGATATAGGAATTGAGCTCGCCCTGGCCGGGAATCAGGTCCTTGCCACGGCAGTCGATGCCCATGGCCCGGATATGGTTCTCCAGGAAGGGATCCAGTTCCTCGACCACGATCAGTTCCTCCACCGAATCGGCAAAGGCGCGGATCATCTTCTCCGGCAGGGGCCAGACCATGCCCAGTTTGAGGACCGGCGCTCCGGGGAAGGCCTCTTTGACATAGTTGTAGCTGGTACCGGCGGTGATGAAGCCGCGGCGGCCGCTGCCCTCCTCCACCCGGTTCTCGGCCAGGGTCTCGGCCCGCTCCCGGGCCCGGCGCATCCGTTCTTCCAGGTCGGCGCGCCGCACCCGGGCATTGCCCGGCAGCATCACGAACTTGGCCGGCATTTTTTCGATGGAGGCCGCGGCCACCTGCCGCCGCTCCCCTTTCCTGACCACGCCCTTGACATGCGCCACCCGGGTGGTGGTCCGGAAGAGGACCGGAAGATCCAGTTCCTCGCTCAGGGCAAAGGCCGAAGCCATCATCTCCCTGGCCTCGGCCGGGTCCGAGGGCTCGAACATGGGCAGCTTGGCGGCAAAGGCGTAGTTGCGGTTATCCTGTTCGTTCTGGGAGGAGTGCATCTGGGGATCGTCGGCGGTCAGCACCACAAGCCCGCCGCGACCACCGGTATAGGCGGCGGTGAACAGGGGATCGGCGGCCACGTTCAACCCCACGTGTTTCATAGTGGCCAGGGCCCTGACCCCGGCAAAGGAGGCGCCGATGGCCACCTCCAGGCCCACCTTCTCGTTGGGGGCCCATTCGGCGTATACGCCCTCGTAGCGGGCCAGGTTGCCCATGATCTCGGTGGAAGGTGTGCCGGGGTAACCCGAGGCCACCTGCACGCCGGCCTCCCATGCGCCCAGGGCAATGGCCTCGTTGCCCGAGAGCCAGAGATTGTTGTCACTGTCAAACGACACGTTGTGCTCCTTGAAAGATGAAGTATCCCCTTCCTCTTACCAAATGCGAAGGGTCAGCTGGTGATCAATACCCTAAAACAAGACGCCGGGGCAAGATATTTTTGGCTGGCCGGGCCAGGGTTCACTGGCCGCTCTCTTCCGACATGGCACGGATCACGACCTCCGAGGAGGCGGAATTTTTCTCCAGGTCCGTGGCCGCCGCTACCATGGCCACGGACCGCAGCAGTTGCAGCACCTCCCGGTTCAGGGGTTCCAGGGAGATATTGTTCGAAGCCGCCACCAGGCGGGCCAGCCAACCGGCCAGCCCCCTGACCTGTCCGGCCAGGCGGGCCGGGCGGACAAAGAGGGCACTGTAGTCGGCGTGGACGAACCTGGCTGCCATCTCCGGCCCCATGGTCTCCGCGACCGCCGGGGCGAGGGCCTCCGGCGATCGGGAGTTGGCGAGGATGGCACGCAGAATCGGCCGGCCGTTGGCGATATAGAGCATCTCTCCGGTGAGGGCAACGGCCGGCCGGGTGGCCTCGCCGGGCAGGACGGGCCAGGAGTGGATGGTCGTTCCGGCCACGACCTCGGTCTCTTCGGGTGCCGTGCCACGGCGGGCGAGGTCACGGCGCAGGGCGTCCAGAACCGTACGTGCCGTTTGCCGGTCCCGGACCTGGACAAAGAAGGTGAGCTGCGGCACCGGGAACAGGCCGCTTTCGATGATCCGGTTGAGGATGATCCCGTACTGGGGCCCGAAGGCCGCCAGCACCCTGGCCAGCGGCACGCCCAGCTCCTGTTGTGTCCGGAGATCGAGCTGCCGGTACCTGGTGCTGTCCGCGGCCAGGAGCATCTGACGGAGCATGGTCTCGTCCAGGGAGGAGGTCCAGCAGTAGGAGAGGATGTCGTTGCTGACCAGGTGCAGGGCACGGTTTTTCGAGGTGGCGGCCAGGATCTTCCTGACCCTGGTGTCCAGGGCCCCGAACCGGTAACCGCTGCGGGAGATGACCCGCACCTCGCCCTTTCCCCGGCGGACAAGGGAAGAGAAATAGTCCATGCCATGGAACCAGGGTTCCAGGTCGCGCCCCGGGCCGTCGGGCAGTCCCCCGAGAAGGGCGCGCAGCCGCGGGACGCTGACGAACGAGGCCAGCAGCGGCCGGCCCTGCTGCTCGCTGCGCCAGAACGCCCTGGCCGCGGCAAAGGAGGTCTCCTGCTGCAGGGTGGGGGCCTGTCCATCCCTGACCCGGATGCAGGCAAGGAGAGGTTCGGGGCTGCGGGCGACGAGCAGGGCCCTGCCGCGGCTCCAGGCATAGACCGTGTCGCCGCTGCCGAGGCGGATCCTGGTCAGTTCCTTGCCGCCCACGCTCTCCCTGGTCACCTTGTTGCCCATGATCAGCCGGGCCAGCCGTTCCATAGTCTTCGAGGACGAGGAGGTGGCAAAGGCGACCAGGCAGCGGTTCAGCTCCTGCTCCGGCTCCTGCCGGAGCAGGTCCGGATCGGGCGGCAGCATGGCGATGACGGCGTCATCGCCGAAGATGGCGCGAAAGGCCGGGTTGGTCATGACCCGGGCCACGGCATCGTGGAGCTTTTCATAGCCGCGGATGGTCTCCGGCGCACTTCCCAGTCCGGCGAGAATCCGGCCCATGGTGGCCGGGGACAGAAACCTGCCCAGGGGCGAGGCGGGAAAGGTGGCAGTGAGACCGTTGAGATCC
>JALSNC010000265.1 GCA_026987195.1 Desulfobulbaceae bacterium | reverse complement strand
GAGAAAGCTATACTCGCTGCCGCTGGTGGCATAGATGTCGATCTGGGCCGGCAGGTTGGTGCCGGTGTTGACCTCGTCGAACATGGTGAGTGGCGCAAGCTGGGAATAGCGCAGATTTTCACGGCTGTAGGTGGTGAAGATGCCGCGGCTGATCTCCTCGTGGTCGTTGCAGCCGGTCCAGACCTGCTGTCCCTTTTTGCCGATGACGATGGCAGTGCCGGTATCCTGGCACACCGGCAGGATTCCCCGGGCCGCGATCTCGGCGTTACGCAGCATGGCCAGGGCCACGGCGCGGTCATTGTCCGATGCCCCGGGATCATCGAGGATGGCCGCCACCTTCTCGTTGTGGCTGCGGCGGAGCAGAAACGAGGCGTCGCGCATGGCCTGGCGGGCGAGATCGGCCAGGGCCCCGGGCTCGACCACCAGCACCTCGCGGTCCCGGAACCGCTCCAGGGCGACATATTCTTCCGATCCGGGCAGCCGCCGGTAGTCGGTGGCATCCTCGGCCAGGGGAAAGGGATCCTGGTAGACAAAATCACTCATGGTGTCTTCTCCGTCTTGTGTCTGCGGGAGGGACGTTCGCCTCCCGTGCTCTTCCGCGTGCCGCACTCCGGCAGGGTACAGATCCAGCGGGCCGAGGGCTGCACCTGGTCCCGCAGCACATGCTGGTTGTAGGCCGTGAGCAGGTCGTCCTTTTTCAGGCAGCCCACCACCCGCTCCGGATCCGTGGCCGAGATCACCGGCAGAAAGGAAAACTTGCCCCTGGAAAAGAGGTGAAAGGCCTCCTCCAGGTTCTGGTCCTCGCGTACAGTGACGACGTCGCGCCGCATCAGGTCGCCGGCGACCACGCCTTCGCCATCATACTCCGGATCGGCGAGCAGGGCACGGATATCCCGCAGGGTCAGCACCCCGGCCAGCCGGTCCTGCTCGTCCAGGACCACGAAATGGGGAAAGGGACTGGAGAGCACCTCGTGGACAAGATCGTGAAACGGCATGTTTTTCCGTATATATTCAAAATCCCGGCACACGTAGTCACCGACCTTCATGTTGCGCAGCCGGTTGACGTCGTGGCCGCGGACAATGCGGATTCCCCGGACCAGGAGCTTGGTCTCGTAGATGGAATAGCCGTGCAGAAGGCGGACCACGATGATGCTGGGAATGCAGGCGGTCATCAGCGGCAGCACGACCTGGTAGTTATAGGTCAGCTCGAAGATGGTGAGGATGGCGGTAATGGGGGCCAGGGTGGTGCCGGCCACCACCGCGCCCATGCCGACCAGGGCGTAGTGGGCCGGGGAAAGCGGTGTATCGGGCCAGATCATCTGGGCGATACTGCCAACGATGGATCCCAGGGACGCGCCAAGAAAGAGCGAGGGCGCGAAGATGCCGCCGCTCATGCCCGAGCCCACGCAGCCGCCGGTGGTGACCAGCTTGGCCAGCAGCAGCCAGGCAGCGGCGGAGAGCAGAACATGGCCGTGCAGCATCTCGTTGACCGTGGCATAGCCCACGCCCAGGGCCTCGGGCCGCACCAGGCCGACGATGCCCACCACCAGGCCGCCCACGGCCGGGGCCAGCCAGGCCGGCACCC
>JALSNC010000264.1 GCA_026987195.1 Desulfobulbaceae bacterium | reverse complement strand
TGGAGACCTTTGTCCTGGAGGGGATGCTGCTTCTTGCCAATCACCTGGACCGCAGACGACGTTTCACCCTCCTCATCGGCTGTGCCGGTTATCTCCTGATCACCCTGTTCATCGTCCTCCTGGTGGTACGTACCGGCGGGGTCCAGTCTCCCTACTGGGTTGGCCTGCCGGTGATTATCATCACCTATACCGCCATCGCTCCCCTGACCATGCACCAGACCGTGATCTGCGGCACCATGGCGGTGGTGGCCTATGTCCTGGCCCTCTCGTTCTTCGCCCCGGTACCGCAGGAATCCTTCCTGATCCTGTTCAATAACCTGTTCTTTATACTCTGTTTCATCATGGTGGCCGCCATCCAGAGCTGTACCGAGGCCGCGGCCAGGGAAAGGGAGTTCGTCCTGCGTATGGAAGAGGATACGGCGGCCGGTGAACTTTCCCGCCAGGCGGACCTCCTGGAAAAAGAGGTCACCCGGCGGACCAGGGAGCAGAAGGCCTCGGAGGAACGCTACCGTCTCCTGCTCGGGCAGATCGCCGATGACGTGCTCCTGGTCAATGACCAGGGCGATATCCTCCATGCCAGTCCCCGTTTCTTTCGGCACATGCAGGTGGCTTTGGACAGGGAGGATCGGGTATCGCTGCTGGAGTTCGTCGCCGAGGGCGATCGGCAGCGGGTCAGGGATGATCTGCTGGCGCGCCTTGCCGGCGGCCGGTCCGTGACAGGGTTTCAGCTCCGGCTGGAGCGGGCGGACGGGAGGCAGGTGGATGCGGAGATCTCCGGCACCCTGCTCAAGAGAAACAACCAGGTCCTTGGTCTGCAGCTTGTGGTCCGGGATGTCTCCAGGCGCAAGCTGCTGGAGCAGGAGCTGGTCCGGTCGCTGGAGCTGGTGAAGATGACCGAAACCGCCACCATCCTTGCCCTGGCCCGCCTCTCCGAGCACCGGGATATCACCCAGGGCAGGCACCTGGAAAGGATCCGGGAATACTGTACGGTCCTGGCAAAGGAACTGGCACGGAGCCGGGAGCCGGGAGAGCGCCTGAGTGCTTCCTACATCTACAACCTCAGGCAGGCCGTGGTCCTCCATGACATCGGCAAGGTCTCCATTCCCGATGCCATCCTCATGAAACGGGGCGAACTGACACCGGAGGAGCAGGAGATCTGCCGCCGTCATACCATCAACGGCGGTGATGTGATCAAGGCCATGGAGGCCCAGGGCGAGGGGAGCGGATTTCTGGCCATGGCCAAGAGCATCGCCTACTTTCACCATGAACGGTGGGACGGCACCGGCTATCCCCAGGGTCTCAAAGGCAAGGAGATTCCGCTCAGTTCCCGGATCATGGCGGTGGCAGATTCCTACGAGTCCATGACCAGCTGCACCCTCTACCGGGAGATGTACACCCACCGCCAGGCGGTGGAGGCCATCGTGGTCGGGGCCGGCTACCAGTATGATCCCGTGGTGGTGGAGGCCTTTGTCGCCCGCCAGCGCGACTTCGATCGCATTCGGCGGGAGTATGCCGAAGAGCCGCCCGAACTCATTTCCCGTCAGGCAGTGTAATCTTCAGCTCGATCTGCCGCATGGGGAGCGGAA